>DVOQ01000091.1 GCA_018713485.1 Candidatus Avisuccinivibrio pullicola
GGACATCGGCATCCATGGAGGCGGAGACCTTGCCGGCAGCGGCGGTGTTAGCGTCGATGTCGTTGTCCACCTGCGTCCAGGAGAGGTCAGCGGTTAAGCTGAAGGCCTCATAGGCGTAGCCGCCGTAGACACCCACGGACCAGAAGTCGAAGTCGTTGGACACGGCGGAACCGGCACCCTGACCGTCGGCATCACCGGAACCCACGGCAAACATGGCACCGCCGCGGACATTGGAGCCGAAGGTGTAGTCGGCACCCAGGGCCACGCCCGTGAGGTCGAGGTCAACGCCGTAGTTCACGCCCTCTGCGTCGAAGTCGTCGGACTCGTGGTTCTTATACACGGGAGCTAACCACAGACCGGCACCCTTCTCGTTATCGGCCATGACGAGACTGCCGTTCGGATTGCCCATGCCCATGCGCGAGGCGATGGCGTCACTGGTCACCGAGGAAGCGGCCAGAGCCACCTCGGCCGCACCGCCATAGACGGCTAAACGGGCCACGGACTCGGCGTCAGAGCCGTTGCCGGTGGAGAGCACGCGGTTCAGGAACTCGCTGCTGGGGGCCTTCGCGTAAACCTTAGAGCCGTCACTGTTGGTGGCGACGTCGGTGAAGCCGGCCTCGGTCAGGGCGGCAATCTGCTCTGCCGTCGCGTCAGCGGCCACGGTACGGGTCTCGGCATAGACGTGCTGAGGCTCATAGCCCTCGGCCGTGGTGTCGGCATCAAAGTTCCTGAGGCCGGTGGCGTAGGCCATTAAGTGCCTGTAGACCGGTTCGGAAGCGCCGGAGAGAATGCCGCGTGCCTTCTCGCGGTCCACATCCAGAGTCACTCTGTCGCCCGTGTTATCGCCTTCAAGGTCGTATTCCCAGAAGCCGTTGGCGGACTGAACGGTAACGGTACCGCCTTCGGCGATGTTCACACCGTTATTTTCGTCATCGTTGAAGATGCTGACCACGGTGCCGGGAGTGTAGTCGCCGGTGATGATGACGCTGGCGTTATTGCCGTCCTCATCCACGGGAGCGTCAATGGTGACGTCGCCGTCCTCGAAGGTCAGGGCGGTGTTAAGGGTGCCGTCCTCATTCACCAGGGTGTCCATATCCACGACGATGGCGGAGGTGGAGCCTAAGTAATTGTTAGTGTGAGCAGGGGTGGCGTCCTGGAAGTCGTCGTAACGTTCGCTGGTAAGGACAATCTCACCGTTGGCGCTCACGCTCATGGGCTTGCCGAGGACCAGCATCGAGGTGATGCCGTTCTCGGAGAGACCCGCACCGCCGGTGGCCTCACTCACCAGAGCCTGAACGTCGGCTACGTCGCTGAAGCCGGCGCCGGCCACGGCGTTTTTGCCCACGAAAATGGAACCGTCAGCGGTGCCGACGATATCTTCCCTGTTGACGGCATCGTCAAAGCGCTCAAACACGGCATAGGCGGTGGGCTCGCTCCACTCGGGGTCAACGACCAGGGTGCCGTTGAGAGTGAGGGTGCCGACCGTCAGCAGACCGGAGGCGCTGAAGGCGGACTCGTCAATCTCAGTGGTGGACTCATCGTCCTCGGGGAGGGAATCCACGCCCACGATAACCATCGAGTCAGCATCCACGGTCATGGCGTCCGCGGACACGGAGCCGCCGGCAATCACGAGATTGTCCTGCACCTTAATGTCCTGAGCAGTGACGGAGCCTTCAATGAAGCTGCTGTTTGCGTCGCCGTAGACAGCCTCGTCAAAGGACGTGTCCGGGTTGTCGGCGCTCCCGAAGGTCAGCACGTTAGTGACAAGGGAAGTGCCGGCGGAGAGATAGAGCCCCTCCACGGTCACGTCGCCCTGGTCACGGCCTTCGCCTAATGAGATTACGGAGCCGTTCTCGATATCCAGAATGCCGGCATCAATATCGCCTCCGACATTGAGAGCTCCGTTGACGTTGACCTCGTCAAGACCGGTGATGTCTTCGGTCACGGTGGTGGTGCCGCCATTGATGTTGGCAACGGCAGAGCCGTCAGTAAAGGCCTCGCTTACGCCAAGGGAGTTAATCACCGTTACGGAGGAATCCGTATTGTTGACGTTGAGGACGGTGTCATAGCCGTTGGCATCTCCTGACTGCAGCTTCACGTCACCAACCGTGCCGCCGTTAGCGAGGGTCACAAACTGACCTGCGGCCACGTCGATGTTACCAACCTTGCCGTCAGCGCCAGTGACAAAGTTACCCGCGACGGTGTTACCCGCGGCGTTGCCGAGGATGAGGTTGCCGGCTATGACAGTCGAGCCCTCGCCCATGGTCAGGGAGCCGAAGGAGCCCTTGACGGTATCGGTGCCGTTTACCTTGGTGACGCTGGCCTGTTCCAGGGCGTCATTAGTGAAGCCCATCTGAGCCCACATCTTCACGTCATCCCACTCAATCTGATTGTTGGTGACGTTCACGCCCTCAAGACTGCGGTTGCCGGTGCTGACGACGCCTTCAATGAGATAGCCGTCACTTTCCTCAGCGCCTAAGAGGCCTTTAAGAATGGTCTGGGCTTCATCAGCCTTCATGGCGCCAAGGCTGTTGTCGGCATAGTCAAGCACGACCTTGCTGCCCTGCTGCCCGTCAACCGAACCGAAGTCAGTATTGTACTCGCCATCCTCGAGCATGCCCTTTAAGGCGGTGTCGCCCAGGGTAAGGGTGGCGTTGTTATTGACCTGCACCACGCCATCGCCTAAGGACACGCCGTAGCCGGTGACCTTGCCGCCCACATCAGTCTGCACCTCACCTCTAAAGGTCAGGGTGCCGTTCACGGTAATCTTGCCTGCACCGCCCGCGGTCAGGTCAGCAGTATCAAAGTCTGCGGAAGAGTCCTTTACGATGTTCACGGTGCCGGTGGCATTGGAAACGGTCAGGGAGTCGGCCTCGACGGAGGCGGAAGAGGCCTCAGTGCCCGTTGCGGCTGCCTGGCCTACGGTCATGGAGCCGGAGGCTACGGTCACGCCCGCCAGAGTCCACTCACCGCTCTTGATGTTAAGCTCGGAAGCATTAGCCGCGCCGCCTGAAATCAGTAAATCCGGCTCCACGGAGGCGGTGCCGTCAGCGGCGAGATTCAGGGTGGCTGCGGCATTAGCCGCAGAGCCGGAAATCACCAGCGTGTCGTTTACCGAGGTGATGTCGCCTGCAATCTCATATGTGCCCTTGCTGATGGTTACGCTGCCGTTGGTAGCGGGGTCATCTTCCCGGCTGTCAGCCTGAGACTTCAGATCGTTAATCACGAGAGAGTCAGCCCTGACCGTGCCGCCGACGGCGAGATTGCCGGCAGCCGTCGCTTTAGCGGGATTCTCAAGAGTGAGAGTGCCGTTAACCTCTAACACACCGTTACCGGAGACGTTGATTTTGTTGGCCACGGTGGTGCTGCCCAGATCTTCAAAGGCCAGCTCCAGATCCTCATTGACGGCCAGGGTGCCGTCCGCATTAGCGGAGCCGCTGACGAGGACGGTGGCGCCCGAGGTGTCGGTGGAAGGAGCTGCCACCAGAGCCTCAAGATCATCGGCGCTGACTATCAGCGTGCCGTAGTCGAGAACCTTAATATTGGCGTTTTGGTCGTCTGCAGAAATAGCCGGGTCAACGGTCAGCGTGCCCGATGAGATATCAAGGGTGGCAGACTTGTCCTGCTCCGCGGTACCGGCCTCTCCCTTAACGGTAAGGGCACCGGAGGCACCGAGGGTCAGGGTCTGTCCCGACATGTCAAGTTCCGCATAGCCGCCGCTGCCCACATAGAGGTTGTGGGTACTGCTGCCGGATACCGTGATGTCGGTGTCCGCGTCCCACTTGCCCTTTACGGTGACGTTACCGCCGGAGACGAGCAGTCTCTCAGCCGTGATGGTGCCGGTCAGACCGCCGTTCTCGCCGGCATAGGTCTCACCGGTGTCAAAAAGGGCATTGGCGTTAAGGGTGAAGGTATCCGAGCCGGTAACTTTCAGGCTGTCCGAGACGATAATGCCGTCGGAGTTAGTGCCGAGGAAATCCTGCAGATCCGTTCTCTCGGAATTGCCCGTGTCCAGGGTGAGCTCTGAGGCGGCAAACGCGCCGGAGAAGGCGTTGCTATCAGAGATGTTATCGTCCAGGGTGACGTTGCCCACCCTGAGGATGGAGCCGTCAGCCATGTTTACCTTGCCGGCAGCAGCGCTGTTTGAGAAGATAAGGCTCTTCAGGTAGTCGCCGTCGGCGTCGGTGAGCTCAAGGACGCCTTTGGACTGAACGCTGATACCACCTGAATTATCAGCGTCTTCGCCTGCATCGTCATCGGTCAGATATTCATCAAGGTTATCCGTGGAGAGCACCAGGGTAGTGGTGTTAGTGTTACCCGTCACGGTGATGGAGGGCGTTGCAGTTACAGACTCACCGGAAGCCTTCAGTACCACGTCCTCAGCCGAGAAATTAAAGACCGCCTCGCCTTTGGCGCTGCCGCCGGAGAGGGCCAGAGTGCCGGCCACGTCAATGGTGCCGCCGTTGACGGTGAAGGTCTTCTCCTTGTAGGTATCAGCAGAGGTCTTCAGGTCGGCAAGGGTCAGGTTCAGGGTACCGCCGGAGGCAACGGAAATTCCGCCTCCCTGCATGGTGCCCTGCGCCACATTGACGGTACCGCCGGAACCCTGAGCAACGTTAAGGTAACCGCCCTGCATGTTCAGGGTGGCACCCTGTAGGACAGCGTCTGCCGCACTGTCCTGAGCGGCCGTGAAATCAATCTTACCGCCGTTGTTGAGGTTGATGACGGTGGACTTGGCAAAGCCGTCATTATCGGTTGTATTCAGAGTACCGACTGTCCCGTTGACTTCCACGGTACCGCTCACCTCTCCAAGGTCAACGGCAGAAGTGGCATTACCTACGGAAAGGGTGTTGAGTTCCAGAGCGGCTTTAACGGTGCCCTTGGTGATTTCGACAGTACCCTTGTTGACAGCCAGACTGTTGATACTGAGGGTTGCGCCGGAGGTTCCGCCGTTAACGGCAAAGCCATGGCTCTCATTAGAGGTCTCGACAATCCAGTCTGACGCACCAAGGGCAACTTCGGTCGCGGCAGAACCGCCGCCGGAGACGTAGTTGGTGGAAGTCTCTCCGCCCGTCACCTTGACTGTGAAGGCGACATCGTTTTTGTCAGCAACCGAAGTTTTTTGCTCAAGAGTTGTACCGTCTCCGTCAATCTCGATTTCCTGGCCGGCGGTTACAGAGGAAAAATCGACGGCTGTGGCGCCTGCCTGACCGGCAGCCAGACCCGCTGTCAGAACCACTGCGGAGGCAATGCCCTTCACATAGGCCTGCTTATAGATGGATTTAAAAGCGTTTAACAGCATGGTTAACGCGCTTCTTGATTGCTTCATTGAAATTTACCCAAAATATGTGTGATTTTCATAGCCTCCAAAGAGGCTCTCCCTCCTTCAGGCACTCTCCCAAAAAGCTGCACTGAAGGGGCTTTAAGAAGGGCAGGCTTCCTGCCCGTTTTTAAAGCGAATAAACGCTATACCTAAAAAAAAAACGCAAGTCCGTATAGATTCTTTTTAAGAAAGAGTTTTTATAGGTATTAATTATTTGAAATTAAAGGTTTTTTCTTGTCGGTTCTTGCGCAAAAGGTGTCTTAGTACAGGGAGAGCTTCACCTGCCTGTCTCCTGCAGCCGTGATGTCCTGTCAGAGCCTTTAAGGGTGAAAAGACGCCCGGGGAAAAGCCCATCCGTCACTTAAATGACAGCGCCCCCTCCATAAGAAAAGGGGGCCTGCGCCCCCTTGATGTGAAGAGTAAGTGGTGTGTGAAAGCTTTAGATGATGACCAGCTTGCCCTCAATGGCACCCGCCTGATCGAGAGCCTCGAGAACCGACATGAGATCACCGGGGGCAAGGCCGATTTCATTGACGGCGCGCACCAGATCATCGAGGGTGGTGCCGGTGTCCATCTTGAACATCTTGCGCTGCGTCTGCGTCACCTCGATATTGCTGTTCGGGACCACCGTGGTACGGCCCTGCGAGAAGGAATTGGGCTGCGAGACCTGCGGATCCTCGGTCACGGTGACCGTGAGGCCGCCGTGGGTGACCGCGACGGGCTTAAGTTTCACCTGCGAGCCGATGACGATGGTGCCGGTACGGGAATTGACCACGATCTTGGCCTGATCCTCGCCTTCCTCCACCTCAAGGTTCTCAAGGGCGGAGAGGAACTCGACGCGGCGTGTGGGATCGCGGGGGGCACCGACGCGGATGGACACGGCGTCCTGGGCTACTGCGGCACCGTCACCGTAAATGGCGTTAATGGTTTCGGCGACGTTGCGGGCCGATGTGAAGTCGGGGCGGTTTAAGTTAAAGACGATGGCATCGGAGGTGGCGAAGTTATTGGGCACCGCCCTCTCGACGATGGCGCCGTTGGAGATACGGCCCACGGTGGGGGTGTTCACGACGACGCGCGAGCCGTCTGCGCCTTCGACACCCAGACCGCCGACCACCAGGGAGCCCTGCGCCACGGCGTAGACATTGCCGTCAATGCCCTTGAGCACGGTCTGCAGCAGGGAACCGCCGCGCAGCGAGGTGGCCTCGCCGATAGCCGAGACGGTCACGTCAATTTCCTGACCGGGCTTGACGAAGGGCGGGAGCTCGGCGTGCACCACCACGGGAGCCACGTCCTTGATGTTGAGCGAGGTATTCTCGCTGACCTTGATGCCGAAATTGTTGAGCATGGAGCGGAAGCTCTGCTCGGAGAATTCGTTGTTCTTCTCGCCGGTGCCGGCCAGGCCCACCACGAGACCGTAGCCTACGAGCTGATTGGCGCGCACGCCCTCGACCGAGGCCAGGTCCTTTAAACGCGCGCCCTCTGCACTGTTCAGGCCGACAAGGCCGCAGAGCATCACGGCCATTAATGAAATCCACCACTTACGCATAGCCTTACCTCCTAGAAGAAGATATTGAAGGCGCTGTTAAAGAAGCGGGATAACCAGCCGCGCTCCTGCGTGGAGGCGAAATCACCGGTGCCGCCGTACTGAATGCGGGCGTTGGCGATGCGCTGCGAGGAGATGGTGTTATCCGAGCTCACGTCTTCCGATCTTACAATACCCGTGACGCGCACGTACTCATTGCCGTTATTTAACATGAGCCATTTTTCACCGCGCACCATGAGATTGCCGTTCGCGAGCACTTTGATGACGGAGACGGAAATCTGACCTGAGAGGCTGTTGCTCTGCGAGGCGTCGGAGGCTCCCGAGAAAGCGGAACTGTTCGAGAGGCCAATCGAGGTGTCGTAGCCCTTGATGGTAATGGGACGGCCGCCGACCATGAAGTTGCCGATACTCATGCTGTTGTCGCGGTTTAGGTCCGTGGCGGCGTTCTTGCTCGCCGAGGTAGATTCCTCGAGATACACCGAGATGAGATCGCCCACCTTATGCGCGCGGGTATCGGTATACAGGCCGTTATTGGTCGAATAGGGATTAAACAGGGAGCCCGTCGGCACCGCCGAGGTAAGATCCTCCTCGGGCAGGGCCGGAGCGTAAGCCGGATCGTCGGGCTTGGGCTCAAAGGTGTTGAGCGCACAGCCCTGCAGGGCAAAAACTGCCGTTAAGGCCATGGCGATAAGAGAAAACCTACGCATTTTGCACCTCACTCTTCACATTCACACTCACTCTAAGCTAAACCTTACGTCGAGGAGATGAGCGAGCCCATCATCTCGTCCACCGTCGTCAGCACCTTGGAGTTCATCTCGTAGACACGCTGCGCGGCGATAAGGTTCACCAGCTCCTCGGTCACCTTGACGTTCGAGGACTCGAGCATGCCCTGGCGGATGGTGCCCATACCGTCCTCACCGCCGATCCCCTGCTGCGGAGCGCCCGAGGCGGCGGTCTCTAAGTAGAGGTTATCGCCGATGGACTCAAGGCCTGCGGGATTGATGAAATCGGTAACCGTGATCTGGCCTAAATCCTGACCCACGGGTTCGCCCGGCAGCTCCACCGACACCTGACCGTCCTGGCTTACCGTCATGGAGATGGCGTTTTCAGGCACCTGGATCTGCGGTAAGAGCGGATAGCCCTGCGCCGTGACGATGGTGCCCTCCTCGTTCTTGGTGAACTGACCGTTACGCGTGTAGGCGGTAGTGCCGTCCGGCATTTCAATCTCGAAGAAACCGCGGCCCTGAATCATGAGATCAAAGCTGTTATCCGTGGTCTCCACGTCGCCCTGCGTGAAATTACGCGAGGTCGCCACCACGCGCGCACCGGCACCGAGCATTAAGCCCTCGGGCAGATACGCGTCCGCCGTGGAACGGCCGCCGGGCGCATTGACCTTCTGATAGAGAAGGTCTTCAAAAATGGCGCGGCTGCGCTTAAAGCCCACCGTCGAGGCGTTGGCGAGGTTATTCGATGTCACAGAGATATTGGTCTGCTGGGCATCAAGACCGGTTTTACTAATCCAGAGTGCCGGAATCATGACACATCTCCTCCGTTATTCGTAAGCTAGCAGGCTGTTCTGAGCCTGATCCATGTTGTTGGCGGTCTCCATCATCTTTACCTGCATGTCATACTGACGCTGAATGCGGATTAAGGATGTCAGTTCTTCGACGGGATTGACGTTGGAAGCCTCCAGCATTCCCGATCGCACCTCCACGGCAGGATCCTGAGCAAGAAGCGTGCCATCGCGGGAGCGGAAAAAGCCGTCATAGCCCTTTTCAATCTCTCCCTGCGAGGCGCGTACCAGCTTCAGACGCTGAAATTCCTCGGTGGCGTTAAGCTCCGCGCCCGCGGCGCGGCCTGAAATCATGCCGTCGTTGGAGATCATCACGTCCTCAAGATTTAACGGCAGCACGATCTGTGCCCCGTCCTCGTCAAGGACGGGATGACCGTTCTGGGTTCTTAAGACCCCGTTCTCGTCTAACTCCAGAGCACCAAAGCGCGTATAGCATTCATTGCCCTGCGCGTCCTGAATGGCAAGGAGGCCATCGCCTGAGACGGCGATGTCAAGGGCCCGTCCCGTGGTCTGTAAAGCGCCTCCCGAGAGGTTGTAACCCGGCCTCTCGGTCATGGCGAAGGCGCGCGTGGGATAGGCGTTGGCAAAGACCGACATGGCACGGCTGTTTTCAAAATCGGCCTTAAAACCGGTCGTGGAAGCGTTAGCTAAATTATTGGAGCGCACGCCTAAGCTATGGAAATTTTCCTTAGCTCCTGACATCGCCACCCACAGCAACTTGTCCATAACCACCTCTGCGTGTAAAAAACGTCATCTGTCTTCAGATACCTTCACAGATGCAGATTTCGTGCCATATCTGAAGACGGGGCGTGCCGGGTCAGGGCTCCCTCTTCCTGTCAGGCTGCGTGCCTCCCGAGCCGCCTCTTTGCCTTGAGCTATGCTCCTCCCCCACTGTCCCCTGCAATGCTGAGCGTGTCCTGAAGGAGCTTTTCTGACTAAAGCTCAAGCTCCGGCGTATCGCCCTGAATAAAGGCAGCGATTTTGTCCACTACCTCAGCGCAGAAAGCCCCGTCTTTGCGCATGCGGCGTATGGTGCACTCCCAGATAACGAGGTAACGGTACCCCTCCTTTAAAAGCGTTTCCTTAACTAAAGCGTCGCGCGCGACATTGCGCGCGAATTTGGCGTTCCAGAACTCACGGCGCGTGGAAGGGGTGGAGGCCAGTTTACAGCCCGCGTGACGGTGCCAGAAACAGCCGTGGATGAAGATCACCGCGCGGTAGCGGGCCAGATAGAGATCGGGATGCCCGCACGGCTTACGCGGGGTCACGCGGTAGCGAAAGCCCCGTTTAAACAGGAGTCTGCGGATAAAGAGCTCAGGGGAGGTACCGCGGCTGTGAATGGCGGCCATATTGCGGCTGCGCGCCGCATCGCAGGGCGGATCCGCGTCGCCTTCAGATCCTGCAGGCGCCCCGTTTTTCAGGGGGAGCTTTAAGGGCGCTTTCTCAGTCACGTCTTGAGGCCCTGAACGAAAGACGCACCCTCGGGTGCGCCTCTCTTTATCTTCGTCACTTAAGGCTTAATCGCCCTTATTGCGCAGGATGGGCGGCACTTCCCATAAGGTATTGTCGTCACGCGCCGAGAGATTGGCGGTAGCGGCGATCTGCACCGGCGAGGGCGAGGCCTCCTGAGCGGGATCGGCAGTTAAGGGACGGGGGCTCTGCGCGCCAAACAGGGGGCGGGGAGCTCCCGCCTGAGGACTTGCCGTAAAGGCCGAGGCACCCTGATTTAAAGGCTGCATGGGCGGCACGCTCTGCGGACGCTGCTGGGCCATCTGGAAAAGACCGCCGCCTTCATACTGATTCTGCTGCATGAGGTTGTTGTTGCGGCGGATGGAGGCCTGAGCGCGGGCCACGGCGGCCGGGCTCTCGGCTCCCGGGATATCGGAGCCGGAAATGCCGGTAATGAGGATGGTGATGGCGATCTGATCTTCGGCGATCTTGTCATCAAAGCTCATGCCAAACTTGCAGTCGGCTTCCTCGTCGGCGTAGGACTGGATCTCGTCGCAGATCTCCTGCCACTTGACGATGGGGAAGTTGGGGTTGACGCGGGCGTTAACGAGGAGACCTGCTGCCGAGGAAATATCCACCTGCTCGATAAGCGGCGAGTGGATGGCGTGCTGCACGGCATCCTCGACGAAATTGGCACCCTGACCCACGCCATTGCCGATCATGGCGTGACCGCGGCCGCGCATGACGGTCTGCACGTCAGCGAAGTCGAGGTTGATGTAACCTGGCATGGTAATGGAATCGGTAATGCCCTTGACGGCGTTTAAGAGAACGTCATTGGCCTCGTTAAAGGCGTTGACGATGGAGATATTGGCCCCGAGGTTCTTTAAGAGCTTGTCATTGTCGATGACGATGAGGGAATCCACGTGCTTGGAGAGTTCGCTGATACCGGCCTCGGCGTTGACCATGTGGCGCTTGCCCTCAAAGCGGAAAGGCTTGGTGACCACGGCCACGGTCAGGGCGCCGATTTCCTTGGCGATCTCGGCGATGATGGGAGCGGCTCCGGTACCCGTGCCACCGCCCATGCCCGCGGTGATGAAGACCATGTCCGAGCCCTGAATGAGCTTCTTGATGTCTTCCTTGCTCTCCTCAGCGGCCTTGCGGCCCTTGTTGGGATCGCAGCCGGCACCGAGGCCATTGGTGAGCTTAACGCCGATCTGCACCTTTAAGGGGGCAGTGGACTTGCCTAAAGCCTGAGCATCGGTATTGACGGCGATAAACTCCACACCGTTAATGCTCTGATTGATCATGTGCTGCAGCGAGTTACCGCCGCCGCCACCCACGCCTAACACGCGGATGACGCAGTTTTTGGACTGATGAATACCTGCATCCGTTGCGGTGTTGGAAACCGACTCTACACTAAATTCGCTCATGTGTTTTTCCGTTCAATAGCGCTAATTAGTCATATATTATGACACGTGACACAAAAAAAGCGCACACTGACGCAAATTTGTGACCTGGCCCCCGCCTTAGATGAAGGAGCCACTGCATGCTCAGGCCCCTTAAGAGGCCCTTAACAACGCGCCACCCGCAAATCCTGCGGCTCAGGCTCTACGACACGCCTTTTCTCATTGTACGCCCCTGTATCGGGCGGTCAATCCGGCGTCCCGCGCCCGAACCCCTATAAAAATTCCCGCTTCCACCAGTTACGTATCCTGTCGGTAAAGGAACCGATGAGACCGCTGTGCTGCTTACGGCCCATCGCCGCGTCGGTCTCCTTCTGCCGCAGATCGCGATCTAAACCGGCACAGCGCAACAGGCCCACCACGCAGGCGGCGTCACTTAAGGACAGCCTATTATCTGGATCTACCTCCGGGGCGCTTAAGCTGACTCCGCGGGGCGCGCCTAAGCGCACAGAAACGGGGCCGTTAGGACTGTTGGAAAGAGCGTGCGAGGCCACGTAGGAAATACCCGGGATCCGCGACAGGCCGCCCGTGAGCACGAAGCCGGCGCCTAAGTTAAGCCCGCTGTTGCTTAAGGCGGGATCGTCACGGACAGCGTCCTTGACGGCTTCCTCGATACGATCGCGTACAGCGCGGAAGATATCGACTAAATTGTCCTCCACGATCCCCACGAGCTCATAGAGGGGAACGCGGATCTGACCGCTGACATTACCGTAGGAGTCCTTGACCGTGACCTGGAAATACCCCTGGCGCTTTTCCTCGGGAATGAGATCGCGCGCGGCATAGGCGTCATACTTGAGATCCTCGGCCTCGTTGAGGCTCACGCCAAACTGCTGCGCGATTTCACGGCGCATCCTGTCGCCGCCAAAAGCGAGGCCAAAGGAGATGATAAGCTGCTTTCTGTCATAAACGGTGACGTTGACGGTGCCCTCGCCCATGTCGACGACGGCGACGCCGATATCCTTCTCGCTTTCGACGAGGACGGCGTCCGCGGCGGCGATACCGTTGAAGATCACCTGTTTTACGGAGGTGCGCGGGTTCATCTTGGCGATAGCGGCACGCAGATTCTTTTCCTGATCGACAGAGCAGGTGATAAGGTGCACCAGGACCTCGATACGCGGGGTGGAAAGACCCACGGGATCGGTAATGCCCTGAATGCTGTCGGCCTGGAAGTCACGCGGGATGCCGTGAATTAAGTGGTGGTTGTCCTTGTAGCGCACGGTGCAGGCATTGTCGATGGCCTTACGCCTGTCGGTAGTCGAGACCACGCCGCCCATGATGGTGGCGTTGCCGCGGCTGTTAAAGGAGTCGATATGGCGGCCGGCGATACCGATGATACAGGCGGCGTTATTGAGATCGTAACCGCTCTCCTCGTTAAAGCGCTGTGAGAGCTCGGAGAGCGCGGAGGCGAGATCGGAGAGATTGGCCACCGAGCCCCCGACCATGCCGCGGGAGGGGACCTCGGAATAGTAAGTCATCTCCACCTGACCGTCACGGTGCACGAAGCCCACGCCGATGCGGATGGTAAAGGTGCCAATGTCGATAGCGATAAGCTCGCGGCTCTCAGAGCGGCTTTTATCCGCGCTGTCACCTTTTTTGGCGTTAAACATGAAGTTCTCCTTTAATTTTGAGCAGGCTTTACGGCGGACGGTGACGTCTCACGCACTTTCACGGCAAAACCGCTGTCATAACGCAGATCGGCGTAATCAAGATCCGCGAAGTTAAGACCGCTCTGACGGGCAGCCTCTAAAAAACGTCTGAGACGGTAACCTGCCACGTGCTGCGCGTTATCGCGGCCTAAGATAAGACGCGTGCCCGAGGATAGGGTTAAGGTGATGACGCCCGCGCCGTCACGGCCGACACTTACCACCTGCAGGCGGTACTCACGCACCGTTCCCATGAAGCTTACGGCTAAATCATAGATCTCCGGAGCCTCGCTGTCATGGGGAGCCATGAGGCGCAGGAGCGGAAAATCCGGCGTGCCGCCCGGGTAAAAGACCTGACGGGAGCGGGCGTCAAATAAACCGTTCTCCCGCCACAGCGCCGAGGGGACATGCTCGCTGACGTGGGCTACAAGCGTGTCGGGATAGTGCTTTTCAAGCGTGACCTTCGCCACCCACGGCAGGGCGCTGAGCTCCTCAAGGGCGGGCGCCATATCAAGGGTGATGAGGTTACGGCCCGCGCAGTGCCTGCCGAGGATATCGGCGACCTCACGGACCGTGACGCGGACCGGAACCGAGTCCACGCTGACGGCGCGCACCTGAAAGCGGGCAGGAGCGGTGACAGCGGCCCTGAGGTACAGGGCCCCCGCGACAGAGCTAAGCAGTACCGCGGCTAAAAACAGGCACTGCATAACGAGCGCGCCGCGGCTTAATCCCCTCGCTGCCACCTCTGCCTCCTGCGCTAGGCCTTCTGCCAGCGCGAGGTGAGGATACGGCAGATCTGCACCACGTTACCCGCCCCCTGGGTTAAGACAATATCCCCCTCCTTCACCACCTCATCGAGAATGGCGGCGGCCTCCTCGACATTGGCGGCGTAATGGGGTTCCTTGCCCTTTAAGCGGATGGAACGGCATAAGTGGCGGCTGTCGGCCCCGACAATGGGCTCCTCGCCCGCGGAATACACCTCGACCAGCACGAGCTCGTCGACGCTTAACAGCACCTTGACGAAATCCTCGTAGAGATCGCGGGTGCGCGTGTAGCGGTGAGGCTGGAAGATCATGACGAGACGGCGGGAAGGCCAGCCCTCGCGCACCGCCTTGATGGTGGCCGCGACCTCAGAGGGATGATGACCGTAGTCATCGACGATGGAAACGACGCCCTGCGGGGAGCGGTAACGACCGTAGCGCTGGAAACGGCGGCCCACGCCCTCGAAGGTGCGCAGCGCCTCGAGAATGGCCTCGTCCTCAATGCCCTCTTCCATGGCCACGGCGCAGGCGGCCGCGGCGTTCTTGGCCATGTGGAGCCCCGGGAGGGCTAACTGCACCTTTAAGGGGCCGCGCTCCCTGCGCTGCAGGGTAAAGGTGGAGCCGTATTCATGGGCGACATAGTCCGTGACACGGATGTCACAGTCCTCGCCCGTGCCGTAGGTGACCACGGTGCGGCCGATACGTGGCAGCAGCTTCTTGATGGTGGGATCGTCAAGGCAGACCACGGCCACGCCGTAAAAGGGCAGATTGTGGAGGAACTCGATAAAGGTATCCTCAAGGCGCGAGAAATCGCCCCCGTAGGTATCTAAATGATCGGCCTCGATATTGGTCACCACGGTCAGCATGGGCTGCAGGTGCAGGAAGGAGGCGTCCGACTCGTCGGCCTCGGCGATAAGATAGCGCGAGCGCCCGAGGCGGGCGTTGGTGCCGGCGCTGTTTAAAAGACCTCCGATGACGAAGGTGGGATCAAGGCCCGCCTTCGCGAAAATCGAAGCGATAAGGCTCGTGGTGGTGGTTTTGCCATGCGTGCCGGCCACGGCGATACCGTAACGGTAGCGCATCAGCTCGCCTAGCATCTCGGCGCGGCGCACCACGGGGATGCGCAGGCGGATGGCCTCCTCCACTTCGGGATTGCCCTTGTGAATGGCCGAGGAAACGACCACCACCGAGGCCCCCTCGATATTCTCGGCGCGGTGCCCGATGCAGATGCGGCAGCCTAAGGCCTCCAACCGGTCGGTATTGGCCGATTTGGAGAGATCGCTGCCTGACACCTCATAGCCCTCGTTGCGCAGGACCTCGGCAATGCCGCACATACCCGCGCCGCCGATGCCCACGAAATGAATGCAGTGCACCTTGTGCATGAGGGGCACGGTGGTTTCGATATGCTTTAAAAGTTCAGAATCCAGAGTATCCATACATTACACGCCGGCAATTTCCTTTAATAACTGACAGACCCGCGCCGTGGCATCTAAATGCGCGCTCGCGTAGAGAGACTGACTCATGCGCTCCAGAACCTCTCTGTCATTTAACTCATTCAGGGTGGCGCTAAGCGTCTCCTCGCTAAGTTCGCTCTGCGCAATAAGCTTAGCGGCGCCCGCCTTAACGAGGCTCAGGGCGTTTTTGGTCTGATGATCGTCGACCGCGGTGGGCAGGGGGACGAAGACGGGAGGCACGCCGGCGCAGGTAAGCTCCGCGACGGTCAGGGCACCGGCGCGGCAGACGATGAGATCGGCCTTAGCGTAAACCTCACGCATATCGTGGATAAAGTCACTGACCGTGGCCTTAAAGGGCGCGTCAGCGTACAGCGCGGCCACCCTGTCCTGATTGCCCGCGCCGCACTGATGGGTAACGCAGAGCTTTGCGCCCGACTTTTCCGCGTAAGTCTTAAAGTACAGGGGCAGATGCTCGTTTAAATAGCGGGCCCCGAGGGAGCCTCCCACCACGAGCAGATGAAGCACGTCATCGCGCTTAAAGTCATGCTTTGCGCCGTGCAGGGCCATGATCTCAGCGCGTACCGGGTTGCCCACCACGCTGACCTTAGAGCCCTCAAAAGCTCCCTCAAAGCCTAAAAGCACCCGCGTGGCGATCTTAAAGAGCAGGCGGTTGGTAAGACCGGCCGCGGCGTTCTGCTCATGAAGACAGAGGGGGATCCCCTTTAATTTGCAGGCCACGCCACCGGGGCCCGAGGCGTAACCGCCCATGCCAAGGGCCACGTCCGGCTTAAACTCACGGATGACCCTTAAGGCCTGGCTTAAGGCGTGGATGAGCATGAAGGGGGCCTTAAGCTTAATCTTAAGGCCGTTGCCGCGGATCCCCCTGACGTCGATATAGCGGATGTCAAAACCGTACTTAGGGACGAGCTTTTCTTCCATGCGCCCGCGCGTTCCGAGCCACAGGATCTCGTGGCCCTCGTTTTTTAAGGCCGTGGCGATGGCAAGGGCGGGGAAGACATGCCCGCCGGTGCCTCCGGCCATGATGAGCACTTTCATCTTTCTAACCTACTGATAAAATCCGGTTGCGCCATTCAAAGTCGATGCGCAGCAGCACGCCGATGGCGGTCATGGACACGATAAGGGCCGAGCCTCCGTAACTTACGAGGGGCAGGGTCAGACCCTTGGTGGGTAACATGCCGCTCGCGGCCCCTATGTTAATGAAGGTCTGCAGGGCAAACCACACCGCGATCCCGAAGGCCACGTAACCCTGAAAGCAGGGAGCGCGCCTTAAAATGGCAAAGGAGAGGCGCACGGTCCTCATGACGATGACAAACTCAAGGAGGATCACCACGCACAAGCCCGCAAAGCCGTATTCCTCGCCCAGAATGGCGGTGACGAAATCGGTATGCGCCTCGGGCAGATAGCCTAATTTCTGCAGGGAATTGCCAAGGCCCACGCCCGTCACGCCGCCGCGGCCAAAGGCCATTAGGGACTGCGTTAACTGATAGCCCGTGCCGAAGGCGTCCTCCCACGGATCGAGAAAGGAGAGCACGCGCGCGAGGCGGTAAGGCTCGGCGAGAGTGAGCCCCACCACGGCCACGACGAAGGCGAGCACCACGAGCAGGAACTTGCCAAGGCCTGCCCCCGCGACAAAGAGAATGCCGATGGTGATGGCCCCGATGACGATACAGGAACCCAGATCGGGCTGCATGAGGATCATCCACGAGAAGGCGGCGAGAAGCACCAGGGGCTTAATAAAGCCCTTTTGCGTGCTGCGCACCTCGGTGGCGTGCTTATAGGAGTAACTCGAGAGGAAAAACACCCACGCCAGCTTCATGAGCTCGGCCGGCTGCAGATTGACGGGCCCCAGCGAGATCCAGCGCGTCGCGCCGTTGACCTCGCGCCCCACCACGAGTACCGCGATGAGCAGCACGATGGCGAGAGTAAAGAGATGCTGACTGCTTTTATGCCAGAAAAGCGAGGGCACGGCACAGCAGATGAGGGCGACGAAGAGGGACAGCGCCACGTAGACAAGCTGCCTTTTGAGGTAAAACTCCCCATCCTGGGCTTCCCTGGCGCTCTCCATGATGGAGGCGGAATAAATGAGCACCACCCCGATGGTGAGCAGGAACAGGGTGCACAGCACGAGCACCCTGTCAAAGGCGTTTCCCGAACCTCCCTCAGTCATGTCCGCCCCGCTAATCGTCTTTCACCTCAAGGTGATTGACGAGATTGGCAAAGACGCGCCCGCGCTCCTCAAAGCCCTTGAACTGATCGAAGGAGGCACAGGCGGGGGAGAGCAGGACGGCCTGCCCGCGTTTGGCCATGGCGTAGGCCTCGTTGATGGCCTGACGCAGGTTAAGGCACTGATGGCAGTGTTCCTCCGATAAGGCCATGATCTGCGCGCTGTCGCGGCCAAAGCAGAACACCTCGGAAACCTCCCTGCCGATGTACTGCTTTAAGGGCGTGAAATCCTGACCCTTGCCAAGACCGCCGGCCAGAAGCAGGATGCCGCGCTCATGGCGCGGGCTTAAGCCCCGGATGGCCGCCTCGGCCGAGGCGACATTCGTGGCCTTGGAGTCATTGTAGAAGGAGACGCCGTCCAGCTCCCTGACTAACTGGCAGCGGTGCTCAAGTCCCGTAAAGGACTTTAAGGCGCGGATCTGCGCGTCGCGCGGGATCCCCACGCAGTCGGCAAGGGCCATGGCGGCAAGGGCGTTTAATTCATTGTGCGTGCCGCAGATGATGAGATCGCGCACGTCAAGGACGCGCTTGCCCCTGACCGTAAGATACGTGGTGTGTCCGTCGCTTTCGCGGCCGTAGTCCTGATTGTCAAGGCCGAAGGAGGCCTTCACGGGAGAGCCGTCCTTAGGATAAGTGGCCTTATCGTCACGGTTGACGATAATATTGTGGCAGTGGGTGTAAATGCGCGCCTTGGCGTCGGCGTATTTCTCCAGCGATCCCTGATAGCGGTCGAGGTGATCCTCGGAAATATTGAGGATGGTACCAGCGGCCAGCTCCAGGGAATACGTGGTCTCCAGCTCAAAGGAGGAAAGCTCGAGAACATACACATCCACGGAATCGGAGAGAATGTCAAACACGGCATGCCCGAAGTTAGCGCCCACGGCGACCTCGAGTCCGGCCTGCTCAATCATGTAGCCCACAAGAGCGGTCACGGTGGATTTGCCGTTAGATCCGGTGATACCGATGACGGGAGCCTTGGCCTCAAAGGAAAAGAGTTCGATATCGCCGGTAATGAGGGCTCCGGCCTTGCGCGCCTTCACGATTTCCGGCATCTCCACGGAAAGGCCGGGGCTGACGACAAGAATGTCATAGGTGCAGAGCTCATCGGCGTTCAGCGGGCCAAGGCGCAGATCGATACCGCCTGGCAGCTCATCGACATAGGGGGGATTGCTGCGGGTGTCATAGACCGTCAGGCGCTTTAAATCGTGCTTTAACAGATAGCCTATCACCGCGATATTGGAAATGCCGAGGCCGATGACGGCCACGCTCTTGTGATTTAAGGAGGCGTTCATAAGCTTAAACCCTTTAACGCAGCTTTAAGGTGGCAAGACCGAGGAGCACCAGTACGATGGTGATGATCCAGAAGCGCATGAAGACCCGCGGTTCCGGCCAGCCGCCCTTTTCAAAATGATGATGGATGGGCGCCATCTTGAAAATGCGCCGCCCGCGCATTTTATACGATCCCACCTGCAAAATCACACTCATGGTCTCGAGGACGAAAATACCGCCCATGATAAAGAGTAAAAACTCCTCCCTGATTAACACGGCGATAATTCCCAGGACCGCGCCTAAGGCTAAAGCGCCCACGTCGCCCATGAAAACCTCGGCCGGGTAGGTGTTAAACCAGAGGAACCCGAGGCCCGCACCGCAGATCACGGTACAGGCGATGACGAGTTCCGAGGCGCTTTCCACATAGGGAATGTAGAGATAGGCAGCATAGGTGGCGTTCGAGGTCGCCCAGGCCACGATGCCAAGACCCGCCGCCACCGTCACCGTGGTGATGATGGCAAGGCCGTCAAGGCCGTCAGTGAGATTGACGGCGTTTGAGGAGCCCGTGATCACGAAGTAGGAAAGCGGAATGATGAGAAAGCCGAGATCGGGCATGAAGTCCTTAAAGAAGGGCACCACGAGCGTAGTCTGCGCCGGATCGCGCGCGAGGGCGTAAATGCCGCAGGAGAGCAGCAGCGCCGCGGCGGACTGCCAGAAATACTTGTACTTGGCCTTAAGACCCTGGGGATTGTGCCGCACCACCTTAAGATAATCATCGGCAAAACCGATAAGCCCGTAAGAGGCTACCGTGGCGATGGTGAGCCACACGTAGGGATTGTCGAGACGGCACCACAGGAGCATGGTGAGGATGATGGCGCCGTTGATTAGCACGCCGCCCATGGTGGGAGTGCCCTGCTTTTTCAGATGGCTCTCGGGGCCGTCCTTGCGCACCACCTGACCGAAGTGCAGCATCTGCAGCTTGCGGATGGTATAGGGTCCTAACCATAAGGAAATGGCGAGGGCCGTGAGGAAGGAGAGCACCGCCCTGAAGGAGAGGTACTCGAAGACTCTGAAGGCCGGTACGTAGGCGCTTACGACATCGCAAAAATACACTAACATGAATAACGTTCCCTGAGAAAAGCCGCCACGGCATCCATATGCATGAAATGCGAGCCCTTAACGAGCACGCACACCTTCTTACCCTCTTCCATCAGGGTGTCGATATCCGAGCCTAACGCGAGGGTGAGGCTTTCGAGATCGCCAAAGTGGAAGGCGGAAGGCAGCGCGGTCTTGGTTTCCATGGTCAGCATGCCTAATAAAAAGACCTCATCGGCGCTGTCGGCGGCGCTGCTACCCACCTTGCGGTGCAGCAACCTGGCCTCACCGCCTAACTCCCCCATATCGCCAAAGCAGAAAATGCGCACCCCGGTCTGGGACTTTAAGACCTCGAGGGCCGCCAGCACGGAAGGATAGGAGGCGTTATAGGCGTCGTCGATGAGAAGGCCGCAGGTCAGAGGTTCGACGTGGAGGCGGCCCGTAACCCCGGTGCCTTTAGAGAGACCTTCTACGATTTGCGCAGGGGTGGCGCCGAGCGCCAGGGCAAGACAGGCGGCGGCCGCGGCGTTATAGGCGTTATGGGAGCCTAAAAGCGGTAAGGTCACGGGATAGGCGCGTCCCTCAATGGTGAGGGTGAAGTTAAGGCCCGCGCTTTCGGTCTCGATATTGGAAACGCGCACCCGCGCCTCGGGACGGGAACCGAAAAACCACAGCCGCCCCTCCTTGAGCTCCGCATTGAAGTCCGCGTGCCAGTCCTTAAAGAAGGGACTGTCACAGGGCACGATCCCTATTCCGCCGCGACTGAACACGTCCTCCAGGATTTCCGACTTGCCCTTGTAAATGCCCCGTTCGCTGCCAAAGCCTTCGAGGTGCGCCCCGCCTGCGTTGGTGATGAGGGCCACGTCGGGCCTTACGAACTGAGCGGTACGGGCGATGTCACCCGGGTGACTTGCTCCCTGCTCGATGACGGCGTAGGCATAGCTGTCATCAAGGCGCAGCAAGGTCTTAGGCACGCCCACGTCATTGTTGAAATTGCCCTCGGTATACAGGGTCCTGCCCTTTAAGGCGAGAATGGAGGCGGCAAGTTCCTTTACTGTGGTCTTGCCGCACGATCCCGTGATGGCACCGATTTTAGCGTGCGTCAGGGAGCGGGCATAGGCGCCCATAAGCCCAAGCCCCCTGAGGGAACTGTCACAGACGATAAAGCTTAAGCGTGACTGAATGGAGGAGGGCAGGGCGGTTAAGCGCCGCTCCTCGCCCAGGACCGCCACCGCGCCGTTGTGCACGGCGTTTTCGATAAAATCGTGACCGTCAAATTTCTCGCCCTTTAAAGCGACGAAGAGCGCTCCCTGACAGTCCCGCGAGTCGGTGCTCACGGAGCTTACGGTCAGATCGGGTCCGACCAGGGAGAGCTCCGGAAAGGCCTGCACCAGGGCGCTTAATTTAATCTCAGGCATGACTCACCTCGGCCTCCTGAAGCAGTGTGGAGGCAATTTCGCGATCCGAGAAATGCTCGGTGCGATCCTTAAAAATCTGATAGTCCTCATGGCCCTTGCCGGCAATCAGCACCACGTCCTGAGGGCCCGCCTCCCTGAAGGCGGTGAGGATGGCCTCCTTACGGTCCTTAATGACAAGAGGCTGCGGGGCGCTTTTGGGGATGCCAAGAAGCATGTCCGAGAGGATGAGCTCAGGATCTTCCGTGCGCGGATTGTCATTGGTGAAAATGAGCCTGTCGGCGTAGACGGAGGCCTTCATCGCCATGATGGCGCGTTTGCCGGGGTCACGGTCACCGCCGCAGCCCATGACAATGGTGACGCGCCCTTCCTGACTGTGCTCACGCACCGCCTTTAGGGCGCACTCAATGCCGTCAGGAGTATGGGCGTAATCGACGATAAGGCGCGGCAGTCCTTCCCTGACGAAGCATTCCATGCGCCCCGGTACCGGCTTAATGCGGCTCGCGGCCTTTAAGAGCACCGGGAGAGGATGGCCGTGGGTGAGCAGCATGGCAAGGGCGCAGGCAAAATTCTCGGCGTTAAAGCGCCCCAGAAGATTTAAGGTGCACTCCCCCTCGCCCCACGAGGAGAGAATGGAAAGCTTCATGCCCGCGGGCAGATAGCTCACCTTGTTCACCCACACGTATTTCTGATCGATAAAGGCCGGCGGGCGCGGACCGACGCCATAGGCGACGGAGCCTGGCAGCAGCCCGTAAATTTCCTGGGCGCGGGGATCGTTGTCGTTGACGCAGAGATTGCGCGCCGGAACGGTCTTTAAAAAGCGCTTCTTGGCTTCAAAGTAGGCCGCCTCGGTCTTGTGATAGTCAAGGTGATCGCGCGTCAGATTGGTAAAGCCGCCGCCGCGGAAGAAAATCCCTTCCACGCGTCCCTCGCACACGCCGATGGAACTTACTTCCATGGCCACCCATGTCGCTCCCTGATCCGCCATGGCGGCAAGCTCCTTCTGCAGCTCCACGGGCTCGAGGGTGGTATTGGGGCTTTTGTGAAGCGAGCCTAAAAAGCCGTTACCTAAGGTGCCGAAGATGGCGCATTTCTTGCCTTCGGCCTCAAGGAGCGAGGCCAGCATATGCGTCACCGTGGACTTGCCGTTAGTACCCGTCACCCCTAAAACGCGCATCTTAAGGCTGGGGCTGTCGTAAAACCATGCCGCGAACTCGCCCACGCGCACGGGGATTTCGGGTACGAGGGCACGCTCTTTATACAGGGGATCGGCCTTCACGGCATCAGGCACCGCCTCTTCCTTAGTGACGATCACAAGGCGCGCCCCCTTTAAGAGGGCGTCCTTAATATAGGCGTGACCGTCGTGGGCGCCCGGCACGGCTATAAAGGCCGCGCCTGCCGTCACCTTACGCGAATCGGATTCAAGGGAGGAAAGATAGTCGCTCTCCTCCTCTCCCGTCACGTCCGCTCTCTGCGGACATAAATAACGAATGACGTCCGCTACCGTGCGCGCTTTAGTCATCTAAAGGCTCCTTTACTTAACCTTTACTTCTGTCTCATCTCTGTCAGGGGCTACATTATACAGTTGTAAGGCCCGTGTCATGATGCTGCTGAACACGGGAGCGGCCACCTGCGAGCCATAATACGCTCCCTTGGGATCGCGCACCGCCACCACAAGGGCAAAGCGCGGATCGGAGAGCGGGGCAAAACCCGCGAAATTAGCGAGGTAATGATTGCCATAACCGCTTAAACCCGCGATTTTGGCCGTGCCGGTCTTGCCGGCGATACGGTAGCGGTGAATGGCCGCCTTGCGCCCCGAGCCCTCGGCGACCACGTTCTCAAGCGCGTTCTGCACGCGCCTGACCTCCGTCTCCGACGCCACCGCCTGCCCCTGGGCCTTAGCGTGGGCCTTAAGCACCGTCACGGGCAGGCGCACCCCGTTATTGGCGAGCGTCGCGTAGGCTGAGGCCATCTGCAGCGCCGTCACCGTAAAGCCGTAACCGTAGCCCATGGTCGCCTTGTCAATTTCCGCCCAGAAGGTGCGCCCCACGTTAATCTGCCCGCGCACCTCGCCCGTGAGCCGCGCGGCGCTTAACTGCCCGAAACCGAAGCGGGCCAGGGTCTCCACCATCTGCTCGGGAGGCATCCGCTGCGCGATATGCGCCATGCCGGTATTGGAGGAATATTTGAGGATGTCGCTTAAGGTGCCGCTTTCCATGGAATGGGTATCGCGGATCACCTTGCCGTTCACTATGTAAGGACGCGTGTCGATAACCTCGTTCCACGTCACCGCTCCCGCCTCAAGGGCACTTAGGGCAATGAGGGGCTTAATCGTGGAACCGGGCTCATAGGTATCGGACACGGCGCGGTTGCGGGCTCCGCTGTCGTTATAGCCGTTAGGATCGTTGGGATCGAAGGAAGGCACGCTCACCATGACCATGATCTCGCCCGTCTTGACATTGATCATCACCGCCGTGGCCGACTCGGCCTGACGCTTCTCCCTTTCCTCGGACAGCACCGCGTAGGCGTAGGACTGCAGACGGTCGTCAATGGAAAGCATCAGATTGCCGCCCGCCTTACCGTCCTCGGTCTTTAAATTCTCGATGATATGGCCCGTGCTGTCCTGATGGACGGTGCGCAGCGCCTCGGAGGGGGTCAGATAGGCGTTAAAGCTGCGCTCTACGCCCAGTACCCCGCGCCCCTCGCCGTTTAAGAGCCCTACCACCTGGGCATTTGCCTCCCCCGTGGGGTAATAGCGCTGATAATTATCGCTGATGATAAGCCCCGCAAGCTTAAGCCTCGAGAGTTCCGCGGCCTTTTTTAAATCCAGATACTGCTTCAGGCGCACGTGACGGCGCTTCGGATCGTCCGTGCGCGCCTTGAGATCCTCAAGGGGAAGCTCCAGGAGCGCGGCAATTTTCCGCATTAGGGCCTCATCGGCGACAACGCCTTTCTCATGCAGAAGCTTATTGTCAGAAAACACCTGCTTTACGGGCATGGAGATGGCCAGAAGCTTGCCGTTACGGTCATAGATAAGGCCCCGCGCAGGCTCGAAGACGTAGCTGCGCTGCACGCGCTCATTGCCCTCCTGAATCAGAAAATCAGGATGCAGCACCTGAATATAGTAAAGACGCCCCATCAGTGAGCCAAAGGCACAGAGCAAAAAGAGCCACACCAGAAGAGCGCGAAACCAGCCTAAGGTGTAAAGACGCTTCTGCGTCACCGTCGTGTCCATCATCTAGCGCAGCGTGATCACCCGTTCATCGTCGATGCGCGGGGGCACCATCCCAAGGCGCTCCGTGGCCTCCTGACGCACCTTCTGATGTTCCGTGAGGCTCTGCTTATACCCCGTGAGCGAGCGCCATTCGTCCTCGAGATTCTGATTTAACTGATAGCACTCGTTATAGGCGGTGATGAGGGCGCGCGTCTTCTCGGCCTGATAGACCTTAAACAGCGCGAGGGCGCAGAGCACGGCAATGAGGGCGTAGGTAAGACCGTTGCGCACCACGTCATAAAAGAGCGCGGGCAGGAACTGATGCTCCACCTCCTCGGCATAGGTGGGAACGCTCCCTGAGCGCTCCTCCTCGGTGCTCTCCACCACGCGCACCGCGTGCGGCGGTGGCAGGGCGGTACGCGCCGCCTCTCTTAAGGCGAGGGGCTTTTTCTCCTCCCGCGCTTTCTCCTCCTGTCGCAGGCTCAGTAACCGCGCGTTAAAGCGCGGATCACCCGTCACGGGAGTGGCGGGGCGCACCGTAAAGGCCTGAGGCCCGAGGCTTTTCCTGTGCCTTTCCTTTTCCCGCCTTAAGGCGTTTAAATCGTCCTCAAAGGAGCCCTCGTCTTCGGGAGTGATGAGGGCATAGCGCCCCGTCTCCCGCGCCTCCAGATCATCTAAAAGCCCCTGCAGCTTCTCCTGAGAAGGCGCTCTTAAGGCCGTGGCCTGCTGCTTCATGCCCCCTCCCTCTGATAGTTAACGCGTATGGCCGTCCTCAGGGTGGCCGAGCGCGCGCGGACGTTGCGCTCAAGCTCCTCCTCCCCGGCCCGCACCGGCTTTAGGGGCCTGTCAAAAAGCGCGTGCAGAAGGCGCAGCCGCTCCACCTCCTCCTCACTCACGGGCAGCCCGCGCGGCAGCGCAGGCCCCTCGGAGAATTCCCTGAAATAGTTCTTGACCATACGATCTTCAAGGGAGTGGAAGGTGATGACGCACAGGCGCCCCTGAGGTGCCAGCACCTCTGAGGCTGCCTTCAGGGCCTGCTGCAGCTCGTCAAGCTCGCCGTTCACCTCGATGCGCAGCGCCTGAAAGATACGCGTGGCCTTATGCCTGGGCCCGGGTTTACCCGGGATCACCTCATTTAAAAAGGCTGCCAGATCGAGGGTGCGCGTAAAGGGCGCGCTCTCCCGGCGCTTTACGATCGCCCGCGCCGCCTTTAAGGCAAAGCGCTCCTCGCCGTAGAGCTTAAAGATACGCGTCAGATCCTCAACGCTATAGGTATTGACCACCGTCGCGGCGTCTTTTTCCGCCTCCGTGTCCATGCGCATGTCGAGGGGGCCGTCCCTGGTAAAGGAAAAACCGCGCTCCGCGTCATCTAACTGCGGGGAGGACACGCCGATATCCATGAGAAGGCCATTGACGCGCCCCGCGATCCCCCAGCTTTCGCACTGCTCCTTTAAGAAGGAAAAGCAGGCGTGCGCGATGGTAAAGCGCGGATCGTTAATTGCCTTTCCCGCCGCCACCGCCGCGGGATCGCGATCGAGAGCGAAAAGCCGCCCCTCCTTTCCCAGGCGCTCCAGAATGCCGCGGCTATGCCCGCCACGGCCAAAGGTGGCATCAAGGTAGATCCCGGAAGGCTCAATCGCGAGGGCCTGAAGTGTTTCCTCATAGAGTACCGGCACGTGCGTAAAGAGCATAGTCCTTCCTTTAAAGCTGCAAATGACTGAAAGCGGGTTCCGCGCTTAAGGCGCTTAAATCATTAAGAAGCGAGAGATCCTCATCCTGCTCCCTCAAGTAGCGCTCCTCATCCCAGATCTCGAATTTGTTTTCCATGCCCACGAGGGTCAGGTTCTTATTTAAACCCGCAAAGTCACGCAGGTTTTTGGGGATGAGCACCCGCCCCTGGGCGTCGAGCCTGAACTCGCAGGCGTTGCCTAAGAGGAGGCGCTTTAAGGCGCGCACCTGGCGGTTACCAAAGGAGGGCAGTTTCACTAACTCTTCCTGCACCTGACGAAAGGCCGTCGCCGGATAGAGCCAGAGCGCGGGGTCATAGAGTGAGACCGTGAGCACGCACGCGCCCTCGCACTCCTCCTTAAGGAGCGTGCGGTAGCGCACCGGTAAGGCCATCCTCCCCTTATCATCAAGGGTCAGGCTTACCGTGCCGGACAGAAACAGCGCGCAGCTCATATCCACTTACTTCCACAATGATCCACTTTATTCCACTTTCATTGTACCCCAAATCCCCCCGCTCCCCCACTTAAAGGTAAGCGCCATGCAAAAAATGTGAACTAAATGTTAAACCGAATCTAACTAAAGAAACTTAGTGTGAGCAGGTTATGGAGAGCGACATTTTCAAATGAAAAAAGCCCGCCTCAACTTTTACTTGACAGAGGCGCTCTGTGGTATAGTGAGCGCGATTCAGAAGGTGGTTTTTATGGGTGAATTTTATCTCTCCACGGATTGCGTGCTGACCGAGGGTCAGCCCATCAATCAGCAGATTTACGGTTTTCTGCGCCGCGCCATTATCGAGTGCCGGCTGCTGCCTGACGATCCGCTTTCTGAAAATGACGTCGCCGCGGCCTTTAAGATCTCCCGTCAGCCCGTGCGTGAGGCCCTCATCAAATTAGCCGAGAACGATTTCGTCATCATCTGCCCCAAGAAGGCCACCAAGGTGCGCCGCATCTCCAAAAGCCATGTCCTGCAGGGGATCTTTATCCGCCGTAACCTCGAAAGCGCCGTCATCGCTCAGTGCGCCGGCGACATTTCCGCTGCGACGCTGCAGAAGCTCCGCGAGCTTATCGACCGGCAGGAGGATGCCGCGGCCCACTACCGCATTCACGAGCACTTCGCCCTCGACGACGAGTTTCACAGCACCATTCTCCTAAGCGCCGGTTTTGACCGCGTCCTTGATCTGGTGCTCGCCGTCAAGGGGGCCATGGACCGGGTGCGCTTTTTATCCATTGAAAACGAGGTCAGCCCCATCGGACGTACCTGCACCGCCCACCGCCGCATCCTGAGCGCCCTGCAGAAACGCGATCCGCAGGCCGCAGCCGCTGCCATGGCCGCGCATATGCAGGAGACCTCCGACTCGCTTGAAAAGGTCATCACGCGCTCCAACCCCCTCTTCTTCGAGGACTAGGAAGCTCACAGACTACATCAGTACCGGCAGTTCCTCAAACGAGGTGGTATAGGCCCTTGAGAGCTGCTTTTTGTGCGTGAAGCGCTTATCCCCGGCATAGGCCCCGGCAAGACCTAAGTACACCGTGCCGCGCTCCCTGGCGTTGAGCTTATCCAGTAGCGCCATCAGGGCGTCGCCCTCTTCAAGACGCTTTAAATCCACCTCCCCCGAGTCCCTGAAGAGATCACCCTGAAAGGTGCGCCGCGCCGTGAAATCCGTCAGGATCACCCCCGCCTTCATGTACCGGAAGCCGGGCTTATACAGCCTTCTTAAGATCTTCAGCGCCGCCTGCGTCAGCACCCGCGTGTCCGCCACCGGCACGTCGAGGAGCACCGTGTCCTCCGCCGCGTAATGCGGCCCCTCCCCGTACAGCGAAGTCCTCAGATATACCGTCACCCGCCGGCAATAGCGTTTCAGGGCCCTAAGGCGTACCGCCGCCTCCGAGGTAAATGAGGATAAGGCCACCTCGAGATCGCTTAAGGCGGTGATCCTTTCCTTAAAGGAGCGCGACCACATGATCTGCGCCTGTCCTTCCGTCCCGCCCTCTTCAATGACATCCTCGCCGTTCAGTTCGCGGATGGTATTCACGAGCACGATGGAAAAGAGGCGGCGCATCTTTTTAAGATCACAGCGCGAGAGCGCGTAGGCCGTCTCAATCTGCAGCTCATTTAGACGCTCCCTTAACTTCCGCCCCACGCCCCACACCTCGGAGACGGGATTGTCCCTTAACAGGCGCTCACGTTTAACCTCATTAAGTACCGCGTACACCCCGCCCGTCTCACTTAAATGCTGCTTGGCGTGATGACTTGCAAGCTTCGCCAGGGTCTTTGAGGTCGCCACCCCTACCGACACCGGCACCCCGATATGGCAGGCGATGGTCTTACGCACCTTAAAGGCCATTTCCTCAGCCTCCTCCTCGCTCACGTCGTGCAGCACGAGAAAGGCCTCGTCCACGGAGTAGATCTCCACTTCCTCGCAGAGCGTCTCGAGGGTGCGCATGATGCGCTGCGATATATCGAGGTAGAGATTGAAGTTTGAGGAGAAACACACGATATGATGGCGCTCGATAAGCTCACGGATTTTAAACACCGCCACCCCCATGGGGACACCCAGATCCCTGACCTCCTGGGAGCGGGCCACCACGCAGCCGTCGTTATTGGACAGCACGAGCACCGGCCGGTCCTCGAGATCGGGCCTGAACAGTCTTTCACAGGAGACGAAGAAATTATTGCAGTCCGTGAGCAGGTAGACCCTGGCGTAGCGCTGACCGCGCCCCAGGAGGCGCTCTTCCTCGCTCTGTACTTCCTTTTCCGTGATATCCGTAAGCATAGGGGCATTGTATGCCAGGCCCCCCGCGCTGTCAGCCCCGCCCCCCGCAAGGGGGAGCGGCGGCACAAAAAGACTTCCGCGGTCCCGCAAAAGCGCGCTTATGGTTTAAGATAGGGGCAGTAGTTTTTTAAGGAGTAAGCGTACTATGCGTTCTACTAATCCAGCCATGGCCGTGGTGCTCAATCAGGCAGGTTCTCTTAATTTCGGCGGTTTAGCCGAGGGAGCTACCTTAGCGGGCACCACCACCAAATCCATTCTGCTCGTTTTAATCACCATGATCGTGGGCTACGGTTCCATGATCTACAGCTTAAATTACATGCTCACCGAGCAGGCGGTTCCGAATTTTCTCCTCTACGGCAGCATCATCGCCGCCCTGGTGCTGGCCTTCGTGACCATCTTTAAGCCGCAGGCCGCCCCTGTCACCGCCCCCTTATACGCCATCACCGAGGGCGCGGGTCTCGGTACCCTCTCCATGTTCATGGAGTTAAAGTACCCCGGCATCGTCTCCACCGCGGTCATGTCCACCTTTGTGGTGGTGCTCACCATGCTCGCCTTATGGAAGTTCAGGATTATCGTCCCCACCGCCAGGATGCGCTCCATCATCACCGGCGCCACCTGCGGTGTCGCGGTGCTCTACCTCTTAAACCTTCTGACCGGTTTCTTCGGCTTTAACCTGCTGCCCTCCACCGGTCCCTTATCCATTCTCATTTCCCTGGTGATCTGCACCATTGCAGCTTTCAACCTCGTGCTCGATTTTGAGAACATTCAGCAGAGCGTCGAGCAGGGTCTTCCCAAGTACTTTGAGTACTTCAACGCCTTCTCGCTCCTCGTCACCATCTGCTGGCTGTATATCGAGATCTTAAATCTCCTCTCCAAGCGCGAGTAGGAGCAAAAACCGCTGGCGACCGCGGTTTTTTGTGTGTGCCCCCATACTCAGGGGGCTTTTCCTTTCACTGATACAAGGACAGAGCATGCGCGATCTTAAGGAATGCCGCGAAGCTATCGACCGTATTGACAGTGACCTCCTCAGGCTCCTTAAGGAGCGTCTGGAAGTCGCCGGCGACATCGCCCGTTACAAGCTTGACCATAATCAGGGCATCGTTGACCGCGCCCGTGAAAACGCCAAATTAGACAGCCTCGCCAGAGCCGGCGCGGATTTGGGGATCTCGCCTGTCATGATCACCGCCGTGTATAAGGAGATCATGGCCCACACCGTCTCCTTTGAGCAAAGCCACATCATGGCCCTCTTAAACGAGCAGCCGTTAACGCGTGACACCTCCATCGCCTATCTTGGCACGCAGCAGGGTACCTACTCCCATTTAGCTGCCCTGCGCTTTACCCGTAACCATCAGGGTCACGTCACCTATAAGGGCCGCTCTTCCTTTGAGGAGATCATCGCCGCCGTCGAGAACGGGGAATGCGAATACGCCCTGCTGCCTATCGAGAACTCTTCCTCGGGCTCAATTAACGAGGTGCTCGATCTCATCTCGCGCACCCGCGCCTACATAATAGGCGAGGTCTTTCTGCCCATCGATCACTCGGTCTTAGCCCTGCCTGACGTCAGGTTAAGCGACATCACCGATCTTTACTCGCACCCGCAGCCCATCACGCAGTGTTCCGACTTCATCAAGCTGACCTTCCCCCATGCCACCATCCACTACACCTCCTCGACCTCCGAGGCCATGCAGACGGTGTCAGAATTAGGCTCCGGCACGTCCGCCGCCATTGCCTCGCGCGACAGCGCCAGGCTCTTTAACCTGGTCTCCCTCAAGGATGACATCGCCAACCATAAAAACAACTACACCCGCTTTGTGGTGCTCGCCCTGACCCCCGTCATGGTGCCGCAGAATCTGGAGGCCAAGACCTCGCTTATCTTCTCGGTGCAGAAATACGCACCGGGCTCCCTTATCGCCGTTCTCGATACCTTCAGCCGCAACGGCATCAACCTCATCAAGTTAAATTCACGTCCCCGCGAGAGTGAGACGGGCGAAATCTGGGAGGAGATCTTCTTTGCCGATGTCCTCGCCCATCTCGACACTCCCGTGATGCAGGACATTCTGCACAAGTTAAAGCGCCTTACCTCTTACTTAAAAGTGCTGGGCTGTTACGCAAGTTCCGATCGCCCTGTCCACGAGGTTAAGCGCGCATGAAACCCTTTTTCTTTCACACTAAGGAGTATGCAAAAAAATGCAGCAGCCTTCGCTTAAATTAAATGACGGCCACGTCATCCCGCAATTAGGTTTCGGCGTCTTTTTAGCTAAGAACGGCGGAGAGACCCGTCAGGCCGTCACTGCCGCCTTAGAGGCAGGTTACCGCCACATCGACACCGCCGCCGTCTACGGTAACGAATCGGACGTCGGTAAGGCTCTCGCCGCCTCGGGATTAAAGCGCGACGAGGTGTTCGTCACCACCAAACTCTGGAATGACGACGTCCGCGCCGGCAACACCCGCAAGGCCCTGGAGACGAGCCTTAAGCTCTTAAAGCTCGATTACGTCGATCTCTATCTCATCCACTGGCCGGCCGAGGGCTATGAGAAGGCGTGGACGGAAATGGTCAAACTGCGTGACGAGGGACTCATCCGCTCCGTGGGTGTCTCCAATTTCCACATCCATCATTTAGAGCATTTACGTACCGTCTCCGATGTCATTCCCGCCTGCGATCAGGTCGAGAGCCATCCCTACTTAGGCCAGATCCATCTTTTAGACTACTGCCGTCTCCACGGCATCGTCATGGAAGCGTGGAGTCCTTTAGGCGGGGCCAAGTCCAAAGGCGCGCTCTTAAACGAT
>DVOQ01000092.1 GCA_018713485.1 Candidatus Avisuccinivibrio pullicola
CATTAATATACAAGAACAGACAGGATTTTATTATGGCCCGCGGAGTCAACAAAGTCATTCTGATTGGTAATTTAGGTGATGAACCCTTATGCAGAACAACCCACAGCGGCTGCAGCGTTACGAATATCTCCATGGTCACCAATGAGGTGCGCCGTAACATTGATACCGGTGAGACCACTGAATACGCCGAGTGGCACCGTGTGGTGATGTGGGGCAAGTTAGCCGATATCGCCCGTCAGTACCTGCACAAGGGCTCCCAGATTTACGTTGAGGGCAAGCTGCGTACCCGCTCCTTTATGGATAAGCAGGGCCAGAAACGCTCCGTGACCGAGATCGTCGCCGACGAAATGCAGATGTTAGGCAGCCGCGCCACCACGCAGAGCTCCTTACCGCAGGGCAATCCTTACCGCGGCGGCATGAATCAGGCTCAGGGTAACGTGCAGACCCGCAGTCCTTACGGCACGCAGAACGCCGGCGGCTACGGCTCTATGAACCAGGGTGGCAACGTTTACGGCAATCAGGGCGGCTATAACAGTCAGGGCTACGGTAATGACTCCTATGGCGCTCCCCAGGGGTATGGCAACAGCTTAGGCGATGACACCATGGTCGATGCCGCCTATGGTGCCGATGACGGCTTTAACAAGGCTCCCGCTCCTGCCTCTTCGCAGGACGCTGACAAGCCCCGTGAGCCTTCGGTAAGCTCCGATCTCAATGATGAGATCCCGTTTTAATTCAGTGTGCGCGGGGCACTCATGCCCCACGCCGGATCGTGCAGGTATAATTTCTTAATCTATAGTGTAAATAGATGGTACAAACGCCCTGAATAAGCTGAACGCGGGGGCCCTGTGTGTTATACTTGCACCGATTTTCAGGCCTGCCGTAACGGGTACAGGCCATCGCTTACAAAACTTCGGTATTTAGGCCCAAGTAAATGTTTAAAAAACTGCGCGGCATGTTCTCCAATGACCTTTCCATCGATCTGGGAACTGCCAACACCCTCGTATACGTCAAGAACAAGGGCATTGTCCTGAATGAGCCTTCCGTGGTGGCGGTGCGCGTCGACAAGAGCGGCGGACCCCAGCGCAAGGTGGATGCAGTGGGCAAGGCCGCCAAGCGGATGTTGGGCCGCAACCCGGACAACATCGAAGTGATCCGTCCCATGAAGGACGGCGTGATTGCCGATTTTCAGTACACCGAAAAGATGCTCCAGTACTTCATCGAGAAAGTGCTGGCCGGTTCGCATTTCTTCCCCTTTAAACCCTCTCCGCGCGTGTTAGTCTGCGTCCCCTGCGGCGCCACGCAGGTGGAGAGACGCGCCATCCGCGAGTCCGTGGAAGGTGCCGGTGCCTCCGAGGTCTTCCTCATCACCGAGCCGATGGCCGCGGCTATCGGTGCCGGTCTGCCCGTGTCGGAGCCTGCCGGTTCCATGATCGTCGATATCGGCGGCGGTACCACCGAGGTGGCCATCATCTCCTTAAACGGCGTGGTGTATTCAAGCTCCGTGCGTATCGGCGGTGACCGTTTCGATCAGGCCATTATCAATTACGTGCGCAACACCAAGCGCTATGAGATTGGCGAGACCACGGCCGAGCATATCAAGATTGAGATCGGCTCTGCCTATGCCGAGCAGGAGATGCACGAGAAGGAAGTGCGCGGCCGCAGTGTCGTCGAAGGTGTGCCCCGTTCCTTCACCTTAAATTCCAACGAGATCCTCGAGGCTCTCTCCGATCCCATCAAGGGTATCGTGAGCGCCGTGCGTGTGGCCTTAGAGAAGTCCCCGCCTGAGTTAGCGGCGGATATCGCCGAGCGCGGCATGATGCTGTCAGGCGGCGGTGCCTTACTCCACAACCTCGACAAGCTCTTGCGCGAGGAGACCGGCATTCCGGTCATCGTGGCTGACGATCCTCTGACCTGTGTGGCCCGTGGCGGCGGCAAGGCTCTGGATATGTACGACTCGCAGTACAACGAGATCTTCGATTAAAAGAGGTAGCGGCCGCCCCGTGCGGCCGCGGGTGGAGAACGCTCTTAAGTGAAAAAGCCCGAAACCTCGAACCTGCTCGTTAATTTCCGTTTTGCCATCATTCTCTTTCTCTCCGTGTGCACTTTAGTGGCCGACTTAAGGCTCAAGGTGCTCAGTGATTTCCGTTACTATCTGGAATCGGCTCTTTATCCGGTGATGGTTTTTGCCAATTCACCGCGGAGAGTGGGAGAGGTGGTCTCCTCGGAGTTTCGCAGCCGCAGCGATCTCATCGCCGAAAACGAGAGGCTTTCCCGCGAAAACTATCTGCAGCGGGCCGACTTACTGCGCCTGCGCTCCTTAGAGCAGGAAAACGACGCCATGCGCCGTCTGCTAAATTCCCCGATGCAGGAAACCTCGCGCCGCATGTTCGCCGAGGTGGTGGATGTGGATACCAATCCCTATCTGCAGCGCGTGGTGGTCAACCGCGGCCGTAACTCCGGCGTTTATGAGGGCATGCCCGTGATCACCGATGAGGGCCTCGTAGGTCAGGTGATCGAGGCTAATCACAATTTCAGCCGCGTGCTGCTGCTCATCGATCCCAGTTCCTCCATTCCCGTGGTGGATGCCCGTAATCAGATCCGCGCCATCGTCACCGGTAACGGTTCGCACGATGAGCTGGAGCTGAGTAACGTGCCGCGCTCGACGGATATACGCGAGGGCGATTTACTCGTGACCTCCGGTTTAGGTGAGGTCTATCCCGAAGGCTATCCCGTGGCGATCGTCACCGCGGTGGGGTTTTCAGAGACGCAGCCCTTTGCCGATGTGAAGGCCCGTCCGCTCGTTGACTTTGACCGGATGCGCTACGTGCTGATGTTCTGGTATGAAAAGAGCGATCTGCAAGGCGGTTATTACGCCGAGCCCAAGGAACGTACTGACGGTAAGGTGGTGCTGCGCGAGGCGCGTATCCGCAAGTTAATCGATTCCATGTCCGGTTCGCGTAACCGTGCGCAAAACGCCCCGGCGCAGGACAGTGCCGCGGGAGAACAGCAGGCAGACGCAGAGGGAGGGGCTAACTGATGCAGGGCAATACCGAGCAGAAGCACTCCACGCTGATGCTCTTTTTCCCCATGCTTTTCGTGTGCGTGATGTTCGAGATCTTCCGCCTCCCCGAGGTACTGGATCCTTATCGCCCCGATCTGCTGTCGCTGCTGCTGATTTTCTTTGTCGTATACGATCCGCGCCGCATCCATATGGAGATGGCGTGGCTAAGTGGCCTGATTGTCGATTTGCTGTCAGGTTCCCCCTTAGGCCTTAATGCCTTAAGCCTTGCCCTGCAGGTGTATCTCATTGCCTCGCAGTTCCGGCGTTTTGGTATCTTTGCCCGCTGGCAGCAGGTGATCGTGGTGGGGCTGGTGAATTTCCTAGGCCAGGTCTTCGGTTTCTGGGTGGGACACATTATCGGGCAGACGGCTTATGAGGCCAATTTCGTAGGTCATACCCTGACCACGGCCCTGTTATGGGTGCCGATGGCGCTGCTGTGCGCCATGCTCTGCCGCAGTTTTGCCGTGGCCCCGCGTAAAGATGAACAAGATGACTGATTCGGTACCGCTCATTCTCGCCTCGGGCTCCCCGCGGCGCATTCACTATTTAAAGAACATGGGGCTCACCTTTGAGGTGCAGCCTGCCTCCATTGATGAGAGCGTGCAGGAAGGCGAAAGTCCCGAGGCTCTGGTAAGACGCCTCTCCCGCATGAAGGCACATGCCGTGGCCGCAGCTCATCCCGATGCCGTGGTGCTCGGTGCCGACACGGTGGTGGTCATTGACAATGAGATTTTAGGAAAACCCCGTGACCGCGAGGACGCGAAGGCGATGATCCTCAAATTAGGCGGGCGTACCCATCAGGTGTATACCGCGGTGTGCATCGTCAGGGGTAGTCAGGAACAGTCTTTCTGCACGGTGACGCACGTGACCTTCGCGCCCATTTCCGAGGAATTAGCCGCGCTGTACGTGGCCTCGGGAGAGAGTGATGACAAATCCGGATCCTATGCCGTGCAGGGGATCGCCGCCATGTTCGTGGATAAGGTGGAAGGTTCGGTGTCTTCAGTGGTGGGCCTGCCGGCCTCGCAGACCCGTCAGGCTTTAGAGGCCTATGGTATTTTCCCGCGTACCGTTAAGGAGCAAGAGCATGAGTGAGTCCCTTAAGATAGCTAAAAAGGCCCTGTTAGAGGATGCCGGTTTAGACGAGGCTTTTTTAGGCCGAGCCCTGAGTACCTTAAGCGCGCGGCATATCGACTTTGGGGATCTCTTCTTTGAGCGTACCGTGTATGAGGGTTTTGCTCTTGAAGAGGGGATCGTCAAGGGCGCTTCCTATGAAATTGAGCGCGGCGTGGGCGTAAGGGCCGTGGTGGGCGAGAAGACCGGATTTGCCTACTCGGACGTGATCGATGAAAAGTCGGTTGAAGATGCCTGTAAGGCCGCCCGCTGCATCAGTCAGGGACAGAACTGTGAGAAGGCACAGATCCTGACGGAGCGTAGCCTGAAGCCTCTCTACGTTTCCGACAATCCCATGGATTCCTTTCCCCGCGCCCAGAAGGCCGTGATCCTCGAGGCTCTTGATAAGACCTGCCGTTCTCTGGATCCGCGCGTAGTGCAGGTGATGGCTTCCTTAAACGGTTCGCATTCGGTGACCTTAGTGGCGCGCACGGATGGCGTGCTGACCGCTGACGTCAAGCCTACGGTGCAGATCTCGGTGACGGTCATCATGCAGCAGGGTCAGAGACGTGAATACGGCTCGGCCTCCAATGGCGGGGCTTTCCTTTTTGAAGATCTTATCCACACCGACACGGTAAGCAAATTAGCCCGTGAGGCGGTACGCATGGCGGCGGTCAATCTTGAGGCGGTGGAGGCTCCGGCCGGAACCATGCCCGTGGTGTTAGGCGCAGGCTGGCCCGGCGTGCTCGTGCACGAGGCGGTGGGACATGGTCTTGAAGGCGATTTCAACCGTACCGGTTCCTCGGCCTTTACCGGCAAGTTAGGGCAGAAAGTGGCCTCCGAGGCCTGCACGGTCATTGATGACGGTACGCTGCCGCGCCGCCGCGGTTCCATGACCTTCGATGACGAGGGTACGCCCACGGCTCACAATGTGCTCATCGAAAAGGGCGTTCTAAAGGGCTATATGCAGGACCGGCAGAACGCCATGCTCATGGGCATGCGTCCCACGGGTAACGGACGGCGTGAAAGCTACAGCTCCTTACCTCTGCCGCGCATGACCAATACCTATCTCATGCCCGGTAACTTTGAGCGCGAGGAGATCATCTCCTCGGTGAAAAAGGGTCTTTACGCCGTCAATTTCGCTGGCGGTCAGGTGGATATCACCTCGGGACGCTTTGTCTTCTCCGCCTCGGAGGCCTATCTCATTGAAAACGGTAAGATCACCGTTCCCGTCAAGGGGGCGACCTTAATCGGCAATGGTCCCGAGACCATGCAGGTGGTCTCGATGGTGGGTAACGATCTGGAGTTTGACAAGGGGATCGGAGCCTGCGGCAAGGCAGGTCAGTCCGTACCGGTGGGCATTGGCCTGCCTACGGTCAAGGTAGACGCCTTAACTGTCGGCGGTACCGCGGTCGAAGCTTAACGCAGACTAAAAACAGAGGACCCCGCAAACCCTTCCTTCACGGTATTTTTACGGTGCGTCAGGCGTAGCGGGCATAGCGCAGACTTTCGGCCTCCGAGGGATGGGCTCTGATGATAAGAAACATGCCCATGGCGAGGCTGAAGGTAAGCAGGATCCAGACGTGAAAGCCTAAATTAAGCGTCGCCTGCGAGGCCGAGGCCCCGATGGTGCCGATCAGCAGATTGGGAGTTCCCGAGCCGCAGTAGGCCAGCAGATAGAGCGCAGCAATCACGCCAGCACGTTCCTTAATGGTGGTGTCCAGAATGAGGAATTTAAGCGCCGCCGTGCAGATCCCTCCCGAGGCAAAGCCGCAGCACACGGTCGCGGTGATAAAGAAGGGCAGGTTCTCAAGGCTCAGCGCGATAAAGAGACAGTTGGCACTGATAAAGAACAGCGTGAATAATACGGGCAGCGCTCTGGATGGCCGGTAGCGCCCGATGAGAATACCCGCCGTGGCGTTGGGCACGATGATAAACAGATAGGTAAGGCCGGAATAGAAGGCATTGGTGTCATTAAAGAGCGCAGTCGCAAGATGCGCCGAGAAACCCTGGAAGAAGGCGCCAATTCCCCATGTCCCCATAAAGCCCGCTGCCGCGACCACGAAGAGACGACACAGGCGCGGGGGTAAGGCCACGCGGGGTGTCAGCACTTTCAGAAGCGGCTCCGTGCCAAAGCGCAGCGTTTCCGATCCCACGCACACTAAAGCGCAGCAGCAGGTAAGCAGTACGATACCTCCCACAAAGAGCGCGGTAGGGTCCAATAAACCGTACTCGAGGATAAAGCCTGTCGCGAGGGTACCCGCGGCCAGACCGATATTCGGTCCCGCCGCCGTGAGGGCGGTACCTAGCCAGGCGCGTTTAGAGGGAGAGGTATCCACGACCCATGACATGCCGGAACTGGAGATGAGTCCGCAGCACAGCCCCTGTAAAAAGCGCCCGAGATAGAGTTCATAAGCCTGGGTACTGAAACAGAACAGCACGTTGGCGAGGATCCCGAGGGTTAAGGACAGCAGTACGGCCGGTTTACGGCCGAGGAAATTGGAGAGGCGGGCCAGGAAGATAAGCGTGAAGATGCAACCTGCGAAATAGCTGACCACGGTAAAGGCGATCTGCGAGGTGCTGAGGTGATGGCTCTGCGTCCATACCGCCATCATGGGCACGGGGATGGAGGCGATGAAAAAGCACAGGATGAGCGCCGTGGAGGCCGCGGCAAAACTCAGGGAGCGGCGCGGCAGGGAGCCGTCAGGGGCAAGAGAGTAACCGAACATAACCACACCTCTTATTCAGCGGGCGGATCATAGGCAAAAGCGTCCGGTTTGACAAGTGTCGCGGCAGGAGCGGCTGTATGTTACAGCCGCGGAAAAGGTTTAAGCCTTAGTGGTCAGCTCCTCAGGCAGGGTAACTGCCGTGCGGTTTAGCTCCTCTTTGAGGAAACGGTAGAGAGCGCGGGCGGCGGGACGGTCGGGACGCTCGCTCTTTAACTCTTCCTGTGCCTTTTTCACGAGGGTACGCAGCTTATTGCGATCGGTGTCGCGCACGACGGAACAGAAGGCGTTAATGCAGGGTGTGCCCTGAGCGATGAGGTTCTCGCGCAGGTTTTCAAGGCGCATGGCCTGAGGATCGACCTGCGGAGTGGCTCCTAAGCCTTCGACTTCCGCGATAAAGTCCTCTAAATCGTACTGGCGCAGTAATTTAGCGACATACTGTAACTGACGGCGTCTTTCATCGGAATGAGGTTTAAGGCCGCGGGCGACGATTAAGGCCTCTTCGATGTTTTCATCAGGAAAGTGCAGCGCCCGGAAACTCAGATCCCCGATATTGCCGAGTTTTTCCGCTAGGGCACGGATCTTCTGCGCGTCACGTTTGCGTGCCGAGCGGCTGATCTCTTCGGGAGCACTGTCAAAACCTTCAAAATGCTGTTCCTGCGCCATAAAAATATCCTCGTTATGAAAACCGTATCATTATACGGGGCCTGTCAAGATGCATCCCGCGATGCTAAGCTTATAGCTACAGCTAAGGAGCGCGTTATGCAGGAAAAAGTACGTATCGCCGTGGTGGGCTGCGGCGCCATAGGCAGAGTGCAGGCCAGGGAACTCGTTAAGCTCTCAGACTGTGAGCTTACCGCCCTCTGTAACCGGCATCCTGAAAAGGCAAAGGCCCTCGCGGAGGAACTTAATCTCGATCTGCCCGTTTTTGATGACCCTGGGGAGCTCTTCGCGGCGGGGCTCTGTGATGCCGTTACCATCTGTCTCGCCCCGGAACAGCATTGTGCCGTGACCTGTCAGGCGCTGAGCGCGGGCTTACATGTGATGGTCGAAAAACCCATGGCCCGCTCGCTTGCAGAATGTGACGCCATGCTTGAGGCAGCCCGTAGGAACGGTAAGACGCTTGCGGTTATCTGCCAGAACCGCTACCGCTCTCCGGCACAGCGCTTAAAGCAGGTCCTGAAGAGCGGTTTTCTGGGCCCCCTGACCCGCGCTGAGGTAAGCAGTCTGTGGTGGCGAGGTGAGAATTATTACGATCCCGCCTGGCGCGGCACGTGGCAGATTGAAGGGGGCGGGTGCCTTATGAGTCACGCGGTGCATCAGCTTGACATGACCCTCTGGCTCTTAGGCCGGCCCTTAAGCGTCACCGCAAGCATGTACAACCGTGCGCATCATAACAGTGAGTGCGAGGACGAGGTGTACGCGCTTTTAGATTACGGTGACTTTACGGTGCTTTTTACCTGCTCCTTAAACCATCATGCCGAAAAACAGGATCTCGTTTTCGACGGCCTTAACGGCACTCTTTCCTTTACAGGTATGGCTTACGTAAGTAAGGCCCTGCCCAACGGTTATCCGGCAGAAGACAAAGAGGCCATCAGAGCGCTTAAAGAGACTCTCGCGGCAGCGCCGGTGCTGCCCTCCGAAGGGCATGGGGCGCAGCTGCAGACCTTCATTGAGGCACTCCTGCAGGGCAGGAAACCCGAGGGCTGCGGAGAGGAGGGGCGGGACGCTCTGGAGCTGCTGATGGCGCTCTATAAAGCCGCTGTTACGGGAAAGAAGGTGAGTTTACCTTTAAGTCCTGACGATCCCTTCTACCGTCACGAGACGCGGGTGCCCCTCATGCCCGTCTTTCATCAAAAGAGGGTCAGTGTGGAGGGCAGTCCCGTCATGGAGATCTCCTTAGGGAGCGGAACATAGGACAACGGGGACAAGATCACCTACAATGTGGGGCAGTTTTTTCAGGGCTGTAGGATAAGCAGACATGGCTTTTAAAGATGAAGTAAACGCACGGCGCTCCTTACTTGAGGATAAGGTCCGTCAGGCGGTGGCACTGGCCTTAAAGGGCGGTGCTGATGAGTGTGAGGTTGTAATTCAGGGCAGCGAAGGCCTTGAGGTGTCCACGCGTCACGCCGAGGTGGAAAATATCGAATTTAATAAAGCCGCGGGCATGGAAGTGGTGGTGTTTAAGGATAAACGCCGCGGGATCGCCACGACTACCGATTTAAGTGCTAAGGCCCTGGCCGATACCGTGGAAGCCGCGATCGCCATCGCCGCTCATACTGACAGAGATCCCTGTGCCGGGATCTGCGAAAAGGAGCTGCTGTGCACCGGGGAGCGCGATCTGGACATGGTACACGCCCTCCTTGAAAGTCCCGACGCGGGGATTGAGCGTGCCGCCGCCGCTGAGCGCTGCATTATAAGTGAGCTCCCTCAGGGAATTAAGGACAGTGACGGTGCCGGTTATGAGAGCATTCTCAATCTGCGCGTGTTAGGTAATTCCCACGGCTTCTGCAAAAGCTCCGCTGCCACCTATCATTACACCTCCATGACGCTTATCGGTGAGAAGGACGGTACCATGCAGCGCGGTGCCGGCTATAGCATCGCCAGGGATCCTGCTAAGTTAGGCTCCCCCGAGGAGGTGGCTAAAGAGGCACTGGAGCGTACCCTTGCCAAATTGGGAGCGTCGCAGGTCCCCACCGGGCGTTATAACGTCATCTTTTCCCGTCAGGCGGCGCTGTCTTTATGGGGGCATCTCCTCTCGGCCATCGCTGGGGGCAGCGTGTACCGTAAGACCTCGTTCCTTTCAGGCAAGCTCAACGAACAGATCTTCCCTGACTTTATTACTCTGCATGAGGATCCCTTTATCCCGCAGGGCCTTGCCTCGTTTAACTTCGATGCCGAGGGCCTGCAGGTGCGTGAGAACGACGTCATTAAGGACGGCATCCTTACCATGTATCTCCTCTCGACCTATACGGGCCGTAAGTTAGGTATGCGTTCCAACGCTCACGCCGGCGGCATGGCGAACGGTTTCGTCAATGCCGACGCCGCTCACACCAGAGACTTTGATGAGATGCTGCGCGAGGCCGGTGAAGGTCTCGTGATCACCGATCTCATGGGACAGGGAGTGGATCTGGTAAGCGGCAATTACTCCCGCGGCGCGGCCGGTTTCTATTTTAAGAACGGTGAAAAGGTTCACCCTGTCGAGGAGATCACCGTGGCCGGTAACTTAAAGGACATGTTCCTGAACTTAGCCTTAGTGGGCAGCGATCGCGATCCGCGCACCCGCCTGCAATGCGGTTCCCTGCTCATTCCGGATATGACCGTCTCCGGCTCTTAAGTTTCCTTTTCCCCGCATGTAGCAAAAAGTCCGCCAGAGCGCGGGCTTTCTGCGTATGACAGAATATTACCCCCCATAAATTAAAAAACATGACGCTCTGAGGGGCATAAATAAGCCATTCTCTGTCATACGGTCAGCTAAACGCGGGGGATGTGGGGTTATGCTCGGGGCGGTGAGAATGAGCCCTTGCGAACGGGGGCAGGTTTAGGGAGACCCACGCTATTACCCCACATAAATTAAAAAGCATGACGCTCTGAGGGGCATAAATAAGCCATTCTCTGTCATACGGTCAGCTAAACGCGGGGGATGTGGGGTTATGCCCGGGGCGGTGAGAATGAGTCCTTGCGGACGGTGGCAGGTTTAGGGAGGCCCTCACTATTACCCCACATAAATTTAGAAGTTTGGCGCTCTGTGAAGCATAGATAAGCCTTTTTCTGGAAAACGCTCTCCTAAAGTTTTTTGCGGTGGGGCTGGGCTTACGTACGGGTATGAAAAAGCCCGCACGCGGCGGGCTTTTCCTAAGAGCCTTGCTCTTACTTTAAGGTGATGATGGACTTGCCGGTCATCTCCTTGGGGATCTCCATGCCCATGAGGTAGAGCATGGTGGGAGCAATGTCGCATAAGCGGCCGTCATCACGCATGGTAGCCTCGCGGCCCACGTAAATGAAGGGCACGGGCAGGTTGGTGTGAGCAGTATAGGGCTGACCGGTGGTCAGATCCTTCATGCGCTCGCAGTTGCCGTGATCGGCGGTAATGAGGCACTCGCCGCCGACCTTCTTTAAGGACTCCACGACGCGGCCGATGCAGGTATCGACAGCTTCCACGGCCTTGATGGCGGCATCGTAAACGCCGGTATGACCGACCATGTCACCGTTGGGGTAGTTGCAGATGATGACATCGTACTTGCCTGACTCAATGGCGGCGCAGAGCTTGTCGGTTAATTCCTGAGAGCTCATTTCAGGCTGCAGATCGTAAGTGGCGACCTTCGGGGAGGGGATTAAGATGCGATCCTCGCCCGGGAACACGGTCTCGACACCGCCGTTGAAGAAGAAGGTCACGTGAGCGTACTTCTCGGTCTCGGAGATACGCAGCTGGGTCTTGCCGTGAGAAGAGAGCCACTCGCCTAAGGTATTGGTGAGATCCTCGGGCGGATAGGCGCAGGCGGTCTTGATGTCCGCGGCGTACTGGGTCAGCATCACGAAGTCGGCAAGCTTCGGGGTGACCTTGCGGGCAAAGCCGTCGAAGTCGGCGTTGACGAAAGCGCGGGTGATCTGACGGGCGCGGTCGGCACGGAAGTTCATGAAGATCAGGGAATCGCCATCTTCAAGGGGAGCCTTCTCACCTACCACGGAGGCCTTCACGAACTCGTCGTTCTCATCGCGGTCATAAGCGGCCTGTAAGGCAGCGGCAGCGGACTCAAAAGGAGCGAACTGGCTTAAGCCCTGGGTGATAACGTCGTAGGCCTGCTCAACGCGGTCCCAGCGGTTGTCACGGTCCATGGCGTAGTAACGGCCGGTGATGGTGGCAAAACGGCCCACGCCTAATTCCTTAAAGAGATTATCAAAAGCTTCAATATCGCCCATGGCAGAACGCGGAGGTACGTCACGGCCGTCAAGGAAGGCGTGGAAGTACAGCTTAGTGGCACCGCGCTTAGCGGCTAAACGGAACATCGCCATGATGTGCTTTTCGTGGCTGTGCACGCCGCCTGGCGACATCAGACCCATGATATGCACGGCCTTACCGGCCTTGACGGCCTTATCCACGGCCTCACAGAGAACGGGGTTCTCATAGAAGTCACCGTCATCAATGGCCTTGGTGATGCGGGTTAATTCCTGATACACGACACGGCCGGCACCGATATTGGTGTGACCGACCTCGGAGTTGCCCATCTGACCGTCAGGCAAACCCACGTCGATACCGGAGGCCTTGATATCGGTGTGAGCGTACTTCTGACACAGACCGTCCAATACGGGGGTCTTGCCGTTAACCACGGCATTGAACTCAGTAACGGGATTGTCGCCCCATCCGTCCATGATGATGAGGGCTAAAGGTTTCTTCATAGCCATAAGGACACTCTTCTAAAACGGTAAAAAAGTTAACGTTACAAACGTCCTTATTTTAGCAGTTTTGGTCTTTGTCCACGTTTTCTCGCGGGGCTTTTGATGCGACTTTTTTGCAGGGATGGTCAAAGACGTATCCCGGGTCACGTTTTTGCGCTTAAAGGCCGTCTCCGTGGGCCTCTGACTGGTCTTTGCGCCTGTAAAAAAGGCTTCAATCTGTGCTAGAATCCCACAGTTTTTTGAAAAAGCCTGCTGTTATGCAGCGACCGTTTTTGAGGTGAACTGTGTCGGATTTATTCTCACCTGACTTTGTCAACGAGCTCTTCGCGTTCGTGTCCCGCCATCTGCTGATGAGCGGTGCCTGGGTGGTGGTGTTGGTTTTATTAGTGGCGATGCAGTTCCGCATTGTCACGGCGCGTGTCAAAAAGACTTCCGTAACGCTGGCTACCATGATGGTGAACCGCGAAAACGGCGTTTTCGTGGATGTGCGCAACGCTGATACCTTCTCCGGCGGTCATATTGCCAATTCCGTGAACATTACGTCCGCGGACATTAAGAACGGCAAGATTAACCGTATTGAGCGTAATAAGGAGACCCCCGTCATCCTGGTGGGCAAGGACAAGTTTGACACTGAGTGCTTCAACAGCGCCCGTGCCCTCAAGAAGCAGGGCTTTTTGAAAGTTTTCATTCTGGAAGGCGGCATTATGGAATGGTCTAACCAGAACCTGCCTCTTTCCAACCGCAAATAACTCCTTTAGTGTTTAGGGAAATATTATGACTGACTCCACTAATAACGAGAACCAGGTCCCCGAGACCGCCGCTCAGAACCAGCCGCAGCAGCCCCAGGCTCATTTCGAGCTCATGCGCGTCTACGTCAAGGATTCCTCCATCGAGACTCCGAGCTCCCCGGCTTGCTTCACCCGTCAGTTAAAGCCTGAGATCAAGGTTGAGTTCGATCCCAAGATCTCCAAGTTCAACGATGATTCTTACGAGGTGGCCTTACGTATTACCGCCACCTGCAAGCAGGAAAATGACACTCTCTTCGTCTGCGAGGTCAATCAGGCCGGCTTATTCTTAACCCGCGGCATTCCTGCTCCGGCTTTAGAGTACTTACTGTGCGTCACCGCCCCGACCGTGCTCTTCCCCTATGCCCGTGAGTTCGTGTCCAATCTCGTGAACCGCGCTTCTTTCCCGCCCTTAAACCTGGCCCCCATCAATTTTGATGCCCTGTTCAGAGTGCGCAAGCAGCGTCAGGCTCAGGCAGCTCATGCCGCCGCTCAGCAGGCCGCCCCTGCCGCCAACGAAGAGCCTCAGGCCTAAGTCCGCTCTTGGAAGCCTGTGCTTTTAATGCGGGGGCAGAGTTCAGCTCTGCCCTGTGCGTAGTGGGTGCCGGATCTTACGGCACCTCACTGGCCATGGCGGTCGCCTCCAAGGGACTGCCTACTCTTCTTTATGCCAGAGATACGGGCAAAGCTGAGCTCATGCAGGCAGAACGCGTAAACGAGCGCTATCTGCCGGGGCTGGTTTTCCCCGCTTCTTTGAAAGTTACTGCGGATTTAAAGTCCGCCATTGAAGCGTCTAAATTTATCCTTGTGGTGGTGCCCAGTCACACCTTCCGCGAGGTGCTCACACAGCTTTCTCCTTATCTCAGACCTTCACAGCTTATTGCCTGGGCTACCAAGGGCATTGAGAGCGGTTCGGGTCGCCTCTTAAGCGAGGTCGCTGCGGATCTGCTGCCTGAGGGGATGCCTCTGGCGGCCATTTCGGGGCCGACCTTTGCCTCGGAACTGGCCCGTGGTCTGCCTACCGCCATCGCCGTGAGCGGTACTTCTCACGAACACTGCGCTCTGTGGTCAGATTTGCTGCATACTCCCACCTTCCGTATCTATGAGAGTTCGGATTTCGTGGCCCTGCAGTTAGGCGGTTCGGTCAAGAACGTCATTGCCATTGCCGCGGGCCTTTCCGATGGCTTAGGTTACGGTGCCAATGCCCGCACGGCGCTGATTACGCGCGGACTTGCTGAAATGGTGCGCCTTGGCGTGGCCTTAGGGGCTACGGAACTGGGCTTTATGGGACTGTCGGGATTAGGCGATCTGGTGCTCACCTGCACGGATAATCAGTCGCGTAACCGCCGCTTTGGCTTTATGTTAGGGCAGGGCATAAGCGCTGAGGAGGCGCTGTCAAAGATAGGCCAGGTGGTGGAAGGTTACGGCATGACACGCGAAGTGTGGCGTTTAGCCGAGCGCAAGGACGTGAGAATGCCCATCTGCCGCGAACTCTACGGGGTCTTATACGAAGGGCACTCCGGAAAGGAGGCGGCCCACGCCCTGTTAGGACGTGCGCTCACCTCGGAGTAGGGCTTTAGGCGTAAGAAGTATCGCTCTTGACGTGCTCAGTCACGTCCACGACTTCCTTGATAAGGCCGGGGAAGGCCTTGTTAAGATTGGCCTCGATACCTTCCTTTAAAGTCAGACCCACCATGGAGCAGCCGTTGCAGCCGCCGGAGAAGCGTACCTTGACCACGCCGTCGTCGGTGGCGTCCACTAATTCTACGGCACCGCCATGCGTGGCAAGGCCGGGGTTTACCGTCACGTCAAAGAAGTACTGTAACTGCTCCTTTAAGGAGGCGTCCTCGCCAAAGGGCTTGCGGTTTAAATTCGGGGCGTGGAAGGTGAGCAGATCGTTACCCTCATCGTCCTTGCCCAGGTCGATAAAGGATTCATCAAGATAGTCGCTGACGTTTTTGTCGATGACGATTTCAAAGCCGTTCATCTGAAAGTGTTCGTCGGCGGAGGTAATGTATTCCTTAGGGCAGTAGAGAATGCCGCATTCCACGCCCGGAGTGCCGACGTTATTGGCCGACAGGCGGATGGCGAGGCCTTCCATTTTCTGATCTTCGATGAGCTTGCGGAAGTATCCCTGGGCGGCTTCGGTTACGGTAATTTTACTCATGTCACATACTCGTTTTGCAAAGAGACAAAATACTGCGAAAGTATAATACGGAGGGCGCGCGACGGCCCTTAAATTAATGATAAAAATGTGCGCTAAAACGGCCTCACAGGGGTTATGCCGGCCTGACTTTTACGGTACAATGCTCAATGGCTAGTAACAGAAACACCGAGTTAGTCTCGGTCTTAATAGTGGAGAAAAAAATGAGCTTAACTGAAGAGCTTGCCAAGTACGGTATTACCGGTGCTACCGAGATCGTTCACAATCCTTCCTACGAGGATCTGTTCGCTGCCGAGATGGCTTCCGGTCTTACTGGCTACGATAAGGGCCAGCTCACCAAGATGGGTGCCGTCAATGTCATGACCGGTATTTACACCGGCCGTTCTCCTAAGGACAAGTTCATCGTCAAGGATGACACCACCAAGGATACCGTGTGGTGGACCTCCGATGCCTTCAAGAACGACAACAAGCCCCTGACCACCGAGTCCTGGAATGTCTTAAAGGATCTCGCCGGCAAGGAGCTGTCCAACAAGAAGCTGTACGTTGTCGACCTGTTCTGCGGCGCTAACGAGGCTACCCGCCTCAAGATCCGTTTCGTCGTCGAGGTGGCCTGGCAGGCTCACTTCGTGACCAACATGTTCATCCGTCCGACCGCCGAGGAACTCAAGGACTTCACTCCTGATTTCGTGGTGCTCAACGCCTCCAAGGCCAAGGTCGAGAACTACAAGGAGTTAGGCCTCAACTCTGAGACCGCCGTGGTGTTCAACCTCACTGAGAAGATGCAGATCATCCTCAACACCTGGTACGGTGGCGAGATGAAGAAGGGCATGTTCTCCATGATGAACTACTACCTGCCCCTCCAGGGTATTGCTGCCATGCACTGCTCGGCCAATACCGACATGAACAACGAGAATACCGCCATCTTCTTCGGTCTGTCCGGTACCGGCAAGACCACCCTCTCCACCGATCCGAAGCGCCTCCTCATCGGCGACGATGAGCACGGCTGGGATGACAACGGCGTGTTCAACTTCGAGGGCGGCTGCTATGCCAAGGTCATCAACCTTTCCAAGGAGAATGAGCCTGACAT
>DVOQ01000093.1 GCA_018713485.1 Candidatus Avisuccinivibrio pullicola
AGCAAAACCGGCTAAATTTTACAGGCAATTAACTGAAACAAAAAGAAAACATTTTGCAAAAACATACTGAATTGCAAAATTTTCCGTTTCCCCGGACAAAAAATCGGGGGTGACCTTTTTAGTCACCCCCATTGCGCGGCCCTTTATTTCAATCGGACTGATCTCTACACTGAGGACTACAGCGAGGAGACCGTTGCGGTGCTCTCCAGTCTCGAGCCTGAGAAAATCAAAGCATATTTTAATGATCTCTTCGCGGCTATCCCCTACGAGCACTATCCGGTGAACAGCGAGGCCATGGTGGCGGCTCTGATTAACGTTCATCTCCACGGAGCAAGAGTAACCGCACGCCAGGAGGTAAGTTCCAGCAAGGGCAGGGCCGACTGTGTAATCGACCTTCCCCGTAAGCAGCTGACTCTCGTCTTTGAGTACAAGTACACGGACTCGGCCGATGCAAAGCATCTCGATAAGAAGGTCCGAGAGGCCCTTGTGCAGATCCGGGAACACGCCTATGGTCTCAACTGCGGCAGCGAACATAGGGTAGCCCGCTTTGCCCTCGTCTTCTGCGGAGCTAAGGAGGTGCGCGGGCTTGCCAGAGTGGTACTGGCAGACGAATTCATGCGGTAGCCGGCTTTTTCTTCAGCGGAAAACTCTGCCCTGCAAGGTAGCGTGCGTCCCTGCTCTGCTTAGTAAATGAGGTCAGCTCTTACTTCTCTTTTTTATAATACAGGGGCAAAGCGCACGCTCCTGCAACAGGGATCACGTGCGCAGATACCGGCTCAGCCACAGGAAGAAAAGAGGGACGCTTATGCCGCAGCATATCACCGTCGTGGATTATGATCCGCGCTAGCCCCTGCTCTACGCTAAGGAGCGCAGGGCTATAACCTCAGTGCTTAAGGAAAACTGCCTTGCCCTGTGGCATATCGGCAGTACCGCAGTACCGGGACTTGCGGCCCGCCCCGTTATCGACATGCTGGCGGCGATACGCTCCCTTGAGGACGTGGACGGGATCGCGGAACAGTTCGCTCTCCTTGGGTATGAGTATCTAGGTGAGTCCGGTTTAGCCGGCAGACGCTATCTGCGCAAGGGCGGGGATGAGCGCACGCATCAGTTGCATATTTTCAAAAGCACAGATCTGCATTCTCTGCAGAGGCATCTGGCGGTACGCGACTATCTGCGCGCTCACGCCGGGGAGCGCGCCGCTTACGCGGCGCTTAAACGTCAGCTCGCGCAGCGCTTTCCCTACTCTATAGATAACTACTGTGAAGGCAAGGATGATTTCGTCCGTAAACTGGAGCTTAAGGCACTGAGCGCCTACGACGGTGACTGGGATCAGCTGTATCTTGCCGCAAGGGAGGTACAGATCCCCCGCAGACTCACGGCTCTGGCGGAGGCGGGATCCGTGGCCGCTGCGCTGCTTACCGATCAGGGCCATATTTACCGCGGAGTGTGCATCGACACGGCATGCTCCCTTGGTATGTGCGCAGAAAGAAACGCGCTGGCTAACATGCTCACTTGCGGAGAAAGCCGTATCCGCAAAATCGTCGCCGTGATGCCGGGCGGAAAACCCGGCATGCCCTGCGGGGCCTGTCGCGAGCTGATGCTGCAGCTTGACGCTGCGTCCCCTGATATTGAGATCCTCTGCGATTATGACAGCAAAAGCAGTGTCAGGCTCAGGGAACTGCTGCCTGAGTGGTGGTATGAAGGACAGCGTACAGCTTAGGACTGACGGGGCGGTACGCATCTGTGACGCACGAAGCGCCTTAACCCGGTTTCAGGGGCAAAACATAAGGTACACATTGCGGAGGTTCTGTGATCCCCGCCTCTCCCCGCACTCTAAAGCGCTCTTTACTGCAGGAAGAGCCCAGCAGAGGCTGACCCGCAGCCTGCCTGTCAGGCCAGAGACCGCCTGACGGAAAAAGCCTTACCGTATCCGGATATCTTAAGGCACGGCCTAGATATGGCTTTCCCCGCCCCCGGGAGCGCCGCTTACGCGTAAGATCTCGCCCCCGGAGCTTTTTAAGGCACCCGGCTCCCTTTTTCTCTACCGGGTCTTCTTCGCCTTAGGCTCGTTCAGCGTCCAGACGCCGTTCCTGTAGACAGCGGTGTAGCCCGTAGGCTTGCCTTCCTTAGTAAAGGAAGAGAGATACTGCTCCTTAAACTTGCGCGAATAGCGCACTTCCATGGGATTGCCTTCAGGATCGGTCTCGGGTCCCGCGGCTAAATAATGGAACTTGGGCGCAATACGGTCTTTAAAGCGCTTTAGCTCGGAAACCAGAGGGGCGCGGGTTTCGCGGACCTTGGGGAAGTTATGGGCAGCAAGGAAGATACCCGTGGCACCGTCTCTTAAGACAAAGTGCGATCCCGGAGTCTTGCACTCAAGCTCAGGCAGATCGACGGCCTTCTCGCGGGGCGGGGCAACCTCACCGCTCTTTAAAATCTTGCGGGTATTACCGCACTCGCTGTTCGTGCAGGCCATGTATTTGCCAAAGCGGCCTTCCTTAAGCACCATGGGCGAGCCGCAGCGCTCACAGGTAACCTCGGGGCCCTTGTCAATCTCGTCTGCAAAATCACCCTTCTCAATGAGATAGCCGTTACACTGCGGGGCGCGGCCGCAGACGTGGATCTTGGTGTGCTCATCCATGAGGAAGGCGTCCATAGCCGATCCGCAGAGCGGGCAGCGTTTGCGCTTTCTCATAAGCGCGGCCTCATCTTCCTCGGACATGTCCTTCTTATTAAAGGCATTGAGATCAAGCTCCTTTAAATTGACAGTCTTGGTACAGCGCTCCTTCTTAGGCACCTTCTCATCGTAATAGCCCATGCAGGCAAGGAAGTTGCCGGTGCGTCCTGAATGAATGGCCAAATGATACTTGTGACACTGGGGGCAGATAAGATCCGTGACAATGGGCTTATTGTCCGGCATGCCGCCTTCGCTGGCGGGCTTTTCGGCCTGTTTGAGCGTCTGACTGAAATCAGCGTAGAAGGCATCCAGCTGCGTAAGCCAGTTGGCCTCGCCACGGGCGATTTTATCGAGATCGTTTTCCATACCGGCGGTAAAGCCGATATCCATGAGTTTCTTAAAGGAACTGCGCAGACGATCGGTGACAATCTCACCCATTTTTTCGGCATAAAAGCGCCCGCGCTCGATCTTGACGTAACCACGGTCCTGAATGGTGGCGATAATCGCGGCATACGTGGAGGGACGTCCGATACCGTCCTTTTCAAGCTCCTTGACGAGCGTGGCCTCGGAATAACGGGCGGGGGGCTGCGTGAAATGCTGCTCGGGATTAAGCGAGTCAAGCTTAAGCATGTCCCCTTCCTTAACGCGCGGCAGAATGACCTCGTCTTTGGACGAGGAGGGCCAGACCTTACGGAAACCGTCAAAGAGAATGGTGCGGCCGTTGGCCTTTAAGGTGAAATCCCCGGCAGTGACAGTGACGGCGGTGGACTCATAGCGCATCTCGCTCATCTGCGAGGCCAGATAGCGCGCATAGATCAGGGCATACAGACGCTGCCCGTCGCGATCAATGGAAGAGGGAAGCTGACCTACCTTGATCTCGGGATGCGAGGGACGGATAGCCTCGTGGGCCTCCTGGGCGGACTCGCGGGATTTATAGTAATTGGGTTTTTCGGGCAGATAGTCAGGGCCATATTCCCCGGCGATGATGTCACGGGCGGCGGCAATAGCCTCGGCCGAGAGGTTGACGCTGTCCGTGCGCATGTAGGTAATAAAGCCGTTTTCGTAAAGGCGCTGCGCTGTAGTCATGGTACGGCGCACGCTAAAGCCCAGCTTCTGATTGGCGCTCTGCTGCAGGGTACTCGTGGTAAAAGGAGGCGCGGCGTGAGCCTTGCCCTGTTTGGACTCAACTCCCGTAACCTTAAAGGGAGCACTCTTTAAGGCTTCCACTATCGAGGCGGCACTCTTACCGTCAGGGATCTCGGCTTTGCGCCCTTTATAGGAAGACAGGATAAGCTTCAGGGGTTCGTTTAAGGGCGTGGTGGTCAAAGCCTCCACCGTCCAGTATTCCTCAGGAATAAAGGATTTGATCTCCCTCTCCCGGTCAACGATCAGCTCCACGGCTACCGACTGCACGCGACCTGCGCTCAGGCCGCGGGCGACCTTGGTCCAGAGCAGGGGCGAGACCATAAAGCCCACCACACGGTCTAAAAAGCGGCGCGTCTGCTGGGCGTTGACGAGATCCATATTGATCTGTGAGGGCTCGGAGAAGGCCTTTAAAATAGCATTCTTGGTGATCTCAGGGTATTTGACGCGCCAGTAGCGGTCCTTGTCCCCTCCCAGAACCTCGCGCAGATGCCAGGCAATGGCCTCTCCCTCGCGGTCAAGATCGGTGGCCAGATAGATTTTGTCTGCGTCACGGGCCAGTTTCTTTAATTCCGCGACCACCTTTTCCTTGCCATCCATGATCTCATAGCGGGCTTTCCAGTGGTTCTCGGGATCAATACCCATACGCTCGTAAAGCGGGTTGGCGCTCTTGACGGCCTTTTTAGCCGTCCTGGCGGAGCTCTTGCTCTTACCGGTAGGCAAGTCCCTGATATGTCCCACCGAGGCCTTGACCACATAGTCATCCCCCAGATAACGGTTGATGATCCGGGCTTTCGATGGTGACTCAACGATAACTAGAGACTTGCTCATGGTGTTCCTTAGTTACTTATCTGACGTGTAAGTAGGCACTGTCGTTCATTCTGTCCTCTAACGTGGCAGCAATGCCCTTGCGCATATGTTTTAACATTAACAGGTCACGAAGTTTAGTGACCAGATTCTGTTTTTGCTTGCGAGTGCACATAATTTGCAATACGCAGTCATAAGTTTCAGCAGCGCGGCGGGCAATATACTCATCGGAAGTGGCGATTTCGTCAATGAGACCTAACTTCAAAGCGTCCAGCGCCAGCCAGTACTCACCGGTCGCCACCTTCTCGATGTCCACCTGCGGACGATACTTTAGGATAAGCCCTTTAAAGCGTTCATGTACAGCCTTTAATTCTTCACGGAATTTTTCACGCGCCTCATCAGTATTGTTACCGAACATGGTCAGAGTACGCTTGTAGCGGCCGGCTGTGATCTGCTCATAGTCCACCTCATGACTTTTTAAGAGGCGGTGGAAATTGGGCAGCGAGGCGATAACGCCGATAGAGCCGATATAGGCAAAGGGAGCGGCCACGATCTTTGAGGCCACCACGGCCATAAGATACCCACCGGAGGCAGCCACTTCGTCCACCGTGCAGACAAGGCGCACACCGCGGGCACGGATCCTCTCTAACTGCGAGGCTAAAAGGCCATAGCTGTTGACCATGCCGCCAGGCGAGGTCAGATTCACTACCACCTCATCACTATCCGTGACTACGTCTAAAAGAGCGTCGACTTCTTTTCTGAGACGCTTGACCTCACTGCCCCTGGTACTGCCGCGGAAATTGAGAACGAAGAGGTTTTTAGGGCAGAACAGTCCTGAAGCCTCCTTGCCCTGCAGCTCCTTAACGTAGGCTTCGCGCTCGGCTCTGGCTTTCGCGTAATTTTTCTGCGCGGCGGATTTTTCGTCTCCTGACTTCTTTTTCGCCACGGGATCCAGCTCTTCCAGGCGTTTGTCAGGATGGTGCTTTTTGAGCACCTTCTCCATGTTTTCCCTGCGTCTTTGCATGCCCTGACGCAGATCCTTTACCACGATCTTAAGTCCGTCCTTCTGCTCACCTAAGCGATCCTTTTTCTTTAAAACCAGAGCTAAGAGCAGTAAGGGCGCGGTTACCATAACGGCGACGATGAGGGCCTTTAAAAAGAAACCCAGTAAGTCGACGGCGAACGTGAGCATAAGCACCTCCTGTTACGGTGCGCTGTTCTGATCGGACCCCTGACGGTCGCCGCATCTTTCCGATCCCAGTGCGGTGAGTGAAATACCGTCATCGTTAATCTCGATAAGCCTTTCCTTATATAAGTGTCCGATGGCCTTTTTGAAACGGCCCTTGGACATATGCAGATAATCCTCAATCACCTCGGCAGGCGTCCGGTCATTAAAGGTCAGGCGTCCCTTCGAGGCCACGAGGGCCTTTAAAATATCTTCCGCGGCGTGCTCCACACCCGAGCGGCCAGGTTCATTTAACGTCACGTCTAACTTGCCGTCAGGGCGCACGCCCGCAATAAAACCGTGGTAGCGGCGGCCAAAAACCACCTCACCGCGGATTTCCGTGCGATACAGAAGACCGTAAACCTCGTCATTGACCACGGCACGGTAACCTAAAGGAGTGCGGGCTACGGGGCAGATCACGACCTCATCACCGCTGCGATAACGATCTCTTTGCGGGACGTCGCGGATATAGCGGTTAAAGCGCTGCGTGGCAAAGAGACGGCCTAAATCGTCGATGGCGACGTAGACGGGGATTTCACGGCCCACTTCCATGGCACTCTTCTGCTCGGAAATGGGCAGCACCAGTTCCTTGGGGATCCCCATATCAAGGTACACGGTACCGCAGTCAATTTCGGTAATGCGCAGACGGCCCACCATGCCTAGCTGCAAATAGGGTCTGCGGCCGGTAGCTAACACGCGGCCACCATCCACGTAAAGAAAAACGGGGAGCAGCGAGCCTACGGCTAAATCTTTAGGGAGCTGACGGCGGGGCACGAAGAGACTGCCCATGGTGCCGGCGTCCACAAAGGCTCCCTGAGAGGAGATCTCCACCACCTTAAGCTCTGCAACGCGGCCTACCGCGGCTACATTATTTTCCATGCTCTACTCCCATTGCGGGCCGAATCCTTCTGTCAGTATAAACAAAATCGGCCTCAAAATCCGTTCATTGAAAAAATAGATTTTTTATTTACTAAAGATAACTTTAAGAAGAAAAACCCGTCACCTCCCCGGAAGTGGCGGGCACAAAAAAGGCCTTCCCTCAGGAAAGCCTCTTCGTCTCCTTACGGAGATGGCGCTTAAACGCGCTGGAAATCGACGTGAATGACGCGATCGGAAACAGGGTGACGCTGCATGGCCACAGGCTTGACGGCAATGCTCTCACCATCTAAGTTGATGGTGCAGCCCTGATAGAACTCGTCCTTTAAGCAGGCGAGGATGAGCTTCTTCTCATCAAGGGTAATGGAAAGGGTGTCCTGACCCTTAGCCACGATAATGGCCGGGATCTGCTCAGCGCGACGAAGGCGGCGGCTCGCACCTCTCCCCAGGTCGGTACGCTTGATAGCATCTAAAGTAATCATGTACAGATTCCTTTTAAAAAAAGATTAAAACAATGGCTGGTGTCCTGCGACCAAAACACCGGCGCGCATTATACCCTAAGCGCCGCCCGCTGTGAAGGCCGGAGCGGGGCTTTTTCCGTGAGCGCAGGTATCTGCACCGTAACCGCCACCGCTTGCCAGAAACGGTACTTTAGAGCACAATACGCTCCGCTCCGTTAAATAACAAGGTCTGAAGTCAGGGCAGGGCACAGGGGTAACGATGATCGTCACCATCCTCGTCTATAAAATCATCTCGCTCTTTTTAATCCTCGTGGCAGGATTCGGTTTAGTGCGCTTTAAGGTCATAGAGGCCGATCACAGCCGCACGCTCTCGGAGATCTCGCTCTATCTGATCTGTCCCTGCGTGTTTATCAGCGCCTTTCAGATTGAGTACACACCCGCCGTGCGCGACGGTCTGCTCCTGGGTCTCGGGGCGGCCGTCTTCATTCATATCCTGCTCATCTCGCTGGCTTTCTTTCTTGAAAAGCTCCTGCACCTGAGAGCCGTGGAAAAGGCCTCCATCATCTATACCAACGCCGGCAATCTCATCATTCCCATCGTGGCGGCGGTATTAGGCCCGGAGTGGCTCATCTATACCTGTCCCTACATGGGCGTGCAGGCAGCCTTAATGTGGTCGCACGGACGGGCTATCGTCAAGGGTGAGGTAGGTTTTGATATCCGCAAGATCTTCCTGAATATCAATATCGTATCCATAGCCTTTGGCCTGCTGCTCTTTCTTTTGGATATTAAGATCTGGCCGCCCCTGCTTGATGCCATGCAGTCCATGGCAGTAATGATTGGCCCCTGCGCCATGCTCGTGGCGGGAATGCTCATCGGCAAGATGCGTTTAGGCGAACTCCTGAATTTCCGCCGTCTGCCGCTTGTCGTGCTCATCCGCCTGCTGTTTTTACCCGTGCTCACGATGGTATGCCTCGTGTTTTTAGGTAAGTTAGTGAGCATACCTGACAGTGAGCGTGTGCTGCTCGTGACCTTACTGGCCACCGTGGCTCCCTCGGCCTCGACCATCGTGCAGATGGCCCAGGTCTACGACAATGAGCCGCAGTACGCCAGTGCCATCAATGTAGGAACCACCATGCTCTGCATCCTGACCATTCCCATGTTCGTGATGCTATACGAGATGTTCGCGCTGATGTGATAACCGCGCTTTTGTGGTATCTTAGACTGATTGTTTTTTTAAGAGGTGTGCATGACCACCACAGTCTTACACCGTCCCTCCAAGGACGAATCCTTCATGGAAATCGCCCAGGCAGTCTCGATGCGCTCGACCTGTCTGCGCCGCCGTTACGGAGCGGTGATCGTCTCGCGTGACGGGCGTATCGTCTCCACGGGCTATAACGGGGCCCCGCGCCACCGCGCCAACTGCTCGGATCTGGGCTCGTGCCTCAGAGCCGACCTTAAGATTAAGCCCGGCACCCATTACGAGCTGTGCCGCGCCGTGCACGCCGAGGCTAACGCCATTATCAACGGCAATCCCCTCGATATCGTGGGCTCGACTCTGTATCTGGCCGGCTCCGAGGCCTTAACCAACGCGCCGACTAAGAACATGCGTCCCTGCGCCATGTGCGAGAGACTCATTTTAAACGCCCAGATCGCGCGCGTGGTGCTGCGCGATGAAAACGGACATCTCATTTCCGTCGATCCCTTAAGCTGGGAAGACGATTTAAGCGACAAGGCCCGTGCCACCCTGGAGGCCGAGGCGCAGCTATACGCTGACAGCAACCCGAGGTAAACCCATGGCTCTACCTGCCGATCTTTCCGCCATTCTGTCCTTTCCCTATGTCATCTTTGACATGGACGGCACACTCCTTGACTCCGAGCCCAAACACGCCCTCGCCTGGAACGCCGTAGGGCATAAGTACGGGCTTCCGGAGATCTCTCCTGCCTATTTGGCGCAGGTGGGCGGGATCCCCACCTTAGGGATCGCGAAAATGCTCTGTGAGGAGCACCACTTAAGCGTCGATCCGGCTCTCATCGCCAGGGATAAGATCAAGATGTACCTTGACGTGTACATGCATGAGGCGGAGTGTTTCCCTGGCATGGTGGAGCTGGTGAAAAAGTTCTCCGCTAAGGGCTCAAAAATCGCGGTGGCCACAGGTTCACAGCTGTTTGAGACCGAGCACCTTTTAAAGAAGTACGGAGTCTTCCCCTATCTTGCCACCATCGTCTCGGCCGATCAGGTGCAAAACGGCAAGCCCGCACCCGACACCTATCTTACGGCCATGGAGCGCATGGGCGGTACTCCGGATAAGACCCTCGTCTTTGAGGACACCCCGATAGGCTTTAAGGGCGTGAAAGCCGCTGGCATGTCCCTGGTCAGGGTCAAGGGCGGAAAACTCTTAAGCGGGGTAATCGCCCCTGAGAACATCGTCCTTGCCTAAAAATTACTCAGACTCAGGTATCAGGGGAGCTTAGCTCCCCCGTTTTTTGTATGGCTATGACTCAGTTTCAGGCTTTAAAAGAGATCCTGCGCCTTGCGCTGCCCATTTTAGTGGGCAATCTCTCCTACGCCCTTTTAGGGATTTCCGATACCGTCATGGCGGGGATGGCCGGCACGGCCGATCTGGCCGGCGTGGCCGTGGGCGGTTCCTTCTTCTTTCCGGCCGCCATGTTCATGAACGGTCTCATGTCCACGCTGCAGCCGCAGATCTCGCGCCACCGCGGTGCAAACGCTTTCCATAAAATCCCCGGCACCCATCTTACCGCCGTCATCGTGACCGTGGGCTTCAGTCTCCTTCTGATGGCGCTGCTGCTCTTCTTAGCCCTCTGCGTCCTGAAACTGGACAGCGACGCACGCATGGATGAAACGGCCCGTATCTATGTCCTGGCCGTAGCCCTCGCCATGCCCTGCTCGGCCCTGTACTTTGCCTGCCGTGCCTACTGTGAGGCCATGGGCCACACCAGGGCCACGCTCTATTTCGGTTTCGTGGCTCTTTTCTACAACATCCCCTTAAACTACATCTTTATCTTCGGGAAACTGGGAGCGCCTGCCCTCGGAGGCGCGGGCTGCGGCGTGGCGACCTTAATCTCCATCACCCTCTCGCTTATCACCTTTATTTTATATATCCGCGCCGTGCCCCTTCTCTATGAAAACTCGCTGCGCTTTGTCAAGTCCCTGCCCACCTTAAGGGAACTTAAGGACTTTACCCTGACCGCACTTCCTTTAGGGATCTCCGCCTCCGTGGAATGCTCGTGCTTTACCGTGATTGCCGTCCTGTTAAGTCCCTTAGGTCCCCTCGCGGTCTCATCGCATTCGGTGGCGATGTCCATCACCTCCTTTATCTTCAACCTGCCCTTATCCTTAGGTATCGCCACCTCGATTGCGGTGGGCTATAACATCGGCAAAAACGCCCTGCCCGCGCTGCGCGACACCATCCGCGCCGCCTACAAGCTCGCCTTCCTGGGAGCCTTCATCAATATCCTCATTCTCCTTACCCTGCGCCATACGCTTTGCTCTCTTTACACCGACGATGCCGCCGTAGCGGCCTTCGCCGCAGCCCTGCTTATCTATTCGGCCTTAAATCAGATCTCGGAAAACACGCAGACCGTGCAGGCCTTTATCCTGCGCGGTTTTAAGGACAGCGCCACCATTTTCAAATCCACGCTGCTCTCCTTCTACCTTATCGCGCTGCCTTTAGGCTTCACCCTCTGCTACGGATATTTAGGCACAGCTTTCACAGGACCTGCCGGGTTCTGGGCAGGCATTTTCGCGGGACTTTCCTTCGCCGCGCTCTACTACCGCCGCCGCGTGCTCCATCACTACCGTGCCTTAAAGGCGCAGATCGCTAACACGGCCACGGGAGCGTAGGCATGGACAGGCAGGCTCTCCCCTTAAACGCGCTCCTTCCTGCGTTAAAGCCTGAGGAGGAGATGCGCGTGCTGCGCTTTTTCACGCAGGCCCTGGAGCTCTGGGGACGGGAGAAGCTTTACGCCCATTTAAGGTGCCTTGCCATTGAAAATCAGGGAACACGGCCGCATCATACCTGCCTTAACAGCGCTCTGAATGCTCTGCTGACGCTGTATCTGTGTATAGAGATTTCTTCTTCGGAGTCTGACAGTCAGGAGGGACTGAAGTCTCTTGAAAGTGCCGGGGGGCAGTACGCTCCTGAACTCTACGCGCTCACCGGACTTGCGTCCGCGCCATCCCTGAGTGCCGTCCTCAGGGCTCTTTCAGGTACGGAAAGCTGGCTGCAGCAGATTGAGGAGCGCAGGCAGCTGTACCGCAATCTTCTGGCACTGTCAGAAGATGACCTTGCCGGCGCGGACAGAGCTTTAAGCAGAGACTTAAAGAACCTTCATGCCGCTACTGCCTCATCTGATACCGCCCCCCGCCCGCTTAGCGCGCTCTATGACTGCTATCTGCACACCTGTCTCACCTCAGAGGGACTTATTCTGACCTCACGGCATGCCACGGAGGAGTTTTTAGCCGGCTTTAAAGACTCGGATCTGCCCCGTATCCTGCTCCTTGAGGACCCGGGGCGCAGTGCGGTCTACGCCGACGCCTCCCGCCTCTGTGACTCAGTCCTTACCTGTATGGAGAGGGCCGGCAGCGCGCGTAAGACCCTGAGGCTTCCCCCGGTAAGAGAGATGAATGTCACGCAGAAAACGCTGTCTCTCTGTCCGCTGTCTGCAAAGACCCCCTCAGGCTTTAAGACCCTGCTCCTCCTTGAAGACCGTCTGCTCTCCAGGGGAGTGAAGAGAGCCCGGGGCTTAAGGCAGACCGCCCCCGCTCCCTCAGAGTCCCGCGCGGTCCCGCTTGCGGCAGCGCTTACTTCCCTTAACTGTGACGAGAGCGCTCTGTGCCCTCTAATGACGGCACTGTGCGCCTTCCTGGAGCTGCCTCTTACCCCGGCCGAACGCAGATCACTGCCCCCCACCGCCCCCCTGGTGACAGAGGGGGAGACTGAACTTCGCCTCCTTAAGTCGCTGTGCGCCGTCACCTCCCTAGTTAAGGAGAGGCTTAAAAGTAAGACACAGCCAATATCCCGGGAAGAGTATCTGCTTAAAGCCTACGCGGCCTTCTGGTTTGACTCCTAGACCGCCCCGCGCCTTCCCTGGCGCACGGTCTCATCCTTAATCCCTGCGCCTGTGCACTGACCGGGTACCGGGTCACTTTACGCAAGTCACTGCCTCACGGCATATGGGATCTCAGATCAGAAAAAGTCCTCCTGACCTGAGAGCGACCTGGCATCCGCGGGCTAGGTTTCCTCGGTGAGCACGGGGAAGGAAGCCTCAGGGCGCGTATCAATGAGATCGGAGTCATAGGCACGGCGCTCATCGGCGTTCACCGAGTCGATGGTGTCCATGTCATCGGGCGAGATCTCAAAGTGAAAGAGCCGTGAGTTCTCCTCAATGCGCTCCGGGCGTACCGACTTGGGGATCACCGCCACGCCGCGCTGCAGATTCCAGCGCAGAATGAGCTGTGCGGGCGTGACCTTATAATAGGCCGCCAGCGAGGTTAGGCGCGGATCGTCAGTTAAGGTTCTGCCCATGCCGCCCAGGGGCGAATAGGCGGTGAGCACGATCCCCCGCTCGGTGCAGTACTTTAAGAGCTCATTTTCGGCATTGGCAGGGTGGCACTCGACCTGATTTATCTGGGGGCGCACCGTGGCCCCGGAGGCCTTAAGCTCCTTTAAGTGATGAATCTTGAAATTGGAGACGCCGATATTGCGCGTCAGTCCCTCCTGCTGAAGCTCCTCAAGCACGCGCCATGCCTTCTCAAAACCCTTAAAGGGCCAGTGCAGCAGATAGAGATCGACGTAATCAAGGTCAAGGCGCTTTAATGACTCCTCCAGACCACGGCGCGGATTGTCCCAGTCACTGCGCCACAGCTTGGTGGTGACGAAGAACTCGGAGCGCCTGAGGCCGCTGTCCTTGAGGCCGCGGCCGACGCTCTTTTCATTGCAGTAGGCGCGGGCGGTGTCAAAGTGGCGGTAACCGTACTCGCAGGCGGTGCGCACGGCGTTGCGCGTGATCTCCCCTGAGGGGGCGCGGAAGACGCCTAAGCCCAGGACGGGGATGCGGTTGCCGTTATTGAGCTCAAAAGTGGAGTTAAGGGTTAAGTGCATGCTCATCAGACGTGCTCCATCGCCTCGCGGGCGTCCAGTAAAATCTCGGGGGTGGTGCCTAAGGCGGTCATGTGATCGGAAAGATAGCGGCGAAAACGCCTCGCTCCCTTGACGCCCTGATAGAGGCCCATCAAGTGGCGGCACAGGTGATGCACGCTCTGCCCCTCGTCCTGCAGCATGTGGCCTAAGGCCACCATGCGCTCAAGTACCGTATCACGGTCCTGGATTTCCGTCTCCACGCCAAAGATCTCCTGATCCACGGAGGCAAGCAGGTAAGGATTGTCGATAATGGCTCGCCCTAACATCACGCCGTCCACGTGGCGCAGATGCTCCTTACACTCCTCAAGGGTGAGGACACCGCCGTTAATGGTGAAGAAAACGTCGGGGAACATCGACTTCAGAACGTAGACCCTTGCATAATCAAGGGGCGGCACGGTACGGTTTTCCTTTGGCGAGAGACCGTTAAGCCACGCCTTGCGGGCGTGCAGGATGATGTCGCGGCAGCCGGCATCGTACAGGGCGCTCACGAGGGAAAGGGTATAGTCAAAGCTGTCCGCCTCATCCACGCCGATACGCGTCTTGACCGAGACGGGAATGGTGACGGCATCCTGCATGGCCGCAAACAGCTCCCCTAAACGCTTAGGATCCTTCATGAGGATCGCGCCGAAGGCCCCTGACTGCACCTTATCAGAAGGGCAGCCGGCATTAAGATTGACAGCGCTGTAGCCGCGTTTTTCAGCCACTTTGCAGGCATAGGCGAGCTTTACGGGATCGTTGCCGCCTATCTGCAGGGTAAGGGGGAGCTCCTCATCCTTAAAGTCGATGAGGTGTTCCTTGCCGTGCACGATAGCGTCAGCGGCGATCATTTCGGTATAGAGCATCGCCCTTTGCGTCATGACGCGGACCATGCGCCTGAAAGTCGAGGAAGTGACATCCACCATGGGTGCCACGGAGAAAATACGGGGATCCATGTGTTTTTTGCAATCCTTAGGTGATCCCCTCATTGTAACGGCAAAGCGCTTTAACTTAAAGTCAGGGATTGAGCCACGCCGCCCCGCGCACGCCTGAGGAGTCACCATAGCGCGCCTTCACGATGGGAGTGGAAAACTCGTGACCGAAAATATACGGCACTATAGCCTCAGGCAGGCGGGAATAGAGCTCATCCACGTTGGACATGCCTCCGCCTAGCACGATGACGTCGGGATCAAGGACATTGACCGTAGCCGCGATGGCGCGGGCAAGGCGCGACAGATAGGCCTCAAACGCCGCAACGGCCGTCAGATCTCCCCCAGAGCAAAGCTCCATGATTTGGGGTCCCTTAAGGGAGGGCCTCACCTCCCCTGAAGCAAGGAAGGCGTAGGCGCGCTCAAAGCCCGTCCCCGAGACAAAAAGCTCCACGCAGTCTGAAAAGCCGCAGTAACACTGCATCTTAGAGATCATGGCCTTATCCTCCTCCGTCTGCCAGGGAAGGGAATTGTGGCCCCACTCCCCGCCAAGGCCATGCCGTCCCTCCTGGGTCTTACCGTCAATGACAATGCCCGAGCCCGAACCCGTGCCGAGAATAAGCCCCCACACCACGCGATATCCCTGACCTGCCCCGTCAACGGCCTCGGAGAGGGCAAAACAGTTTGCGTCATTTTCAAGATATACGGGCCGGCCCTGAAGGGCCTGACTTAAATCCCGGCTCAGGTTCTGACCGTTAAGCCACGTCGAGTTGGCGTTTTTGATGCGCCCCGTCACGCCCGAGACTGAACCCGGGATGGCTATTCCCACGGAAGAGGCCTCAAAGTCAAGCTCCCTTTCCGCCCCCTCAAGGAGCTCCCTAATCGTGTCTAAAGTCGCCGCATAAGCTCCCCTGTCGTCGGCACCCGCTTTCTGTAGACGATATCCCCTCCTGCATCCAGCACCGCCACCTCGGTCTTGGTGCCGCCCAGATCGATTCCCGTTTTATACACCTGCATAACCTGTACTTACAATGCCGCTTCAGATACGCAGAAGGGGGCCGCGGCCCCCTTCTAAAGTTTTCAAAAGTCCTTAATCGTCCTTTTTATCAGCCTTATTCTGCTTGCGTTCTGCGTATTTGCGCGACAGCAGCTGCAGACGGGAAGGATGCACCGAATCCTTAATGGTGGTGGAGTCGGAGGACATGATACTTAACTTGACGAGATTCTCTCGCACCTGTGCGGGCATCCAGTGATCGTAGAAGGTCGGCAGACCCACCGTGATCCTGGAGATCTGATCGAGGAGGATGCGTCCATTGGCCTCATAGGGATGAATGAGGAACTCGGCGATATTCTCGCCAATTTCGCGCATCTGCTTCGGAGTCGCGCCACGGGTGGTGGGCGCGAGCGTCGAGAAGCGGATCCCCTCGTATTTGACGTTGGGATCCTGGGTGAGCAGCGTGCAGATCCTCACGAGAACGCCCGATTCGGCCAGCAGCTCCTGCGCGCCGCGGGCGGAGAGATTGCAGCTCTTGGCGTCCACGATCACCTGATGGGATTCGGTGCCATTAGAGACAATCTTCAACCCTAATTTCTTAAAGCCCTCGGCCAGGGCTCTGGCGTTATCCACCACGCGCTGAGCGTATTCCCTGTACACGGGATCACGCATTTCCTCGAGGCGGGCAGCGAGCGCCGCTAACTGCGCCGTCTGCAGGCCACTGTGACCTGCCGTCACCACCATGCGGTCAATGGCGTTAGCGAGCTCACTGGTGCAGAGAATGACCGACGCCTGGGGGCCCTGCATGGCACCGTGCGAGGTAAAGGTCACGACGTCAGCGTACGGCACGGGAGAGGGCATGGATCCGCCGGCGATGAGACCCACGTTCTGAGAAATATCGCACCATAAGATGGCTCCGCAGGCCTTGGCGATCTTGGCAAAACGGGCGTAGTCAATGGCCTTGGGGTAATTAATCGGAGAGCAGATGATTAACTGCGGACGGCATTCCATGGCCTGCTTTTCGATAGCGTCCATGTCGAGCGTCTCGCTTTGAGGGTCGACGCCGAAATTGACGAAACGGTAAGCGAGGTTTTCGGAATTGCAGTGCTCTTTTTTGCGCAGATCAAGACTCATCACCACGTCGCCGCGATGCGTTAAGGCCTGGAAGACCACGCGCGAGGCTGCCTCGATGGTGATAGTGCGGATATTGGCGTGATCGGCCCCGAAAAGAGCGCAGATCCGCTTGGCCGCCAGTCCCTCTACTCCGGTCATGACCGCGTAATTGGAGATGCGCGTGGTGTTGACTAACACGCTGCCCATGATGGCCGCGGACAGCGGCGAGATACTGTTCTCGTCGGGAATGAAGGACAGCGACAGGTGCTGATGCTCCAGTTCCGTCTCGAAATAATTGTAGAGATCCGGGTCAAAACCGCGGATAACGTTGAGCGGGTTCATGCTCTCCCCTCCCTCGCTGCAATGGTGGCTGATTTTTTAAAAATTATAGCAAAGACAAGGCTTAAGCCCCGTAAGTTTGATGCTGAAATTTTACGTAAATCAAAGTTTTGTTAACTGAAAGGCGCTTTAGGGTACAGAGAACTCCTGAAGTTCCGGCACGCTCTGAAGCATTTCCCTGCAGCGGCATAGGAAAGGGGAGTTTCCTCCCCTTCCTGACTGAACCTCTTATTGCCTGTGCCGCTTATGCCGGGAAGAACGGCCAGCACAGCGGGATGATGATGACGCACACGATAAGGGAGATAAACACCAGAGGTGTACCCACCTTGATATAGTCGTTGAAGTGGAAACCGCCCGGCCCCATGACGAGGGTATTGGGCGGAGTCGCCACCGGCGTGGTGAAGGCGCAGGAGGCGGCCACGGCAATGGCCATGATGACGGGATACGGCGAGGCGTGCATTTCCTGGGCAATCGAGATGCCGATGGGACAGAGCAGAGCCGCCGCAGCGGTATTGGACATAAACTGCGTCAGGCCGCAGGAAAGACAGAAGAGCACCGTCATGAAGAGGAAGGGCGAGGGACTGTCGCCCATCAGGGAAACCACCTGATGGGCGATCATGGCACCCGCGCCGGTCTTGTCAAGAGCGGTGGCCAGGGGCAGCATGCCGGCAAAGAGGAAGATGGTGACCCAGTCAATGCCGTTATAGGCCTGACGCTCGGTGAGGCAGCCAAAAAGCACGCATAACAGAGCGCCCGAGATGGCGACCATTTCCTGACTGAAGCCGGGGATCCCGATACACAGACCGATGATGACGTAAATGAGGATGACGGTACAGATAAGACGGGCGCGGGGCGTGCCGGTCATGCCCGAGGTGGTGTCCACGGAGCCTAAGTCGGCCATATTATGGGGCACAAGGCGGCGGCCGACGGTGATCATGTACACCAGAGAGACCAGGGAAATCGGGATACCCACGAGCGCGAACTCAAAGAATCCGAAGGGCTCAATGCCCGCCGTCTCGAGGGCACCGGCGGCGATGATGTTGGGCGGCGTGCCGACCATGGTGATGATACCGCCCGTGTTGGCGGCCACCGCAAGGCCCATGAGCAGGGGCGAGACGGGCACGTGACCTGCAGCGCAGATACCGATGACCACCGGCATGAGACAGGCGACGGTACCGGTATTGGAGGCAAAGGCGGACATGGAGATGGTCACGCCCATCATGGCGGCCATGAGCGGCACCTCCCTCGTGCCCACGCGTTTTACCACCCAGTTACCGATGGCCTGCGCCAGTCCCGATTCGAGCATGGCCGCGCCGACGACGAACATGCCGGCGAACAGCACCACGGTGGAATTGGACAGACCCGAGAAAACCTGATTGAACTTAAGCACCCCGAAATAGCCCAGCACGATGGGAGCGGACATGGCCGTGACCGCAAGCGGAATGAGCTCCGTCACGAACAGGAAGGCCACAACGGCGAGGACAATGAGGGTGATGATCGCGGGATCCACGGTAAAGCCTCCTTAGTTAGGCGACACATCTGATGTACTGTTTATACTATGATTACTAAAAAATTGGCTGAAGAAGTGCTAACAGATATGACCTATCTCACAATTACGCCCTTAAAAATCGTGCTCTGTCTCACTCTGGCGCTCCTTACCGCCTTTGGGGTACGCCTTGCCGTGGGCTCCGCAAGGGACAGACATTTCCGCCGCTCTCAGTTTAAAAGCGTGATCTCCATCCGGGGCAAAATAGGCGACTCCCTTGCCCTTGGCTATCCCGTCACCTTTAAAGGGCTTCTCATCTGGCTTGCGCTCATCGCCCTTATCGCCCTGGAGTGCTATGCCGTGCTGAGATTTTTCTAAGTCTGTGAAAGATACGGCGCTTTTAGCTACAATAGCTCCCACTGTGTTCAGCAAGGATAGAGCCCATCATGCAAAAAGAGTCCTTTAACCTGTTAAGTCCCTATGAGATGGCCGCGGTGGGAGAGAGCACCGGCGTGTACAAGGCCGGCAAACCTGCCGCCAAGGCCCTGGTATCCGCCATTAACGCCGGTATCTTCATCTCCATCGCCTTTGCCTTTTACATCACCGCCACCACGGGCGGCGAGGCCCTGCCCTGGGGCGTGACCAAGCTCCTTGGCGGCCTGTGCTTCTCCCTGGGCCTGATCCTCGTGGTCATCTGCGGAGCCGATCTCTTCACTTCCACCGTGCTTATCACGGTGGCCAAAATCACCGGCAAGGTGACGTGGGCCAAAATGCTCTTAAACTGGCTCTACGTTTACGTGGGCAATCTTATCGGGGCACTCGTATTCGTCACCATCATCTTCTTAAGTGCCCAGTATTTAAACGCCCACGGCGCGTGGGGTCTTAACGTGCTCCTGACGGCCGATCACAAAATGCATCACAGCTTCCTTGAGGCGCTGATGTTAGGTCTGCTTGCCAACCTTCTCGTGTGCCTTGCCGTGTGGATGAGCTACGCGGGCCGCTCGCTTCTGGACAAGGCCCTCATCATGGTCCTGCCCGTGGCGATGTTCGTCTCCTCGGGCTTTGAGCACTCCATTGCCAATATGTTCATGATCCCCATGGGCATTATCATTGAGCACTGTGCAGGTCCTGAGTTCTGGGAGGCCATCGCCGCCACGGGCTACACGCCTGAGAGCTTTGCGCACTTAACCCCGGGGAACTTCATTACCGCCAATTTAATTCCCGTGACCCTCGGCAATATCCTGGGCGGCGTGCTCTTCGTGGGCGTCATGAACTGGTATCTGTACCTGCACGGACATTCCCACTCCTAAATTAATCGGGATAAGGAGGCCTTATGCTCTGCAACCGGTATCTAAACGCCTTTCTTAAGACCGCACAGGCCGGCTCCTTTGCCAGGGCCTCCGAAGTCCTCGCCATAAGTCCCACGGCGCTTATCAAACAGCTCAATCTCTTTGAGCACGAGCTTAAGGTAAAGCTTTTAGAGCGCTCACCCCGCGGGGTGACGCTTACGGAGGCGGGACGCTTTCTCTATACGCACGGCCTTGAGTACGCACGTGAGGGAGAGCGCCTTGAGAAGGCCTTACAGGATTTGCAGAAAGAGCCCGCCACGCGCCTTAAGGTGGGCACCTCGCCCCTGACGCCCGGTTCCCTTATCACGGAAGAGTTCTTAAGGGTAGCCCCAGTCATCCCCGCGCTTACCCTCGAGATTGTCCCCTTTGTCAACGATCCGCGCGTGGCCTCGGCCATTCTCTGTCATCTGGGCGAGCACATTGATGTCGTGACGGGACTTTACGATGCGCGCTTTTTAGAGCAGTACGCCATAGAGGTCCATCCTCTTAAGGCCCTGCCGCTCAGCCTTGCCGTTCCGCCAGGTCACCCCCTGTATGACAGGGAAACCGTCAGCTTCAGAGAACTTGCAGGAGAGCGTCTGCTTCTCATCCGGCGCAACTGGATGTCCTCCTTTGACAGGGCGCGAGATCTCCTGGAGGCCCTGCATCCTTCCCCGGATGTCGAGAGTTTTGATTTCTGGGACGTGGAGAGCTTTAACCGCGCCGTCACCGGGAAGCGCGCCCTTCTCGTGATTGCTCCCTGGCTTAACATTCATCCCCTGTTAAAGGAGGTGCGCGTTAACTGGGACCTAACCGCCTCCGTGGGCATTCTGCATTCCCGCACTCCGTCTCCTGCCGTCATACGCTTCCTTGAGGCCCTGAAGGAACATCCTCAGGTTTAAACGCACACACTAAAGGGTACTTCCTCAAAGTCACCCTTCCTCCTACACTGCCTTAAACGCAGTTTTGATGAGGTACCCTATGGAAAAACGACTTTTAGGCAGTCTCGAGGTTTCGGCTTTAGGCTATGGCGCGATGGGGCTTTCCCACGCCTACGGCGCGCCCTTAGACGAAGGTGAGGCCTTAAGGGTCCTGAACGCGGCCTTTGATGCCGGCTATACCTTTATCGACACGGCCGAGGTTTATGGCCCGTATCTTAACGAGAAACTCGTGGGCAAGGCCTTTGCATCGCGCCGCGACAAAGTACAGATCGCCACTAAATGCGGGATCAGGCTTGCCGAACACGATCACGGTCTGCCTCTTCCGGACAGTTCACCTGACTTCATCCGCGCCTCGCTTGAGGGATCTTTAAAGCGCCTTAACACCTCCTATATCGATCTCTACTACCTGCACCGCATCGATCCCGGGCACTCACCCGAGGAAGTAGCCGATCTGATGGCCTCTTTCATTAAAGAAGGCAAGATCCTCCATTACGGCATTTCCGAGGTCAGTGAGGACTATCTGCGCCGCGCCCATGCCGTCTGCCCTGTCACGGCCATTCAGAACCGCTACTCCATGATGTACCGTAACTATGAGACCCTCTTCCCCGTTCTTGAGGAGCTCAACGTGGGTTTCGTGGCCTTCTCCCCCCTGGCCAACGGCTTTTTAAGCGGCGCCTACCCTAAGGGCACGCATTTTGACCCGCACAACGACTACCGCTCGCGCATGGTACAGTTCACCGACGCAAGTCAGGACAGGAACGCGGAGTTTATAGCCTTCCTTGACAGCCTCGCTAAAAAATACTCCGCCACACCCTCTCAGTTAGCCCTGGCCTGGCTTTTAGAGCGCCGTCCCTATATCGTGCCCATCCCTGGCTCCCGCTCCGCAGAGCGTCTTAAGGAGAACGCGCAGGCCGCGGATCTTAATTTAAGCGCCGCGGACATGGCCGCGCTTACCGGAGCCCTGGAGAGTCTGCCTCTGTCTGAAGTTTTTGGAGGGACGAAGGGCTGAGACGCTAAAGGTCCTTAATCCCTGCATATATCCCCTCAAGGCCCGGGGTGAGCTAATCCCCGGGCCCTCCCGCCGCAGCGCACCTTTTAGGTAGCTGCATTGCCCTTCATCTCAGATTAGATACAATAAGCGGTGGCATTTTGCTTAAGCCTTGCGACGGTCTGTTTTTTATGAAGATTTACATTCTTGATTCCGGAGCTTCCAATTTAAATTCGGTCTATCAGGGCCTCAAACGCCTTGAAACGCGTCTTGAGGGACTAAACCTCAAAATCACCGCGGATAAAGACGAGCTTAAAAGCGCCGACAAGCTCATTTTCCCGGGCGTAGGAGCCATCAGTGCCGTGATGGAAGGGATCCTCAAACGGGATTTAAAGGATTTCATTATCCATACGGACAAGCCCCTTCTGGGGATCTGCCTTGGCATGCAGATCCTCTTTGACTCTTCCTCCGAGATCCCGCTTCACAGTCATGAGGATTGCGTTAAGGGCCTCGGGATCATCCGGGGAGCCGTGGACAGACTGCAAAGTCCCGGCCTGCCGCTACCTCATATGGGCTGGAACAGCGTGGAGCATGACGGCCATCCCCTCTTTAGAGGCCTTGAGAGCGGCAGCTATTTTTATTTCGTGCACACTTACTGCGCCCCCGTCACGGAAAACACCATAGGCCGCTGTACATACGGTCAGAGCTTTACGGCGGCGGTAGCCAAAGACAATTTCATGGGCGTACAGTTCCATCCCGAAAAATCCGGAGAGAACGGCGCGCGCCTTTTAGAGAACTTCGCGCGTTTATAAGAGAGACAGCATGATTATTCCGGCCATTGATTTAATTGAAGGCGCCGTGGTGCGCCTTAAAAAAGGCGATTTTAACGAGAAGACCGTCTTTAAGCTCTCCCCGCTCTCGCGCATTGAGGAGGCGGCCCGCGACGGAGCTCAGCTCATGCACATCGTCGATCTCGACGGGGCGCGCGATCCTAAGTTACGTCAGCTCTCCCTTATCGAAAGCCTCGTTAAGAGCTCCCCCATTCCCATTCAGACCGGAGGGGGGATCCGCAGCGAGGACGAAGTGGCGGCACTGCTGGATAGAGGCGTGGCGCGCGTTGTCGTAGGCTCGGTGGCAGTTAAGGATCCGTCCCTGGTCAAAACCTGGTTTAAGCGCTTCGGGCCTGAACATCTCACCCTCGCCCTTGACGTAAAACTCGTGGACGGGGTACCCCGCGTTGCCACACACGGCTGGCAGGAACTGTCTTCCCGGAGCGTGTACGAGCTTTTAGATCTTTATAAGGAAGTGGGCCTTGAACACGTTCTCGTCACCGACATTGACAGGGACGGCATGTTAAAGGGCCCGAACGTCGGGCTCTACAGAACGCTCCATGCCTATGCCCCGGCTCTGGATTTCATCGCCTCAGGCGGCATGTCCTCGCTTGAGGACGTTACGGCTATAGCCCGCTCCGGAGCACGCTCCGTGGTATTGGGCAGAGCCCTGCTTGAAGGCAGATTTACGGTTAAGGAGGCCATCACATGCTGGCAAAACGCATAATTCCCTGCCTTGATGTCCGTGACGGCGTGGTCGTCAAGGGTGTGCAGTTCCGCAATCACGAGGTCGTGGGCGACATTGTGGACTTAGCCCGCCGTTACGCCGAGGAAGGTGCTGACGAACTCGTCTTTTACGATATCACCGCCTCCTCAGACGGCAGGCGCGTCGATAAATCATGGGTGGCGAAAATCGCCGAAGTCATCAACATTCCCTTCTGCGTGGCAGGCGGGATCCGTACTAAGGAAGACGTGCGCGAAATCTTGGCATACGGCGCGGACAAGATCTCCATTAATTCCCCGGCTCTCGCCCATCCCGGGCTTATCACGGAGCTTTCCGATATCTTCGGGGCGCAGTGCATCGTGGTAGGCATTGATTCCTATTTCGACAGCGTAAGCGGCACCTATCAGGTCAAGCAGTTCACGGGTGATGAGAAACGCACCGTGACCACCGCCTGGCAGACCGTGGACTGGGTCCGTGAGGTACAGCGACGCGGAGCCGGCGAGATCGTCCTTAACATGATGAATCAGGACGGCATGAAAAACGGCTATGATTTAAAACAGCTTAAGATGGTGCGTGAGGTGTGTGAGGTACCGCTTATCGCCTCCGGCGGCGCGGGAGCCATGGAGCATTTTTACGAGGCTTTTACGGATACCGACGTCTCGGGAGCGCTCGCCGCCTCGGTGTTTCATAAGCAGATCATCGCCATCCCCGAACTTAAGGCCTATTTAAGAGAAAAAGGAGTGTGTATCCGTGCTTGAGTACTGCCATGGCTTTAACAGCGTAAAAGAGATTGACTTTGCCAAGGGCAACGGCCTCGTGCCGGCCATCGTGCAGGACGCCCAGACAGGTCAGGTGCTGATGTTAGGCTATATGAACGAGGAAGCCTTAAAGAAGACCATTCACACGCGCCTGGTGACCTTCTTTAGCCGCGACCGTCAGAAACTGTGGACCAAGGGCGAGGAAAGCGGGAATTTTCTGCACCTGCGCTCCATCACCTGCGACTGCGACAGCGACACCCTCTTAGTGCTGGCCCGCCCCGAGGGACCGACCTGCCATAAGGGAACCACGAGCTGCTTTGACGCCTCACCCCTGCCCGATGCCACCTCGCGCTACAGCGCACTGCAGAAAATGCGCTTTTAGCCGCAGCCAGCGCCATAAAGTAAGAGTCTTATGGCGCTTTATTATTTTTACTAAAGATCCTGCCCTTCCCTGATTAGAGGATAGATAAGATCGCCCCAGTCCTCTTTAGGGTTTTCCATGATGATCTGCAAAAAGATGGGCATTAAGGCTGCAAGAATGGTACAGCCGTCGTTGATCTGTGCGCGGTTGACACGGCTTAGATACGTGGCCCCGCCGTGCACAAGCTGATTGCGCACCGTGTAAAGGCGGTCAAAGATGAGGCTTAAGATAAGCTCGGTATTCATATGAGCCACCGCCTGGGAGATCAGGGCACGGTTCTGCTCATAGCGCTCCACGATCTCGCTGTGCGAGAGCTTTCCCTTCTGAAAATCCCAGAACAGCTGATAGGTAAAACGGTTGGAGATGAGCAGGCGCACGGGTCCCGAGAAGCGCACCCACAGCGCATCATAAATCCGCTTTCCCCCGTCCACCTCGCACAGCTGCGTTAAAAAGCGCTTATAGCCCGCCCGGTCGCCGAAAAGCTCAAAGGGCCGGTCCGGACCGTCCTGATGAATTTCGCGCCCGTAAACGGCATTAAAGGCGATCCAAAGCGCGATGAACATAAAATCGGGATCATCCTTAAAGGCCAGGGCCTTTTTAAGCCAGCTCAGCGAGCGGTGCAGACGCACCCGAAACGGCTCGTCAAAGCTGTCACGGTGCTCCTTATAATAGGCCTCCACGCTTAAAGCGTCAGGAGCTTGGGCCGGAGTTTCACAGGTCATAGGTCAATCCTTAAGTCTTCCCTTCATTATCCACTCCCTTAACGCAGTTTTCCTTGATGAGGGTCACGCCCTGACTTATGCGCCACCCTCGGTATACACAATGCGTAAAAGCGCATATACATGCCTGAAGATCACAAAAGTGCCACGAGCCGCACACTTTTTTCGTGCCTTTTTCTCTACACTCTTAAATGAGTAATTACACCGTTCTTCTCCGAGAGGAGTAAGATAACAGAAATGACGCGACGGCATGCGCTGTGTCTATGCCATCCATAACAATATCAATAAACCGCAGATAGGCAATGGGAGTCCGTCTTAAGTGTCATCAGCCGTAAGCATACAGACCAACGAAGTTAAGGGAGGGCTGCCGGCTCTTTCCCTGTCTCCTGACATGCTCAGTGAAGGTATCGCGGTCTACGCGATGGATGAGCTCACAAATAACGTGCACATGATTTTCATGAGCGAGACGGCCCGCAATATTCTGGGTCTCAGTCAGGAAACGGTACTGCCCGCGCCTTTAAGCGCCTTAGGTTTATACGCCGACGACGAAAGCCGCTATGAGATGAAGCTCAAGGAAGCCTTTGTCAGCCGCAGCGGCTTTGTCATGGTGCAGCATTTAAAGCACCCTGACGGCAACGAGCATTTCCGCGAAGTGCGGATCACTCCCTTAACCTCCGACCCTAACCGCACCCTGCTCGTGGAGATCTCCCGCGACACCACGATTACTTCCACCTCGGTCAAGGAATTATCCAAATACAATCTGCGTCTTGCCCTGTGCCTTGAGCAGAGCGCGCAGAAACTCTGGGAACTCGATCTCAACACCCACACCTTCTCCGTCTTTGATCCGCATCAGGGGGCCTTAGGCGCAGTTTCGCGCACCTATCATTTTCCCGATGAGTTTGTCTCCAAGGGGATCGTGCATCCGGACAGCCTCGCCTCCTTCCGGCTCTTTAGCCGTAAGCTTTTAGGAGGAGAGAAACACGGCGGCGGGGCCTTCATTCTCAAAAGCTTTAACGACAGAGAGCAGGAGACCGGTGCCTACGCCTGGTATGCCGTCTCCTTCCGCATGATGTTCGGCTCCGACGGACTGCCCACGCGCGCCGTGGGTATCCTGAGCTCGCTCGATCCCATTTCCACGCAACCGCGCTTTATCGTCTACGGCCGGCTCTGGGAATACCTGCTCTCCTCGCTCTACGCCTACGTCCAGGTCAATTTAACCGCCTCCCAGGTAGACAAGGTCTGGCTTACAGGCAAGAACCTCACTTACGCCGTCTCCTCCATGAACTATCAGGATTTCATGGACTTTTCCTCGCGGCGCGTGTTCTCCTTCGACTCGCGCGAAAAGGTCAACTCCCTTCTAAACCGCGACGGGCTTCTCAAGCTGTACAGGGATGGCCAGACGTGGGTAACCTGCGACATCGACCTGGTAGAAAGCGGGGCGTATATCCGTCCCGTGACGCTGCACGTTCTGCTCACCGAGGATGACAGTCAGGACAATGTCTACGGCTTCTTCTTCCTGCAGTACACCGACAAGGTCATCGCCCGTTTTGGGGAGGCCTGGCGCAACGCGGTGCGGCTTCCCCATTCCTGCGTCTTTGATCATCTGGACGCCAAAAAGATGATCGTGAAATACCTGCAAACGAGCACCGTGGAGAACGCCCACGCGCTCATCAGGGTCAGCAATCTCTCGCCTGATGAAAAATCCCGCGCCATGTCCTACATCGCGGCCTCCTTCGGGCTGTATTTTGAAACCACGGGACTGGTGAGTCTCGTGCAGCACGATACCCTGAGCATCTTCATCCCCGACTGCAACTCGGTGGTAAAGGCCCGTCAGATGCTCGAGGATTCCTTCCTCTTCGTGCGCAAGCTTCTAACCGAACTGCCCTTTGCCGCGGTGCGCTTTGTGTCCGTCTTCACCCAGGGAGTGCTGCAGGATTACTTCCACGACAATTTCCTCAAAGAAGGCCTGCGCTCCTGTACGCGCCTTGAAAGCCGGCCGTCAGATACCATTGAGTATCAGCCGCCCTTTACCGAGATTAAGGAGCAGCGCGATCAGAGCGGACTTTTCGCCACCGATTTAAACTCGCTTAACTTTTCCTCAATACAGCACAGCCTTGACGAGACGGAGCGTACGCTGCTCTTTGACGCCATGGATCTCATCATCCGCTCCACGAACGCCTCCTCGACGCTGCTGCGCGTGCTCTCGCTTATCGGGCGCTATTACGATGCCGATCGCGTCTACGCGGTACGCCTTACGGACGGCATGAGCACCCTTGAGGAGTTGGGCGAATGGGATAATGCGCAGAAAGCCTCCTTCAAGGGTCTGCTCACGGGCATGAGCATTGACAAGTTCCCGCTTTTAAACCGCGTTGTGAATACGCACAAGCCGGTCTTTATCGGACGCATGGACAGGGCCATGAACGTCATCACCACCGACGGCAGCTCCGAAACATGGTCTTATGCAGTACTTCCCTTTAAGTCCAACACCTCGGATTTCTTCGGTCTCCTGTGCATTGACAATCCCTTCAAGCATTCAGGACGCCTCGCCCTGCCTGAGGCCCTGAAACCCTATTTAGTGCTGCTTAACAAGCAGATCCTCAAGGAACGCTACGATTACATCTCGGCGCGCGACATCGCGCCCGGCATTTACGGCATGCACGCCTACAACGAGCAGATCGGCATCCTGAACTCCGACATTTACAGCTCCATCGGCGTCATGACCCTGGCCATCCCGCAGCTTCTAGCGCTGACCAATGAATACGGTTCGGATCACTGCAACAATCTCATCAATTACGTAAGCGAGCTCTTAAAACGCTGCTTTGGCAATTCCTTTATCTTTCACACCTACGATCAGGAGTTCGTGGTGGTAGTGCCCAATACCACCAAGGATATCTTCTTTGAGCGCGTCAGCACCGTGCAGCAGCTGTGCCGGCGTAACTATCCCTCGCAGATCTCCACGGGGGCCACGTGGTCACGCGGCGTGTTCGCAGGCGAGGCCCTTGTCAAGGAAGCGCGTACCATCATGCTCTCGCAGCAGCAGAGCGGCATGGTGCCCAAACTCAATACCTATGAGGTCAACAGTAACGATTTCCACCCCCTCTCCTCGAGCCTCTTAAAGCGCTTTACGGTCTACTTCCAGCCCAAGGTGGACATGAAGACCAATACACTCGTGGGAGCCGAGGCCCTGGTGCGCGGCATTGACGAGAACGGGGCCATCATCCCGCCGATGCGCTTTATCTCCACCATGGAAAAAGAAGGCACCTTACGCGATCTCGATCTTTTCGTGCTCTCGCGCGTGCTCTGGCAGCTTCATGACTGGAAGAAGCAAGGTTACAACGTGGTGCCGGTGTCGGTTAACTTCTCGCGCTTTACCATTTTCGATCATTCCACTGCAGGAGCCGTGCTCGCCATCTTAAGTCATTACGATCAGGTGGCCGCCTCCTTTATCGAGATTGAGCTTACCGAGACGGCCTGTTCCGTCGAGGACGTGACCTTAAACCGTACCCTCGAGCCCTACCGCAATTTAGGCATGCGCTTTGCGTTAGATGACTTTGGCACCGGGTATGCCAATCTCTCCATCTTCTCCAAGGTGCATTTTGACACCGTGAAGCTTGACCGCTCGTTAGTCAACGATCTCTCGGTCAATTCCGTAAGCCGTCTCCTGTTAGAGAGCATCACGCGCATCAGCAACGAACGCAAAATCAGCGTGGTGGCAGAGGGCGTCGAATATCAGGAGCAGGTGGATATTCTCAAGGAAAGCGGCTGTCATATCGCCCAGGGCTATCTCTATGACAAGCCCCTTGACGTCAACGATTTCACGGCCCGTTACCTGAGCAAGGGTACTCAGGCCCCTGCTGTTCAGGTATCATAGGTTAAAAAATGAGAAATAATGAAACCAAGGAGCCTCAAGTGGCCAAAACTGAAAATAACAGCCCCGTCTTCAAACACCTCAAACTGAATGAAGCACAGCTCGTCGCGGGGATCGGAGCTTCGGCCGGAGGCCTTGAGGCCCTGCAGCAGTTCTTTGTGAATCTGCCCTCTAACTCCAATATTGCCTACGTTATCGTGCAGCACCTCTCGCCTGACTATAAGAGTCTCATGGCCGAGATCCTGGGCAAATACACCTCCATGCGCGTCGTGCAGGCCGAGCATTTAATGCCCGTCGAGCCCAACATGGTGTATCTCATTCCCCCGAAGAAAAATCTCACCATCAAGGCAGGTCACCTGCTGCTTACCGATTACGATCACAAAGGCATCAATCATCCCATTGATATCTTCTTAAACTCCCTTGCGGAGGAAAGCCGTGACAAGGCGGTGGGAATCGTGCTCTCGGGCACCGGTTCTGATGGCACCAACGGTATCAAGACCATCAAGGAGCATGGCGGTATCGTCATGGTCCAGGATCCCAAGAGCGCCAAGTTCGACGGTATGCCCCGCTCGGTCATCAACACGGGACTTGCAGACTTCGTGCTCCCGCCCACGGAGCTTGCCGATGAGCTTTTAAACCTCGCTAACTATCATCACAACAAGTTAAGCCAGGTGACGGCCGACTCCTCGGATCTGGAGATCCTCAACCGCATCTACGCCATCTTAAAGGCCGTAAGCGGAATCGATTTCACCTATTACAAGCGCAATACGGTGCTCCGGCGCATTGAAAGGCGCATGGTGGTCACCAAGAGCCCGGACATGGAATCCTTCGCGCAGTTACTGGAGGAAAACGCCAACGAAGCGGAACTGCTCATGAAGGACATCCTCATCGGGGTGACGCGTTTCTTCCGCGACAAGGAGTTCTTTGAAAAGCTCAAGACCCTCGTCCTCTCCAATATCGTCAATCACGGCGATGACAGCGAGCCCATCCGAGTCTGGTCGGCCGGCTGTTCGACCGGTGAAGAGGCTTATTCCATCGCCATCCTCCTAAAGGAGCTCATGGAAGAGACGGGACGTAGCCGCGAGATCAAGATCTTCGCCACAGATATCGACACCCAGGCCATCGAGAAGGCGAGCAAGGGCGTGTTCCCCGAGAGCATTTCCGAGGACATCACTCCCGAGCGCCTTGCCAAGTACTTTACCGAGAAGAACGAGCAGTACCATATCTCCAAAGAGATCCGCAAGATGATCATCTTTGCCCCGCACAATATGTTCTCGGATCCGCCCTTTGGCAAGCTGGACCTCATCTCCTGCCGCAACGTGCTCATTTACTTCCAGCCGGTGCTGCAGAAGGCGGTCTTCGCCATCTTCCATACCGCCTTAAAGAACAGCGGCTATCTCTTCTTAGGCAAGAGCGAGACGGCCTCGGAGTACTCCACTGTCTTCAAGCCCGTGGCGACCTCGGAGAAAATCTACGTGCACTGCGCCGACGGCAAGGCCGAGGACTTGCAGCCGCCGGTCTTCACCGTGCCCAATATTCTGCCCCAGGTGCAGATCCCCGGCATGAGTAATGCTCATTCCCAGGATCAGCAGAAGATCGAGGACGTTTACGTACACTTCCTTGAGCGCTTCCTGCCCGCCTCGGTGGTGATCAACGCGCAGAACGACATTATCCACTTCTTCGGGAACAGCACCGATTACGTGTCCATTACCCCGGGTAAGGCCACCTTCAACCTCTTCTCCTTAATTAACAAGGACCTGAACCTCATCGCCTCCACGGCCATCAACCGCTGCCGCACCGAGCACAGCGCCATCACCTATACCGACATCGCGGTGGATACGGCCTCGGGACGGCGCAGCATCGATCTCTCGGTGCAGCCAGTATCCGGGCTTAACGGGGATGAGGGCCTCATCGCGGTCATCTTCGTGGAGCATCACGCCGTGGACTTCGAGGGTCCTGCCGAGAAGTACGACGTCAACCTCACTGCCGCGCAGCGCATCACCGATCTCGAACACGAACTGCAGGACAGCAAGAGCGAGCTGCGTTCCACCATCGGTGAGCTGGAAACCGTGAACGAGGAGCTGCAGGCGGCCAACGAGGAACTGCTTACCGCCAACGAAGAGCTGCAGAGCTCCAACGAAGAGTTGCAGTCGGTCAACGAGGAGCTGTACACGGTCAATTCCGAGTATCAGCAGAAGTTAGACGAGCTCACCATGATGGACAACGATCTCTCCAATTTCCTCTCCTCGACGCTCATCGGCATTCTCTTCGTGGACAGCAAGCTCAATATCCGCAAGTTCACCGAGTACGTCGGCCGCGAATTCCAGTTAGTGCCCCAGGACGTGGGCCGCTCACTGCAGATCTTCGCGCATTCCTTCCCCAAGGAGGACATCATCGCCGACGCCAGGGAAGTGCTTAAAAACCTCGCCCCCATCGACCGTGAGGTCGTAGGCACCAACGAGCGCTTCTACACCATGCGTATTGCGCCCTACCGCACCACCGAAAACTCCATCCGCGGTCTGGTCATTACCATTATTGACTCCCTGCACCGCGCCCAGGTGGTCGCCAAGGATCCCACGCTGACGGGAACCTCCTCAGAGGGCTAAAGGTTTTTAACCGTCCTTACGAGGGGGCACCACCCCCTCGTTTTTTATCTAAAAAAATCGGGACCGCTTAAGCTGCCCCGAGAAAGGAAAGTCCCCTGCACCCTGAAGATACCTGCCGTTAATCTGAAGCCTTCAGGCGTGAGCGTTAAGGCAGGCTCAGGCAGCAGATCCCTGAGCCTTATGGCGGTATTTAAGGGGGGTTAAACCGTACTTTTCCTTGAAGAGGCGAAAGAAGTACGTAGGGCTTGAAAAACCGCAGTCCATGAGAATGTCGGTGATCTCCCCTTCACCGGCTTTAAGCGCCGTGGCGGCCTGACGGAGTCTTAAATCGTTGACGTAGGCCGTAAAGCTCATGCCCACCGCCTTTTTGAAGAATTTGCAGAAATGCGGGACGCTGTAACCTAATTTAGCGGCCGCTGCGTTCACGGTTAAGGCTTCGGCGTAATGCTCGTCAATATAGGTTAAAAGTTCCTTGAGCCGCTGCTGTCCCTCGGCGACATGCGTTTTGCTCTTAAGGGTGCGGCGGCTTAAAGAGCCGCTTTCATAGCAGACAGCGAGAAATTCCATCACCCGCGCCTTGACCTTTAGCCTCGAGGACGGGTGATCATCAAAAATCAGCCTCAGGGCATTCTCAAGCAGCGCATCGAGCTCCTTAAACACGCTCTCAGAAGGCAGGATGATCTGTCCCGTGGCCAGCGCCCCCGTGGCAAGGGAGGACACGATCTCGTTTTCCACCTCGTCAAAGGAGGACAGGGCAATGGCCTCGGCGTTAAAGAGCAGCGCTTCCTGATAGCAGTCCTCAGTCAGTAACAGGCCATGCAGAAGATTGGCCGGTAAAATCACTAATGCTGGACCCTCGATGGTCATTTCCTCAAGGTTAATCTGCAGCTGCATCCTGCCCTTCACGAGGCGGATGAGCTCGATTTCAGGATGCCAGTGCACGCGCACGCGCTCCGCGCTCTCCCCGCCATGCCATAAGTAGCCGGCCATGGGAAAGAGCCTCGAGCCGTGACTTACCTTTTCCTTTAATTCGCGGCTTAATTTAAGCGCCATAACGCCTCCCTGTAACCTGATGCTAAGTTTAAAGTAAAAAGCCGCCGTAAACACAGCGGCTTAATCTGGCTTTAAGTCTCTTTAGGCTTTCTCCTCCGTGCCGGTCTTGATGATGACCGCGCACACGGCGCCGATGATAAGTAAGACACCGGCTAACACTAACATGTTGACCTCAGCCGGCGGCTCACCTTCCGTGCTTAAGAGGTGCAGGATAAAACCGCCCGTCGCCGCAGCCACGATCTGCGGGACGCAGATGGTGCAGTTAAAGAGACCTAAGTAAGTGCCCATGTTGCCACCCTTTAAGGCGTTGGTCAGCAGCGTGAAGGGAATGGCGAGCATGCCGGCCCACGCGCAGCCGATAAAGAAGTAGGAGGCAAAGAGCATGAAGGGATCGCTCATCATCTTGATGGAGATGAAGCCCAGACCGCCCAGAATTAAGCTCACGCTGTAGGCGTGCTTGATGTTCTTAAAGAGCGGGATGGCCATCGACCACAGCACCGAGCCCACGGCCTGCACGGCAAAGAGGATACCCACCCAGTTACCGGCTTCCTGATACTCGGCTGAGGCAGTGTTGAGCACCACGGATCCGTCGGGATTGATGACCACGGGAGCGTCAAAGGCCTGCAGGGCCACGCTGCCGGAGCTGTAGGTCCACATCATCATGAAGGCAAACCAGCAGAAGAACTGCACTAAACCCACGCTCCAGAAGGTACTGGGGGCGTTCTTAATCAGTGAGATGAGGCTCACCTTAGCGGGAGCGTCGGCCTTGATGTCATGGTACTCATTGTAGAGCTCGGGCGGATACTCCTTGACCTTGACGGTGGTGTAGATGACGCACAGCACGAGGATGAGCGCACCGATGTAGAAGGAGTAAATCACCGAATCCGGCACCACGCCCTGCGGGGCGATGTTGCTGATCCCCACGGTCGCGAAAATGAAGGGGAAGACATAGCCCACGAGAGAACCCGCGTTGCACAGGAAGCTCTGAATGGAGTAGGCAAGGCCTTTCTGCTTCTGATTGACCATGTCACCGACCATCATCTTAAAGGGCTGCATGGCCATGTTGATGGTGGTATCAAGGAGCATCAGCGCCGCTAAGGCGAAGATCATCGCCGCGGTGGCGTGCAGACCGAAGCTTCCCGAGTTAGGCAGTAAAATCATCACCACGATGGCACCGGCGGCGCCCACGAAGAGGTACGGCATACGGCGGCCGAAACGGTTCCAGGTACGATCCGAGAGCATACCCACGATGGGCTGCACGATCATGCCCATTAAGGGCGGCAACAGCCAGAAGAAACTTAAGCTGTGCGGATCAGCGCCTAAGGTCGAGAAGATACGGCTGATGTTAGCCGACTGTAAGGCATAGGCAATCTGAATGCCGAAAAAGCCAAAGCTGATGTTCCAGAGTTTGAAGAACGATAAATCGGGCATCGGTTTCATGTTAAATTCTCCCGCTTTCCTTGATTAAATCCTTGATCTGTTTGTTTAAAGCCGTGGCCTTGCGCAGCTCCTCAAGCGTGAGGTGCATACGGTAGCGCCAGTAATAGGGCGTAATCGCCGGCACGTTGATGCGATCGTCAAGACCAGCGGGGCTCGCGGTCCTCGCGTTAAGCCCCATCCAGTCCTGCAGCGGCAGCACGCACAGAAGGGCGCGGCTGGCTAAATGACGGCGGATAATTTCACGCGTGATCTCGGGAGTGATCTCCGAGGGAGCCTTGCCGCTCTTGCCCAGCACATCACGGTAATAACGCGCCGTAAGCTCGCTGTCCTCCTGCCACCAGCCGCGCAGCGTATTCATATCGTGCGTGCCGGTCGTGCACACCGAGCGCTCTGGATTGTCTGAAGGCTGATTAAAGCTCTGACCTAAGGCCTTGGGCATGCGCTCAATCTCAAGGCTTAACATCTTGAGACCCTGCATGACCCAAGGTACGCAGTCAGGCACCATACCCAGATCCTCACCGCAGGTGAGCATCTGCGTCGCATGAATGAGCGAGGGAAGCTTTTCCATGGCCTGCTCATACCAGAACTGATTGTGCCGCTCGTAGAAGTAGTGATCGTGCAGGGCGCGGAAAGCGTACTGCTCGGACTGCGGCAGGCGCGTAAAGGTATAGGCCTCGTGGGCGTTAATGCGCGGATGATACAGAGACGGATCCTGATAGTCCGGCACTAGGAGCACGTTGTCGATAAGCTCCAGAAGGCCCTCGCACAGCGCCTTGCTCGTAGCATCGTCCTTGCCCTCAAAAGCCCTGACCACCTGACGCTGCGTCTGATACTGCGGGCGTAAGGCGTAACGGCCCTGGCCAATGGAGGCCAGATAATTGTCACGAACCAGGGAAGCCTGATCGCCAAAGCGCCACGTTAAGAGCGCATCGTCGATATAGGGCCTTACGTAACGCTCTAAAGGCTGCTGCAGACCGCGGGAGGCGAGATCGGCGGCGCTGAAGCCTAGGGCCGGCACAAACTGACCTAAGAGGCCATGCACCTGGGAGAGCGGGATCTGCCAGATCCTGAAGAAGCCCAGGATGTGATCGATACGGTAGGCGTCAAAGAAGCGCGCCATAAAGGTGAAGCGCTTTTTCCACCACGCATAACCGTCGCGGGCCAAAGCCTGCCAGTTGTAGGTGGGAAGGCCCCAGTTCTGACCTAACTTGGCGAAAGGATCGGGCGGCGCACCGGCCTGACCGTCGAGATTAAAGAACTCCGGTTCCTGCCAGGCCTCCACGCTCTGACGGCTGATACCGATGGGAATATCGCCCTTAAGCGAGACGTTAAGAGTACGGGCCAGAGAGCTCACCTCGGTTAACTGCTTAATGGCGACGTACTGCACGTAGGCGTAGAAGTAAATCTGATAGCGGCTCTCGCTGCCCTCGGTTAAGAGCTTCTTTACGTCGACATCGGCAAAGGTGCGCTCCTGCCACGTGGAGAAATCAGCAGTGCCGTAGCTGTCACGTAAATAGCTGAACACTGCGTAGGGCAGGAGCCACTCGCGTTCTGCCCTGAGGAAGTCCTTAAAGGCGGTATCGTTCTGAAGCTGCGCGGCCTGCTCGGCATAGACATCCCTGAGATAGCCCATCTTGAGCTTAAAGACAGCGTCATAATCTAACTGTACTCTGGCGTTTAAGGCCGCCTGCTGCTTTAAGAAGGCCGCCTGGGCTTTGGCGTTCTTCAGTTTGGGCAGCTGACGCAGATCGACATATAAGGGATGCAATGCGTAAATGGAGATGGCACAGTACGGATAGGAGTCAATCCAGTTGCACTTCTGCGTGGTATCGTTAATCGGCAGTAACTGCACCATGCGCTGACCGCACTCGGCGGCCCACTGAATGAACACTTTCAGATCGCCGAAATCACCGATTCCGCAGCTGCCCTCCGAGCGCAGGCTGAAGACCGGTACCGCGGTTCCGGCAAGGCGCAGCGCCTCATCCTTATACACCACTCCCTCAGGCAGGAGCTGCGAGCAGTTCTGCGGCGCATCCAGAGTGGCGCGGGCATTGAGAGCGGACTGCCAGAACAGGGTCCCCGCGTTTTCGTCCTTAATGAAGAACTTGTACTCAAAGGCGGCCGGTAACTCCGCACGCGGTAAGGATAAGGTGAAATACTGACGGTTCACTTTACGTAACTTTAAGGCCGCCGCCGGATCCCAGCTGCCTAAAGCCGTGGCACTGCCCGTTACATAGAGCGCAGTGTTCTCAGGTAAGGCGCCATAAGCGCGGAAGGTCACCCGTGCCCCGCGCGCGCCTGATTTATCAAAAGCGCCCTCTAAAATCGCGGCAGAGCTTTCCTCTACTGTCCCGTCCTCTTCCCTTGCAAAAACCCTGGTAAAGAGATAGGAGCGCTCGGGCTCATCGCACCACTGATCGGAGATAAACAGATCCTTAGTCCCCGAGGAAAGCGGCGCACGGTGTGCAAAGCGGGTATTCTCCTGACGCAGGATCTTTCCCTCGCCGGTCACGAGCTCGTAGATATAGACAAGTTCCGTCTGTCCTGCGGACTTAGGATCCGGGTCTATCTGACAGCTGCCCTGCCAGAGGGAAGAGCCGCTGCAGCTCAAAGGAAGCGTCATCCCCAGAGGCGAGAGCAGCCTGAGTCTTAAGCTCTGGCCGAACTGCGCCTTAAAGTTAATGGTAAAATGTAACTGCATTATTTTATTCCTCAAGTCCTGTCCGTACTCTCTCACCCTGAGAGAAACGGGCGGGGCTTTTGTGTAAATTTCTGGTGAAAATTTTACAAAAGCACAGTTAACAAAACCTGTACCCCATTGCCGTAAAAGTGAACTATATTAATAATTTATATCTGAAAGCATTCATTTGCACTCATATAACTTATTGATATATAATCAATTATCTTTATTTAATTTTTTATGAACATCCTTAATCAAGACTCCGGACTTTTGCTTAAAACTGTGAAGTTTCTCACGTTTTACGTAAACTCATGTTAAGCGTTCACAACCGCTTATTTAGGGCATATTTCTGATCAATTTATACACAATATTAAGCAGATTTTACAAAAAGCGTGGTTTTTCCATCTCCACGCGTAAGCTGCCGCCCATCATCTGCGCAATACAGTGCATAAACGTCCCGTGGCCCTGTTTTGGCCTTTGCAGATCTCACCATCCCTTCAGGCTTTTGCGGCACTAAGTTTTCTCTAAGCTTTATGCGCTACAATAGGCGCGGTTTTACTTTGACTAATGGATAGGATCATGAGCGTTTCCACCGCCCCTGTGATACATGAGAGCACGCATATCGGTTTAGAGACCGAGACCGTGGTCATTTTTGTCGTTTTAGCCATCGCCGCCCTCTCCCTTGATATCTGGGCGCACCGCAAGGATAAACCCATCGCCCTGCCCACCGCCGTGGCGTGGACCTTATTCTGGGTGGCCGTCTCCATGTGTTTTGCCTTCTTCCTCTACTGGCATTTCAACTTCGAGGTCGCCTCGCTGTTCCTTGCCGGCTATCTCTTTGAACAGGCCCTCTCGGTGGACAATCTCTTCGTGATGATGGCCATCTTCGCGTGGTTCAAGATCCCCGAGAACTACTGTCACCGCGTCCTGTACTGGGGCGTTATGGGAGCCATTGTCTTCCGTCTGCTCTTCGTCATCATCGGCTCCTCGCTCTTTGCCATGGGCCCCGTCGTTGAGCTTCTCTTCGCGCTGCTTGTCGCCTTCTCCGGCGTCATGATGCTCAAAAAGCATGATGACTCTGATGAAAACCAGGATTTCTCCTCGCACATCGCCTACCGCGCCGTGCGCTTCTTTATTCCTGTTTTCCCGCGCCTCGTCGGCCACAGCTTCTTTATCAGCCACGAGCACGTCAAGGAAGAGCTCAAGAAGCCCGAGAACGCCGATATCACCTTAAAGCGTCACGGACCGCTTTTTGCCACCCCCCTCTTCCTGTGCCTTGCCATCATAGAGACCACCGACGTCATGTTCGCCTTTGACAGCGTTCCCGCTGTGATCGCCGTCTCCCGCGAGCCGCTTATCGTTTACTCCGCGATGATGTTCGCCGTCCTCGGCCTGCGCTCCATGTATTTCGTCCTCGACGCCATGCGTCAGTACCTCGTGCACCTTGAAAAGGCCGTCACGGTGCTGCTCTTCTTCATCGCCTTTAAGTTAGCCGCCGGTGCCTCCCTGCATCTCTTCGGCTTTGGTATCGACATCAGCGTCTACACTTCGCTCGCCGTCATCGCCGTCATCCTCGGCATCGGTATCGTGGCCTCCTTTATCTTCCCCGACAAAAGCAAGAAGGCTGCCGCCGCGGCCACCGTCACGGAAGTTAAGGAAGAGTCTTCCGCTAAATAGTTATTTCTGACGGTTATACCGTCATTCATTAACCCACCTGCTTGAGAGCCCGCGGCATGCGGGCTCCTTTCTCTTTACTCTAGTCATTCCGATCGCGTCTGTCGCGGCGATCCCTGTCCCGCGGCGGGCGGGCCTTGCGCTCATCATGACGGGGCGGCCTCGCTTTATGATCATCAGGCCGCGGCGGTCGGGCTTTATGTTCATCGGGCCGGGGCGGACGGGCCTTGTGATCGTCAGGACGCGGCGGGCGCGGAGGCCGTGCTTTACGGTCATCGGGGCGGGGTAGTCGCGCCTTGTGATCATCCCGATCCGGTCGGCGATCCCAGCGATCATCATCGCGATCGTGACGACGCTCATAGCGATCGTCATCATCGCGATCGTCTCTATCCCAGCGATCGTCATCGTCACGGCGGCGCTCATAGCGATCGTCATCATCGCGATCGCCACTCAGTCTGTTCATGAACTCCTCGCCGCTTCGCTCCATATGCTGCTGCAGGGCTTCGCCGAAATCCTTAAATCCCTGAGGCTCCGCCGCCCCGGCCGCCGTAAGCGGCAGCAGTGCTGTCAGAGTCATGGCCAGGGCCGTCACTTTCAGAACTTTAAAAGCGCTGTTCTTCACTCTTATCTCTCCTCCCTCTTCAGGCTCTCGTAATTTCCCACCCCCTGCCTTAAGGATGGGTCAGGCTGCGCATTCAGGACCATCCCTAAAGACAGCCCCTCACTTACAGGGACAGAACTCTGCCCTTCCCATGTTACGTTGCAACAAGAACTAAGTTCGTGAAAAAACTCACATTTTTACAGGAAGAGCCGACGGAACCAAGGCTCCCGAAGGTTAGAAACTGCCCCCCGAGGAACTTCTCCTCCCCGGGGACGCTTTGCCTCATACCGCAGAGCGCAGGACCTAAATCCACATCCCGCGGTGCCTGAAGCTTTCCGGTAAGCGCAGACCCTTACGGGGCTGAGGCTAATCAGCCCGGGGCGCAGCCAGGCGCTACGGGCTGCACCTTGTCAGGCACGGGCGGCTAATCGTCCCAGTCATCGTCATCGTCGTCATCGTCCCAGTCATCATCGTCATCATCCCAGTCGTCATCGTCGTCATCCCAGTCGTCATCATCGTCATCGTCCCAGCCGTCATCTCCACGGTGATAGCGGCGCCGGCGCTCCCGGCGATCATCGTCATCATCGGCTAAAAGGTAGCTCTGTCCCGTGGACAGACCGTGTAAGTTTACGGGAGCTAAACTCTCCTCAGGTTCAGAAAGCACGGGAGGGTTCTCAAAAAAGGGCCCCGCATGCGCAGCAGCACATAACAGCAGGGAACCGAGCGCGACCGCGAGGGCCGCCTTTTTCAGGGGGGACGTAAGGGTGGGCATAGTGCTCATGGTTACTCTCCTCTAAGGCAAGACAGCGCCGCCACCTTGCAGATGGCTGCTGAGCCTCTGCAGATTTGCAGAGACGTCACTTCCATAGTACAGGTAAGATAGCCTCCTGCCCGTGAGATAGTCCTCAGTTTTACAGAGTCTTTACACAAAAGTTTACCTGCCAGGAACACCCCTTAACGCTTAAAGGTGAGAGTTTCCCCGTCCCCGGGGATATGCAGACGGGAAAGCGCATGTTCACGGGCAAAGTCCTGTAACCTGGCGCGCGTCACGGTGGCGTGCGAGACTCCCTCTACGTGCGGGTCAATCACCTCAGCGTCAGGAAAATCCTGCATCAGGGCCCACACGTCATATTCGTTCATAATAAGAAGGTGTCCCCGGGGAAATTCCGCTCCCCCGGCGTTAACCGCTACCACGGCAGGTGCAGTGCGCTCAATACACTCCTTTACGCCCGCGTCGTAGATGGTGTCACCCGCTAAGTAAAAAAGAGGTTCCTCCGGTGCCTTAAAGATCACGCCGCAGGCAGCTGCGGAAAAGCCCGTCTTGGCGTAAAAAGCGGACGTCACCAGATTTTGATCCCCGTGCGCGCAATGGGTTTTACAGAGCGTCACCCGCTTAAAGTCGCTGCCCGTCTCCTCTAAAAACCGCACCTCCTTAAAAGCCCGCCTCCCTTAAAGACTGCGCCTCACTCCCGTTTCCTGCAAAGAGCGGCAGCTCCTTAGGAAGCACCTCGCGGGCCTTCTTATCAAAATGATCAAAATGCAGATGGGTCACGATCACTGCATCTACCTTAAAAAGCTCCTCAATGACGCAGGGCAGCTCACAGTCAGGCCCCCCTGCCTGTCGAGGAGGTAAAGGGCACCTCCTTGTAAGTGCCCATGGGAGCGAGCATGGGATCGACTAAAAAACGTACTCCCGCGAACTCGATAAGCGCGGTGGCGCTGCGGATCTGCTGAAAATGCATGGAAAATATCCTCTTTAAAACTTCACAATCCCCAGTCTACAGGCTACAGTAACTGTAGCTTCAAGAGGTTTTGACATGAAAATCGGCACGCTCGCGGCTCTGACGGGCTGCAAAATCACCACCATTCGCTTTTACGAGGCAAAGGGCCTGTTACCTATGCCTCTGCGTACTGAGGGAGGGCAGCGCGAGTACTCTGAGGAGGCTCTGAAGCGGCTTACCTTAATCATAGACTGCCGCCGCCACGGACTGCCCCTTCAGTGTATTGCCCGCCTGCTGAGTTTTACCGTATCTGAAGAGGAAGACATATATGGCCTTAAGGCCCAGGTGGAACTCTATCTCAAAGGGGTTGAGGCACAGCGCGCCTCTTTAGAAAGAATCGAGGACTTTTTAAAGCGCGTGCAGGCAGGTATCACCATGGGACAGGCGTTCTCTGAGGAAAAAATGAGCACCACCTTAAAGGACAGTAAGGCATGAGTACGCCTCTTTACCGGGAGCTTAACCTTAAAGACGGAACGACAGTCAGAGCCGCCTGCCCCCGCGTGTTAAGCGTCAGCCGCGCCACCGACATTCCCGCCCTCTACGGAGCCTGGTTCATGCACAGGCTTAAAGAAGGCTGTATCTGCCGCGTCAATCCCTTTAATGGCAAAAGAAGCTGGCTTGACTTAAGCGCAGTGCAGGCCATGGTGTTCTGGACCAAGAACCCGCGACCATTCTTTAGATATCTGCCTGAATTAGAGCGAAGAGGCCTTGCCTTCTACTTCCAGTTCACGCTTAATGACTACGTGGCAGAAGGCCTCGAGCCTTTCCTGCCCTCCCTTGAAGAGCGGATAGCCTCTTTTAAGGCCTTAAGCGGCCTCCTTGGTTCTGAGCGCGTGCTGTGGCGGGCCGATCCGCTGCTCCTTTGTGACAGCCTCAGTGTAAGTCAGCTCCTTGAGAGGCTGGCTCATGTGGGCGACAGCCTGCAGGGACTCACCGACACCCTGACCTTCAGCTTTATTGACATCGCACCCTACCGCAAGGTGCAGTCTGCGCTCAGACGTCTTGCCCCCAGTGTACGGGAGTTTAGCGCAGACGAGATGCAGGCTTTCGCCGAGGGGCTGAACGAGCTCAATAAAAACTGGGGCTTAAAACTCTGTACCTGCGCCGAGGCGGCGGATCTAAGCGCCTTCGGGATAGAAAAAGGAGCCTGTATCGACGCAAAGCGCCTGGGGAGCCTCAGTGAGGATGACACCTTCAGAGACTTTTTAGAGCGGCAGGGAAAGGATCGCGGACAGCGCAGGGACTGCCTCTGTATTTATGCACGGGACGTCGGCGCTTACGACAGCTGCACGCACGGCTGCGTGTACTGCTATGCCACGCGCTCACGGGAGAGCGCCTTAAAGCGCAGAGCACAGCTCCTTAAGGAGGAGACGTCGGCGCAGGGGGCTGAGGTCATCCCAGCCCGTTTTATCACCTGAAACAAACACGGGGGCAGCACTTACTCAGGTCCTTCACACCTTAAAAGATACAGCCGCCCCGTGGATTTCGTATTTAGGGAGCTTTGCGTTCCGCCTCGACCTTTTTCACTACGGCAAGGGCATTTAAGGAACGGGGAAAACCCATATAGGGAAGACATAAGGCAAGCGCATCCACCAGATCACGTTTGCTGTTTCCCGTGCTGAAAGCTGCCCGCACGTGACTTGTCAGCTGCGCCTCCGCACCGCCTATAAGCGCAATCACCGCGCAGGTCAAAAGCTCACGATCCTTCAGGGAAAGGCCTGCACGGGTGTAGATATCGCCAAAACAGAAGGAAGAAAGTAAATAGACGTTAAGGAACTGCTCATCCTCAGTGGCACTCTCGTGCATCCTGCGGATCCGTTCACCGTAAGTGGAAACCTGAAAATCCTTTCCTCTCTCAAAGCGATTCTCCTCGGTTACGGTGGCGGTGCTCTTCACGGGCAGGACAATGCCCTCCTCCTTAAAGACTGCGTTGACCACCTTTAAGACCGCCTCGGCCTTGGGCAGGCCCGCATACGGTGCCACCTGATAGACAGCCTCTTTAATTTCCACGGGAGTGGCTTCACTGTTAAGGGCGCGCTTTACCCACGGGCGGGCGTAATCGGGAGCACCGGCTGCGGTGATTGCCGCTAAGGAAACCAGAGCGGCTCTCCCCGGAGTCAGTTTAACGCCTTCCATAAGATCCCCGAAAATGAGATGGTCGCGCATGGCGGCAAAATCAGGATCGCTGTCAGACAGCGGAGCGACATAGGAATCTCCCATGAGGGTACTGAGATTCTGCTTCGCCTCAGAAGCACGGTCATAGGCTGAAGCCGCGGCTGCGCTCAGGGCGCAGGCTGCTAAAAGAACGGTTTTAAATGGTTTAAGCATAGAGCCTCCCTGTTGATTTCGTAAAAGCATAGCGGGCTGCCCCGCCTTAGCCTTTACCTTAGAACGGCGCTTTTTTGCCTAATCCGCTATTTTTTGAAAACAAAGAGTTTTAGAGCTTTATTTAAGTCATTAAGCGCTTTTAGAATGGCAGCATCATCAGACCACCATAAGCTTAAGGAACATGGACGAACACTCCCCATCCTCATCCAGGGTTCATACCCTGAACGCGCTTCAGGAACAGATCATGGCTTTACTGCCGGAGCCTGGCAGATTGCAGACCACACTCTCACACGTGCATGTCTCGCATCTTTCCGTATCCTCGGGTATGGAGCACTGTTTTTACTCCCCCGGAGCGGCTTTCATCATCTCGGGCCGTAAGCACGCGCACCTCGGGCGCAAGACTGTCACTTACGGTGCGGGTTACTGCATGGTGGCAGCCGTGGATATGCCCAGCGCCTATGAGATTTTAGACGTCTCCCCGGAGCATCCCTTTCTCTCGGTTATGGTAAGTCTTGATGCAGCGCTCATCGCCGACTGCCTGCAGCTCTTCTCGCCGCAGTACTTTAAGGATGCCAAAGACGCAGACAGCGAGGGTGCAGTCATCATCGAAGCCTCAGATACGCTCCTGATGCTCGTAAAGCGGCTTCTGGAACAGCACGGCAAACCGCAGGCAGAGATCATGGAGCCGCTCCTGCTGCGCGAGTTTTTCATTGAACTCCTGCAGGGACCGGCCGGCGCGAGCCTCAGGGGCATCTTCAGGCGCGACTCGCGCGCGCATAAAATTGCCGAAACCGTGCACTACCTGAGAGATCACTACAGGGAGCCTCTCAACATTAAAGCTCTCGCGGACATGGTATACATGGCTCCTTCGACCTTTTTCAAGCACTTTAAGGCCGTGACCACCCTAAGTCCCCTGCAGTACCACAAAAGGCTGCGTCTGTATGAGGCTAAGCGGCTCCTGCTTACTGAAAGATGCACCGTAGCCGAGGCCTGCTACAGCGTGGGATATGAAAGTCAGCAGCAGTTCACGCGCGAATACAAGCGCATGTTCGGACGTCCCCCGCGCCGCGACACGCATGACGGCAGCGCGTTCAGCGTAGAGGATCAGGCCAAAAAGGACGAGAACCGCTGATTTTAAGAGCGAGGCACCGCTCCTAAACTTAAGACAGTTTTTAAGTTAAGGAGCTGCCTATGCGTCATACCGCTTTAACGGCCCTGGCTGTAGCCATGGGTCTGACTCTGTCCCTTCCGTCCTCCGCTGCAGACTACCGTGACAATCCCTTCACCCTCTGCTATGACGGAGCCATCACTGAAAATGTGGCGGGGAAAGTGAATATCCGTCCCGTGACCTATGAACTTAACGGGATCATCATTTCCGCCAATGTCTACCTGCCGGCTGATTACTCTCCGGAAAAGCGCTACGCAGCCATTGCCGTGGCCCATCCTAACGGCGGCGTCAAGGAGCAGGTGGCAGGACTGTACGCGCAGAAACTCGCTGAACACGGTTATATCACCATCGCCGCAGACGCCTCCTATCAGGGTGCGAGCGGCGGAGTGCCGCGCAATACCGACGTGCCCTCACACCGCATCGAGGATATCCGCGGCATGGGCGACTATCTGTTGACTTTCCCCGGGGTTGATCCTGAGAAGATAGGCCTTATGGGGATCTGCGGCGGTGGCGGCTACTCCCTTGCCGCCGCACAGACGGACAAGATCTTTAAGTCCGTGGCCGTGCTGAGCATGTTCGACTCAGGCCGCGTTCGCCGTCAGGGATATCAGGACAGCGACAGCCCCGAGGTGATAGCAGCGCGGCTTAAGACCGCCGCCGAAGCCCGCGCGAAATACGCCACCACGGGCGAGGTAACCTACCTTGGGGACATGAGCGGCATTACCCCTGAGCAGGCTGAAAAGCTGCCCTTTGATCTCTATCGCCAGGGATACCGTTACTATCTCATGGATTATGCCCACCCCGGTTCCACCTTCCGCTATACCGCGCAGAGCCTCATGGAGCTGATGGAATTTGACGCCACCGCCCATATGGAGCTTATCGATCAGCCCCTGCTCATCATGGCCGGTGAAAACGCCGATTCGCTCTACATGTCCGAGGACGCCTATGCCAGAGCCACCGGGACTGAGGATAAGGAACTCTATATCATTCTCGGGGGCCAGACACATTGAGACCTATTACGTGCCTGAATATGTCCGTCAGGTGACAGATAAGATTTACGGCTTCTTTGACCGTACTCTTTAAGGAGCAAGCTTATGCATGCCTTCACTTACTATGCCCCGACCCGGCTCTGCTTTGGGCAGGGCGTGTGTTCCTCTCTGGGTGAGGAGGTCCGGAAATACGGTAACCGCGTACTTTTAGTGTACGGCGGCGGCTCCATTAAACGTACCGGTATCTATCAGAAGGTGATGGAGCAGCTTCACGGCACTACGGTATGGGAATTATCCGGAGTGGAACCCAACCCGAAGATCGGAACCGTGCGCCGCGGGGTTGAGATGTGTAAGAAAGATCACGTGGAGGTGGTGTTAGCCGTGGGCGGCGGTTCTGCCATGGACTGCGCCAAGGCCATCTGCGCCGGAGCGCTCTATGACGGCGATCCCTGGGAACTGGTGCTTAATTCCTCCAAAGTCACCGGGGCTCTGCCGCTTATCACAGTCGTGACCATGGCCGCCACGGGTTCGGAGTTTGACGCAGGCGGTGTCATCTCCAATCCCGACACGAATGAGAAAATGGGACTCGTGAGCCCTAAGCTGTGGCCTAAGGCTTCCTTCATCGATCCTGTCTTCACCTACAGCGTGCCTCGCTCCCAGGTGGTGGCAGGCTCCTGCGACATTCTCTCGCACTACATGGAGCAGTACTTCACGACGGGCGTCAATCTCATCGGCGAGGGCTTTTTAGAGAGCGAAATGAAGGCCGTGATGTACTACACGCCCGTGGCCTTAAAAGAACCGGAGAACTTCGAGGCCCGTGCCCATCTGTCGTGGGCCGCCACCTTAGGCTGCAACCGCATGGCCTCGTTAGGCTGCGATCCTTCCGTGTTCGTCTGCCACGCCATCGAGCACGAGCTCTCGGCTTTCTATGACATCACCCACGGTATCGGCCTTGCCATCATCACCCCGCGCGTGATGCGCTACATCTTAAACGAGAAGTCCGTGTCCCGCGTGGCTCAGTTTGCCCGCAACGTGATGGGCGTAAAGGCCACCGGCAACGCCATGGAAGACGCCAGGGCCGGTATCGCCGCCTTAAGGGAGCTCTTCTTAAGCTGGGGAGTACCGGAGGGACTGTCCGCCCTTAACATCGGTGAGGAGCACTTTAAGGACATGGCCGCCCACGCCTGCGCTCACAATCCCCTGGACCGCGCCTTCGTGCCGCTTACGGAAAGCGATGTCATCGCCATCCTTAAGGACAGTCTCTAATGCGGAAGGGGACAGAGATTTCCCTAATGTCCTGAATGTCCTGTACTTTTAGGTCATCACTCTTTGGGGGCAGCCAGTGGCTGTCCCCTCTTTTTACCTTAGATCAGGTCCCTTTTCCCTTACCTGCAAAACCCGCAATTCTGTTAAGGAGATCAGCTTTTTAGCTTTTGCCAGGTCCTATTCATGAACTTTTGGGCTGTAAAGCCGTTCTTTAAGTTAAAGAGACTTTGATTAGCCCTAAGTAACTGCTAAAATTTCTCAAAAATTCAACAGGGACATTGCATGCTGCGCGTTAAGGTAAGCCGGAAAGCCATAAGCGAAGATTTCGTGGCCGAAAGTGCCACAGTTCGAGTACTCCCTGCCCGCAATGTCTTTGCCGCGGGCCTTATCGGCATTGCCGCACTGACCTTTGCCATACAGAATCCCTCCGTAACGGCGGACTCTGACGGGCCTTACCTTTCCGAGGAAACGCGCACCTACCTCATGGCAGGCGATCCCGCCCCTGAAAAAGCAGTGGAATTACCCTCGGTACATGATCTCTCCGAGGAAAACTACGAAGATTACGACATTCCGGAAAGTCAGTTTGCCTTAAACCCTGAGCCCCTGACTAAAGCCCCTGCTCCTTTAGAAAACGCCACCGCGCTGCTGCCTGTTGCACCGCTGCGTCCTGACACGGTCTTAGATCTTGCTGACGCGTCCGCGCCTTCACTGAGCGCCATGCCGGAGCTAAGTGTAATCCCGCCTGCAAGGCCGGCTCTGGAAAGCTCCGTACAGGATGAAAAGCCTGCGACACTCACCACCACGGCAAAGGCACAGCCTGAAAGCGCGCCAGCAAAGGAAAACGCGCCCGCAAGGCCCACCGGTACGTGGTATACCCATGAGGTGCAGTCAGGGGACAGTCTCTCGCGTATCTTTACATTTCTGGCCCTGCCTAAGGCCAGTTTAAACCGCATTTTAGAGGCTACGGATAACGACAGGGAACTGGCGCTTAACATCGGAGATAAGATTCATTTTCTCGTGGATGAAAACAATATCCTCAAGGAAATGGTAAAGCCGCTGCCAGGTAAAAAACAGGTGCGCTATTCGCGCCTGACCGCAAATGCGGATTTCAGTCACGTCATTGAGGAGAGCAACGCCCATGTCAACGATCCGAAGCTGATTGCGGCCTTCAAGAACTCCTCGGCCATGCCTTCGGCCATCGCCGCGGCCAAAGAGCGTTTACAGCGCGAGGAAGAGCGGCTGATGGCGCGTAAGGCCGCCTCGGATAATTCCTACCGCAATGACGAGCGTCCGCGCCTTGTCATCGGACAGTTAGCCAAAGGAGAGAGCTTTAAGAAGGCCGGCCGGCGCGTTGGTCTTACGGCAAGCGAGATCCGCACCATCGAGCGGGAACTTAAGAACCGCTATGATCTCGCCAAATTAGGCAACGGCGATTCCTTCCGCGTGCTCTTTAATTCCATCGGCACCCGCGCCCTCATCAACGCCGTGGAGTTTCAGGGCTCCCAGGGCCGCTACGCCATTTACAGAAATCCCCAGGACCGCGGCTTTTACTCCGAAGGCGAGTACGTGCCCACGGCCGGTATTTTCAGACGTTTCCCCTTAGCTGACAATATCCGCATTTCCTCAAAATTCAATCCCCACCGCCGTCATCCCGTGACGGGACGCGTCACCCCGCATAAGGGCGTGGATTTCAGGGCGCCGGTGGGAACTCCCGTCTACGCCCCAGCGGACGGCACCGTGACTTTCGCCGGCTATCAGAGAGCGGCCGGCTATTACATCATCATCCGTCACACTAACGCCTATTCCACGGTCTACATGCACTTATCCAAGATGGACGTGAGAAAAGGCGATCACGTTTACGTGGGCGAAGTCATTGCCCGTACCGGAAACACCGGACGCACCACCGGCCCCCATCTTCACTACGAGGTACGCGTCAATGACCGTGCCGTCGATCCGCTCAAGATTGAGCTTCCCTCCACCTCGCACCCGCAGTTAGCCCGAGAGCAGCGCGAGGCCTTCGAGAGCAATGTGAAGGTATACAAGACGGAACTTTACACGGACAGTTTAGCCTCCCGTAAGACGGAGAGCCCTGAAAGTTAAGGCAGATGATGCTCAGAAATCTCAAGGAAGAGGCCAGCACCCTCACGCGCTGGCTCACCTCCATCCCCTCCATAACCGCCTCCCGCGGACAGAGCGTGGCGGTACGCGCCATATACGACGGTTTAAGCGAGTTCACCTACTTTCGTAAAAACAAGGGCAATCTCCACTACATCAGCCATGAGGATCAGAAAAACAGCTCCCTCATGGGCTTTATCGAGGCCTATGATGAGACGAAAGACACTCTCCTCATCCTCTGTAATGTAGATACCCCGGGGCCGGATAACTGGGGGACCTTAAAACCTTACGCCTGTAAGAGCGACGATCTCCTGCAGCGTCTCAACGCCCTTAACCCCAGGGGGGCCTTAAAGCAGGATCTTAACGACAGCCACGCCCTGTTTGGCCTTGGCGTCTACTCCTGCAAGGCCGCCACTGCCTCCGTCATCGCCATGGTCAAGGAATTTTCCGATAACACCATGGATCTTGACTTCAACGTCATTTTTCTCTGTCTGTCCTGTTCCCTGCAGCATCACGAGGGCATCTTAGCCTGCGCGCCCTACCTTGATACCTTGCTGCGCGAAAAGGAATTAAAGCCCTTACTGACCCTGACCTTCAGACCCAATCTGCCGGAATTTCCCGAGGACCGGGCCCTGCACCTCTACACCTCGCACTTAGGTCTCGCGGAGCCGGCCTTCTTTATCCTCGGACAGGGCACCACGCTTGCCAATCCCTTTAACGGCTTCAGTCCCACCTTAATCGCCGCGGAGCTTACCCGCGCCCTTGAGCTCAACCCAGCGCCTTTAAAAGCGCTGTCGGCCAGCGTGCTCACCCCAAGCTTCGCGCACATCTTCTCGCGCAATCAGCGCCATCATCAGAGTCCCGACGCGGTGCAGATAAGCTTCAATCTCACTTACTCCCACCTTGATCTCAATGAGCTGACCGAGGCCTTAAAGGAGGTGGCGGCAAAGGCGATTGAGGATTGCGCCGCCTTAACCGACGAGCGCGAGAATCTGCACTACTACATGAAAGGCAAGGCTTTTACTCCCGCAGTGAAAGATGCCGAGGTGGTTTCCTATGCCGATCTCTTCGAGCGCGCCAGCTCTTCCTATAAGGGGAATTTAAGCCTCGCCATCGAGGCCTTACTGGATAAATGCCGCTCCGAGGGCCTGTCCTTGCGCGAAATGTGTTTCTGCGTCATCGAGCGTCTCACGGAACTGTCGCATCTGCCGCGCCCCTCGGTGGTGGTCTTTTTAGGCCACAGCTTTATCCCCGAATCCTCCCTGCGCTCCTCGGACAGTCACGATCGCGAACTGCTCATCTGCCTTGATAACGTCGTGAATACCCTGCAGCGCAAGAACCCGCGCGATCTCACCCCTGCCCGCGGCTTTGCCCCCGATGACGGCAACTACCTCAGGCCCATCGGTGTGGACAGCGCCCTGCGCGCCCTCAAGGCCGAGTGTCCGGTAAGCGATCACCGCTTTTACGGCTTTAACTGCCCCTGTGTCACCCTGGGGCTGCCAGGCTACGATTTAGGTCTTCCCACCGAACGTGTGCACGACAGTATCTTCGATTACATCTGCACCTTCGTTTCCGCCACCATGGATGAGCTCGCTGTGCTTTTAAACAAGCGCCACCGGAAGCCTGAGGATCTGCCCTTAAGCGGGGAGCAGAGTCCGGCCCTGGAAAGCGCCTCCGAAGAGCCTCAGGCCCTGGAGGCTCCCGAGCGCGTGGGGAGCGCGGCAGAGCCTGCCCCTGAGGATAAAAAGGACGCGGATCCCGCCCTGCCGGCAGGCGATGAAGGGCCGCATATCATTGACAGCGCCCTGACGGCCTCCCGTGCCCTTTATCCTGCCAAAGAGCAGAATGCGCTTCCTGCACCTGAGGACGCACAGGAGACAGGAGCCGGTGAAAAGACAGCAGAAGCCTCTGCCGGAGACCAGAAAGCTCCTGCCTCACAGACATAGCTTCAGCGAAGTAAAGCTTACCGCTGCCCTGCCATGGAACGGCAGGATCTGTATCCCGCGGCGGTAAGAACCTGTTCGCCCCTTATGCGGCTCCCCGGACGGTCTCAGCGGTCAGGTAAGGGACTTGCTTTCGCCGATCTGCGTTCCGCATGCAGGGATGAAGCGGATGGAAAGTCAGAATCAGTACGGGAGGTGATGACTGAACTGAATAAAGGCCACGGACCCTGCGGGGCCGTGGCCCCCCTTCCCCGCACTCCCACCCCCGCCTCAAGGCAGTTAGGCTTTTTCTTATCAAACAGATAACGCGCCTAAAGAAACGGCTTTGCGGCTCAGGCAGGCGCAGATACTAAGTTCAGCTTCCTTATCTAAGGCTTCTCAGCGTGCTTCAGGAGGACACAAAGCATATTTTTACTTCTGCTGCGCTATAGTTTCCTCAACACGGACACTTCATCCATATACTAAAGGGTATACACTCATGCTTCCTTGAGAAGACAGTTCAGCATCCTGAGGCTTACTTTCCTTTTAGGAACTGCGTTACAGTGAGCTCAGGACTGTACCGCGTACCTTAATTAGCCGGGGAAAATTCATGAAAGCGCCACACAGCCCAACCTCTCTTAAAACACCGTCAGGTGAGAGGCTAAGTCCCTCTCCTGTAAAGGAAAAGATCTCAGCTGTAACCTGCAGCGATATTGCAGGTGCACCTCAGCACGTCTACGACAACAGGCGGACTTATGGGCTTCTTCACTCCCCGAATGGAGAAAGCCCGGCTCTGACCTGTGAGGAGTTCAGGGAGAAGGCACAGGAAGATGATGAAACTGAGAGCCGCAGCGCCTCGCCGCAGTCAGATGCACTCTTTGAGAAGGCCGCTCAGTTTGTCCGCGACTTTATCGACCACAGGCACCGCACCCCCTCCGTCAGCGACTTACAGTCCGCTCTCAGGATAAGCTACCTGCGGGCGAGGAAACTGATGCGGCAGCTCGAAAGCCGGAAAAACATCCGGCTTACCTTACATCAATGAACTACCTACGCACTTACGTGCGAGGTTTCGTGAAGACGGTGCCTCACTTTTAGTAAGCACCCATTACCGGGCACTTACGGGCATGTCCACAATGCCCCCATCAGGTCGGAGCAAAAAAGCCCGTTCCTGAATTCTTAGAGAGAATTGTACATGATCAAAATGTGCGACACCCGCCGCTTTCATCCCCTGGCTCACGCAAGGGTAATTACGCGGCATTAGTTAAAACTTTATGGAGAGCCTGTTATGCCAGAACTAAGACGCGCCGCCATCATCGGAGTGGGAAGAGGAGGCTGTGAACTTGCCTCCCGTCTCTGCCGTACAGGGTTTCCAGGCTTTACGTACGCCGTTCTCGACGTAGAGCGCCAGGTACTGAAACAGAGTCCCATAGCCCGCAGACTGCTCCTGCAGCACTGCACTGATCACCGGCATTTAGCTTATGAAAACCTGCTCATAGGTAAAGCCGCCCTGAAAAAGGAGCTGCCGGGATTTTTAAAACTGCTCAGCGGAAAGTCGCTGATTATTTTCATCGGGACTCTTACTGATGAGGATAGTCTTTACGGAATCCCGAATTTAGCAGAAGCTGCCCGCGCTCCTGGCCGGATCACTGCCGCGATCGTGCATCTGCCTTCCCCATCAGGAGCCTCCGGTCAATTTTTTTTACGCAGCCTGCCGCTCTTTTGCGACTGCGTGCTGCCGCTTATCACTCCTGACAGGCGTACAGATACCCCTTACGGCAGCACTGAAGAGTTATCCTGCAGGCTCGCGGCTAAAGTCAGGGTTCTCGGAGAGTTCCTTAGGGTTCCGGATTTTGCAGACGTCAATCTCTATCTTAACGGACAGGATGATGCGCTAAAAGCCCTGCGCCATGGAGGGTTCACCGCATACGCCGGGGCGACAGCCTGCGGGAAAAACGCTCTAAACAGGGTACTTAGGGAGATTAGCCTGCAGCTGAACCTCAGCCTGCAGACATCTGAAGCGATGCTGACGCAGCGACTGCTTCTGCACGTGAGTTGTCCTTTGATGAAAAACCCCGACACTCTCATTGAGCTCCTTAAAGAACTTAACGCAACTCTTAACCGGCAGCACCGCATCCTTGGGGTTCACTACGCTGACGATCCGGACCTTGTGCCCGGATCCGTCGCGATCTCAGCTCTGCTTACAGGGCTGCCTCTGAGCCATTTCCGGCTAAAACCGCATCTCTCTGAGGCTCTTTCAGAGAGTGAGAGACAGGCGCCCGGCTAAACTTGTACCGCGCTCCTTTAAACCGCGCCGGAACCGCTAAGCGGCAGCGCGCGTTTTCACGAATGTGACTCCAGATGGAGAAGGGCGCTTAAAAACATTGTCAGGCCGAATAACTTTGATTAAGATCATTTTGCGGTCAGGGAAACCGCAGCTTTTAAAATAAAGGACTCCCTTCATGTCAGAACAAAACCTCTCTTCGCTGGGCTCGGGAAACACGGCCACCGATGCCAATATTCAGCAGCCTACGGCCTGCCGTATCGTAGTCATAGGCGTAGGCGGTGGCGGCGGTAATTCCCTGCAGCATATGATCAACACGGGCATTGACGGTGTGGAGTTCATAGCCATCAATACCGACGCGGCGGCCTTAAGCCGCAATACCGCTCCTCTTAAAGTGCAGATCGGCGTAAAGCTCACGGGCGGTCTCGGAGCCGGTATCAATCCCAACGTGGGACGCAAGGCCGCCGAGGAAAGCCGAGAGGATATTAAAAAGCTCCTACAGGGAGCCAGGCTTATCTTTATCACCGCCGGTATGGGCGGTGGCACCGGTACGGGAGCGGCTCCGGTAGTGGCGGCGATCGCCAAGGAAGTGGGCGCGCTGACCGTGGGCGTGGTGACCCGTCCCTTCTCCTTTGAGGGGCGTAATCACATGTATAACGCGCAGGTAGGTATCAACGAACTCTCCAAGTACGCCGATTCGCTCATCGTGGTGGAAAATGACAAACTGCTGCGCAATCTCGGGGCGAATGTCTCCATCGTCAACGCCTTCCACGCCGCCGATGACGTGCTGACCAAGGCGGTGAAGGGCATTTCCGACGCCATCACGCAGCCGGCCTTCATTAACCTTGACTATAACGATTTAGTCGCGGTGATGAGCAATCGCGGCAAGGCGATTATCGGCAGCGGTCGCGGCAAGGGTGCGACCTTCATTGAGGACGCGCTGCAGCAGGCCATTCACTCCCCGCTCATCGAGCAGGTGGACATTACCTCTGCCGAAGGTCTCCTCGCTTACTGCGCTGTCAATCCCAACTTCCCCATCGTCAAATGGGAAGAGATCTGCAGCGAGCTGCAAAACTATACCAACGACAACGACGCGACCTGCAAGTTCGGTATGTTCTTTGACGACAGCCTCGATGAGGACGAGATCTGCATTACCGTGCTCGTGGCGGGCATTTTAGGCTCGGATACCCTGCGTCAGGACAGAGCCGTGGCGCAGCGCCTCGAAGGCGCGCAGCGCCGTGCCCAGAGCGTGACTCAGGAAAGCCAGAGCCGCACGGCACCGCTCTTTACCACCGGGTCTGGCAACCCCCAGAATCTTCAGGAGCTGGTCTCCGCTCAGGGGCAGGCCCTGCCTGTGCGCAGCGAGTCCCGCGCCGAAGGACGCCCCCTTCAGGTCAAGACTCCGGAAACGGGCACGCCGCTTACGGGAAGAGCCCCGCAGGGACAGCCCTACACCATGCCCCACGCCACGCCGGTGCACAATCCGGCTCTAAGCGAGCCCTTTGCCGCGACGCGCAACAGCGAAAGTCAGGACAAGTCGCTGTGGGAAGTGCCGGACATTCTGCGCGGCAGAGCCGATTAAAGCTCCTGTGCAGCTCCCCTGCGGGGGAGTTTCCTAAAAAGAGGGCGCCTCAAAGGTGTCCTTTTTTAATCTCCAAAGATAAGTTTCCATAACACGGATATATTTATCCTTATACTCCAAAAAAGGACAGAAAGAGGAGTAACTACCCTCTTCTACCGTTTTCTCTCACCGTCAGTCTTAACTTAGAGGAAGAGCGTATGGAAAATCAGTCCGCGGAGCTTCAGGCAGCAGCGCAGATCACGGTACTTGCCGTAGATCAGTTCTCCATCAGCGCGCTTGAAAAACTCGCGCGGCTTAAAAGCGTGCAGGCAAAACTCGGAAAGGATCTTATCCTTGGTGACGTGTTCCCTGCAGAGAATGAGGATGAGATGCTGTGCTTTAATTTCACGGCACCGCCTGAGGAAAGTAAGTGGCCCCTGCCCGTGCCCATAGCCACACCGCCTGAGAAAATGCTCGTGAAAGGTGCCCTGCTTATTTTATTTTGCATTCCCTGGGATAGAGAGGAGGTAAAGCTTGCCTACAGGGTTCTGCAAATGGCCCGTAACCTTGCCATGCGGATCGTGACAGTGCAGGGGCTCTCTCTTTGCAGTATGCCATCTGAGCGCCGTAAGCTTAAACGACTCCTGCGCCACATGGGATCTCTCAGTGACAGCGTGTGCCCGGTGCGGTTTAAACGCAGGGAGCGGAATAAGACGCGCCCGAGGCTAGATCCTCACGAAACCGCGACACTGCTGCGTAAACTCAGGATCCTGCTACAGCTTGCTCACTGTCTGCAGGACGCTGAGGAGTGCCAGGGGCACCCCGCGCCTGCGTCTCCTCGTAAAATCCTGCTCTCGGGTTACTTTGACGGGGTAATACACGGTGAGGAAGGACTGCACGCTGCGCTCACGGCTGCCCTGCAGGAAACTTACCTTATACACCTCCTGCCGCATACGGTGCAGGGCTGTAGCCTGAGCGTGCACAGCTCCGTAGCCCCGGGCAGAGAGGGAAGCGTAAGAGAAGCGCTCCTTACGACCCTGAAAGCGCTCCTGCCTGATGCGCTTTATATGAAGGTGCACGTAACAAGGGATACGGCTCTTACAGAAGGGCAACTGCGCCTTAACCTTATGTTGTGTGCGGTACCGGCAAATCTCCTGCCCCGGTGCCTGAGATTCTGTTAAGCGGCCTTTCAGAGAGCCTTCACGCTTCTATTCCCTACCTGAGTCGCAGCGGATTGAAGACGGCGAGGGTATAGATGGCCTCACAGGCGGGCCGATCCAGCTCCACATAGGATCCTATGTGCCCCTTGGCGAGGGGCAGATGAGGGATAAGCCCCGGGATATCGGCCGGGCTTAGATGGATGTCGCTTAAATAGCAGGGTAAGGAGAAATCCTCCATGAGCTGATACCAGCGGCTGATCCCCTCCTTGGCAGTGCGCTTGACCTCGTCAAAGCGCAGGGGAACGCCTAGGGCATAGCTTGCAAAACGGGCCATCTTCATGACGTCGTGCTCGGTGATGAAACACAGATAGGCGGGCACCAGGAGCGAGTAAGTGTTACCGTGAGGCTTGTCACGGTACTCGGAAATGGCATTTTCAAGAAGGGCAGTAGCGTGATCGCGGGCGATCCCAGCAGTGAGAGGGCCGGCAAAGACCATCATCTCGGCCCACATTAAGGCAAAGCGGGCATCATAGTCGTGCAGATCGCCCTGACAGCGGCGCAGGGCATCAATGATCCCGGCGATCTGAGACTCGATCATGCGCGCCACGATAGGCACGTGATCCTGGGCGGTAAAATAGCAGGACATGAGATGGGCAAGCATCGCGACCGCCCCGTTAGCCGTCGCCTTAGCCGAGAGCGAATAGGTAAGCTCGGGGTTCATGATGCAAAAGCGCGGGATGAGCGAAGGCGAGCGCAGGGCGCACTTGACGCGCTGCCCGTCCTCATCGTCATTGGTGATATAGGAGAGATCGGAGCATTCCGAGCCTGAACCCGGGAAGGTGAGGATGACTCCCACGGGCAGGGCGCGGTAGAGCGACTTAGTGCCGCGGTAGAGATCCCAGACATCGCCTTCGGTAAACATGCCAGCCGCGATAGCCTTGGCGCTGTCGATGACCGAGCCGCCGCCCACGGCTAAAATAAAGTCGATACGGTGCTCACCGCACAAGGCGATACCCTCACGAACCAGATCGACGCGGGGATTGGAAACTACGCCCCCTAATTCATAGTGGGCGATCCCGGCGCGGTCCAGGGAGCGGCTTAAACGCTCTAAAAGTCCGCTTTGCGGGGCGTATTTACGTCCGTAAAGCACCAGGACCGAGCGCGCCCCTTCCTGACGGACCATGACGCCGCAGTCGCTCTCTGCGCCCCGGCCTAACACGAAAGCGGTACGGTTTAGGTAACGCACGCTGTCCATTTTCTCTCCCCTGCCTGCCTCCGCGGGGATTTTCACCCCGCAAATGCGTAATTTACCAGGAATTTACCTGCAAAATCTGCTTTAAATACAAGGCCTTATTTTAGCACGCAGATTTTTTTGCGCCAAAGGCAAAATAAGGCTTTTCATTTTCGCATTTTTCTTTAAGATACGCACTAATTTAGGTTCCCGGGGCTAGGACTTTCCCTGGGTTTCTTTTAAACTCATACTGACTGCCAAGGCCGTCAGTGAAAGGAGTTACAGAGTGGCAACTATTCCTGAGACTAAGGAAAACCGTCCCCTCAACGGCAACGATCCCGCCCGTAAAACCGTTCACCTGCCAGGTGAGCTTCCCGGCCAGAAACCCAGCCCTGAAAAGAGCAACCGCCGCCCCATTCTGGAGATTAAAGAGCTTCACAAGGAATTTGATAATTTCACGGCGGTAAACCGCGTCAGTCTCACCCTCTATGAAGGTGAGATCTTCGCGCTCCTCGGCTCGTCAGGCTGCGGCAAGTCCACCTTACTGCGCATGTTAGCGGGCTTTGAGAAACCCACCTCCGGCAGCATTCTCCTTGACGGCAAGGAGCTGACCGGCATTCCGCCCTATAAGCGTCCCGTAAACATGATGTTCCAGTCCTACGCGCTTTTCCCCTACATGACGGTGGAGCAGAACATCGCCTTTGGACTTAAGCAGTCCAAACTCCCGCACAAGCTCATCTCAGAGCGCGTGGAGAAGATGTTAAAGCTCGTGCACATGGAAGATTACTGCGACAGAAAGCCCTATCAGTTATCGGGCGGTCAGCGCCAGCGCGTGGCCTTAGCCCGTTCACTTGCCAAAGAGCCGCGTGTGCTGCTTCTTGACGAGCCCATGGGTGCTCTTGACAAGAAGCTGCGCGAGCAGATGCGCCTTGAGCTCGTGGACATCATCAATTCCGTGGGCGTGACCTGCCTTATGGTGACGCACGATCAGGAAGAGGCCATGACCATGGCCGACCGTATCGCGGTCATGGATAAGGGCGAGTTCATTCAGATAGGCGGTCCGCGCGAGATTTACGAGAATCCCAACTGCCGCTTCTGCGCCGAATTCATCGGCTCGGTGAATATCTTTGACTGCCACCTGCTGTCCTCCAACGCCACGCAGTCTCTCATCCGCGCCACGGATTTCCCCAATCTCATCGAGTTAAGCCACGATATCGATCTTGCCGACGGCATGCCCCTCACCATCGCGCTGCGTCCCGAGAAGGTCTATATTTCCCACAAAAAGCCCGAGGAGAGCACCAACTGGTGCGAGGGCGTGGTGGACAATATCGCGTATTTAGGCGATATCTCGATTTACTACGTGCGTTTAACCGACGGACGCATCGTCTCGGCAACCCTGCCCAACGTGGACCGTTTCAAGGAAGGTCTTCCGACCTGGGATGATCACGTTTATCTGTCGTGGGATCCTGAATCCTGCATCGCCCTGACCTTCTAGGGAAGGAGGAGCCATGTCGACCGGCTTTACAGCTAACATGACCTTCATCCGCCGCTCCTTTCAGCAGCGGCGCAAGGTTGTAAAGGCAGTGCAGCACGAGAACACGTGGCGCGACTACGCGCTCATTTTCGTGCCCTACTTATGGATGATCCTCTTCTTCCTGCTGCCTTTTCTCATCATCTTCAAGATCTCGCTTTCGGTCTCCGAAATCGCGATCCCGCCCTACTCCCCCTTAGTCACCTTCGTGGACGGGGCGATGCAGATCATCCTGCACCTGGAGAATTACACCTTCATCTTCACGGACCCGGACGGCACCTATATCCGCTCGTATCTGATGTCCCTGAAGGTGGCGGCCATTTCCACGGTGCTGTGCCTGCTGATTGGCTATCCCATCGCGTGGGCTCTCGCTACCGCAAAACCCGCCCTGCGCAACGTGATGTTCATGCTCGTCATTATGCCCAGCTGGACCTCGCTTGTGGTGCGTATTTACGCGTGGATGACCATCATGAAAAAGGACGGTCTTATCAATGACTGTCTCATGGCCTTAGGGATCATCGACGCTCCCATACAGATGCTGCAGACGGACTTTGCCGTGTACGTGGGTATCGTGTACTGCTACCTGCCCTACATGGTGCTGCCCCTCTTCTCGGCGCTGATGAAGGTGGATTTCTCCCTGATCGAGGCTGCCTACGATCTGGGCTGCCGTCCCGTGAAGACCTTCTTCAACACCCTCGTGCCGCAGACGAAAAGCGGCATTATCGCCGGTTCGATGTTAGTCTTCATTCCCGCCCTCGGTGAGTACGTCATCCCCGAGCTGTTAGGCGGCAAGGGCTCCATCCTCATCGGCCGCATCCTGTGGCAGGAGTTCTTCAACAACCGCGACTGGCCTTTAGCCTGCGCCGTGGCGATCACCATGCTGATGATTCTCGTCATCCCCATCGTGCTCTTCTACAAGGTAGAGCGCCGTGAACAGGAGAAGCTCAATGCAGGGAAATAAGCGTTTACTGAGGACGGTGATCCTCGCTCTGGCGATGCTCTTCCTCTATCTGCCCATCGTCACGCTCATCGTGTACTCTTTTAACGAGTCCAAGATGGTCACGATCTGGACCGAGTTCTCACTGCGGTGGTACGTCGCGCTCTTCCACAACGAGGCCATCATTTCCGCGGTACTCATCTCGCTGACCGTGGCCCTGCTCACGGCCTGCGCCTCGGTGGTTATCGGCACGCTCGCGGCCTTCGTGCTGGTGCGCGTGACCTCCTTCCGCGGTGAAAGCGCCTTCGTGCTCTTCATCACTGCCCCCATGGTGCTCCCCGAGGTGATCACGGGCCTGGCGCTGCTGCTGCTCTTCGTGACCTTAGGCGAAATCATCCCGTGGTTTGCCGATCGCGGTATCTTCGCCATCTGGGTGGCCCACGTGACTTTCTGCGCCTCCTACACCACGGTGGTGATCCGCTCGCGCTTCCGTGAGCTCGACATCTCCATTGAGGAAGCGGCCATGGATTTAGGCGCGGGCCCCGTCAAGGTCTTCTTTGCCATCATCCTGCCGGCTATCATGCCCGCCGAGGTGGCGGCCTTCCTGCTCTCCTTTACCATGTCCATGGATGATCTCGTGATCGCCTCCTTTGTGGCCGGTCCCGAGTCCACCACCCTGCCCATGCTCATTTTCTCGAGCGTGCGCCGCGGACTGTCCCCGGAGATCAATGCCCTGGCCTCGATCATCGTACTCATCGTCTCGGTGTTCACCTTCTTCGCGTGGCTGTCCATGGTCAAGAAGCAGAAACGGGTCGCCTCGGATCTGGCCAAAGCCCGCCGTGCCGATCTTTTAGAAAAGCGCAGGCTCTTCAGAAGCCGCCGCGAAGCGGCCTGAGAAAAAGCCGCACGGCAACCTGACTAAAGCTCAGGGCGGTACTCCCGCCCTGAGCTTTCAGTTTAGAGACAGGGCACCTCATGAGCCTCCCCTTTCCTTTAAGGAATGACGCAGCTTTGGTCATGGGAGCGCACCTTTTAGGCGTTTCTCCTGTATTTTTAGGCAGTCCTCCTGCATCTCTTTCCGCGTACGCTAAAAGACAGCACTCTTACTGACAGTCAGCTGCGGGAATCTCGCCTAACGGCGCTTAAAGAGCGGGCGCTTTAAGGGATGGCTGCGCCCGTGCACCGCGTAGTACACGATGGCCGCAGAGATCACCACGCCGCCTAACACCGAGTACATTACAGTAAAGCCCGCAAGATGCGCAATATAGCCAAACAGCGCTGGCGTCACGCCAAGGCTCAAATCCCACGCGATGAAGAAAGTGGAAGTGGCCTGTGCGTAGCGGGTGCGATCCACGAGCTTTAAGGAAAGAGCCTGCCCTGCAGACTGAAGATTGCTAAGCCCGAGTCCATGCGCCACGCCCGCAGCGACTATCATACGCAAAGGCCAGGATGAAGAGCGTCAGGGAGGCAAGGACGATGGCGGGATAGATGACACAGTTCTCGCCCACTCTGTCAAAAAGCCGGCCGCTTACGGGACGGGAGAGCAGAGTAACTATGGCGACCGCAGTGAACTCCTCCCATGAGCTGAAGCTCAGGGGCTTCCGGCTGAGCGGTTTTCAGGCCGCTCTCCGGCAGGTTCCGGGTGACAGCTCATTACTGAGTCTGCAGCCCCGGCTATCCGGGCAGTTCCTGCCCTTCTGATGTTTTCTGCGGCGTTTAAATCCGCGTTGGCAGTATGGCCGCAGCGCTCACAGACGAAGAGCGCCTGTGATTTACGGTTATTCCGGCTTACATGACCGCATGCCGCACAGGTCTGTGAAGTGTACTGAGGCGGCACCTTAATGAGAAGACCTCCCCTGAGCCT
>DVOQ01000094.1 GCA_018713485.1 Candidatus Avisuccinivibrio pullicola
GCAGCCTCACTGCTGTCCATTAAAACGTAACACGACGACCCGCTTCCTGATAACCTGGCAGGCCCGTATTTTAACAGCGATGTAAGGGTAAGTCCAATTTCTGGATGTTTTTTTACCACCGTGTCCGTGAAATCGTTGCCAAAGGGTGCTAGCATAAGATCATTTAGCTCCCGCACGGGTGTATCCCGCTTAAGATCAGGGTCGGCAAAGGCTTCTTTAGTGTTGACCGCCACCTCGGGAGTCACCACTACGGCATGGGAGGGGGGCAGGGTCAGCGAGGTCAGTTTTTCGCCCACCCCCGAGGCAAAGGCGGCGGTACCGCGCACGAATACCGGCACGTCCGCGCCGAGAGTAAGCCCGAGGCTCTCCAGTTCCTCTTCCTGAAGTCCCACCTTCCAGAGCTTATTGAGAATAAGCAGGGTGGTGGCGGCATTACTGGAGCCCCCGCCTAAGCCTCCGCCTTCGGGAATGCGCTTTAAAACCCTGACGCTGCAGCCTGAGGTGGCGGCCCTGTCCTGAGGCAGCCGTTCCTTAAGTAAGAGAGCGGCCTTATAGATGAGGTTTTTCTCAACGGGAAAGTCAAAGGGGCCATCAATGACGATACGCCCGTCGTCGCGGGGCGTAAAGGTCATCTCGTCGCCGTAATTTAAGAGGGAAAAGAGGGTCTGCAGATTGTGATAGCCGTCAGGGCGCCGGCCCGTGATATAGAGAAAAAGGTTGAGTTTGCAGGGACTTAAGACGGTAAGTGAGGTCATCAGTTTACGGCAAGGAGCCCCCGCTTTTTAGCGAAGGAGGAAGTGCCGCCCTCCGTTTTTATCTGATATTAGACAGTATGCATTAATCTCCACAGAACCGTCTGTCCTTTTGCCTTATTCAGGAAAAATTACAGCTAAGAGACGCAGCCGGTTCCGGAAGATGAAATTTTTCACGCATTTTCTTGCTGCCATGTACGGTTATGTGTTGCCTGTCTGGCTTCGCAGTTAGCCCGAACTTGAGACACATCTCCGGAGTATGCAGTTGCAGTACAGATGATAGCAGATACGTGATAGCAGAAGTAATCGGTGCCTCTCTTTTGAGAAGCCTTAAAAACAGCTCCTCAGATTCTCCGGGGTTCAGAATTGCAGCATCAATGCTCATCTGATCGCTAAAACAGGTAGCGAGAGCTAAACCGGGGCGTGCTTGATTAAAGCGTTACTGCGTGGAATTTTCAGCTGTCACACGGAACCTGCCGAAGAGCGGCTTAAAAACCGTTCAGCCGGAAGCCTATGAGCTTCAGCTCATTAGAGGACGTCTCTATAGAGCCGCATGATGACAAATCAAAGACTATTCATGGCCTCCCGTTGCTTCAGGAACAGGTATAGCCCTGCCTGAATCCGTACGGATTCAGGGCAGGTCTCTTCAGGCGTGGAGAGCTGATTACCTAATGCGCTCCACGTCGCGTATCTCAAGATTTAAGCGCACATCGGGACTGCGCATTAACATCCCCTTAGGCAGAGCGTAGGGGCCAAAGCCCTGAAAGTCCGTATAGAGGAACTGACAGGGAAAGAGATTGACGCCTAACGGCTTCCCCGTCTCGTCAAAGACCATTCCCTCCATGGGACGGGCTAACAGCACGGAGGCGAGATCGCCCTCAGGCAGCGTCACGTCGAAGTGCTCGGAGAAGAGCTCGCCTATGGAAGCTCCCGTATATGTAATGCCGTCGGCCGTGAGACTGACATCCTTACCCTCCACCTTAAAACGGGCGGCGGTAGTGCCCACGGCCGTGGTGAGCGTGAGGGTATAACGATCCCTGTCCTGCATGTCGAGCGTGAAATTAAGACGCGTGGAACCGTCTGCGGTCGTGACCCCCATGCGTCCGCGCAGCAGCACCGAGGAGAGGGCGACATTATGCGCCGTGGCCGCGCTCCAGTAAGCGCTGTCCGTTCCCACGGTCGTGGGCGGCAGGGAGGTCTGACAGGCGGTGAGGGAGAGAGTGGCGGCTAAGGCTGCCGCGAGGAGATAAGCACGTTTACGGGCCATGGGCTGCTTCCTGAAATGAGGGGGGCTCAGCGCCCCCGCTAAACGCTTTTATTTAAAGCACGTTTTCCTCTGTCTCGCGGGGGGCGGCGGGCACGCTTTCCGCTATTTCGCTTCCCGTGGACTTAAAGTCGCGCACTTTCCTGAAGATGGTAATTAAGGCCTGATGCAGCTCAAAGCCCTTAAGGCTCAGATCACTGCCACTGAGGCCAAAGAAACGCTCGCGCCCTTCAATATGCGCGAGGGCGTGAGAGTAGGTGTCCTCGCCGTAGAGATCCTTTAAGGCTTTCTCGTAAAGGACGGGTTCGAGATCCTTTTCAAGGCGGGTCTTAAGCAGCGCGATAAGGCAGCGGTAGAAAGCGAGGCGTTTAAGGCTGAAGGTGCCGGCGCAGAAATTCAGTGTCCACGTGGCGTAGGAAATGGCGTTGGCGAGATCGCCCGCCGCCAGGGCCAGAAGGCATTTAAGTTCGCCTAAACGCAGTGTATCCCATGCGCTGTAGGGATCGGGCAGGATGCCAAGTAAGGTCTTGACGGGTTCCTCGGAGGGGAAGTCGGCGCTGTTGTCCTCCAGCTCTGAAAGATAATTGGCATAGGTCTCGGCAGTTTCGTCCGAGGCCGGGAGCGTTAAGAGCGCCTCCTGAAAATCAATGGCCTTGCTGTCATTGTTGTAAATGAGATCATCTAAGGGATAGATCTCGGACATGCCGGGGGCAATGACGCGCACCACCGGCACTCCTAAATGGCTGTAGCGGCGGATGTAGATCTCAAAGCCTAAACGGTCGACGATATAGCGCAGCGCCTGATACTGATTTTGCGTGTTGCCGGTAAAGTCCCAGTGCACAAAGCGGTGATCGGGACGGCTCCTGAACATGGTGAGGGGAATAAGTCCCGTCGAGTCCACGAAATGGCTTTCTAAATTGGTGATATCCGCGCAGGCGGCCGTATCAAAGGTGGGGCATTCGAGGGCATCGAGATCGGCAAAGGAACGTCCCTGCATCAGCTCGGTTAGAGTGCGCTCTAAGGCCACCTCTAAAATGGGATGCGCGCCAAAGGAGGCTAAGGCCGTACCGTTGCTCTGATTGAAGAGTACCACGCAGACGACGGGGAAGCGTCCGCCTAACGAGGCGTCAAAGGCGCGGGTACACAGACCGCCGCCGTTTAAGGCGCGTAAGGTGGTCGCCGCAGCGGGATAGCGCTCCACAATGGTGTCGGGGATCTCGGGCAGGGCAATGCCCTTGCCGATAATGAGGCGCTTGACGTAGCGCTCGATGATCTCGCTTAAAGCCTGCACGAGAGCCTCGGATTCGGTATTGCCCGCGCTCATGCCGTTGGAACCGTAGAGATTGTCCAGCAGATTCACGGGGAAATACACGGTTTCGCCGTTGCGGGCGTTCTTAAAGGGCAGCGTGCAGACGCCGCGTTCAAAGGACGCTGAACCAAGGTCGATGAGATCGTCAAGGTGCACGCCGCTCTTGCCGTAAAAATCGCGCAGATGGCTGTTTAACAGGCCGGTAGGCAGATGGGGCCCGCTCTCCTCTGCGCCGTCACTTTCCTCAGGAAGCGGGAACCATTTTTCGTCAGGACTGTAGACGTAAGGATCTGCGGCAACGTCCTTACCTAAATAGTAGCCTGCAAACAGATTGCAGGTGGCCAGCCTTTCAATAAGCTCGCCATAGGCCGAGCAGAGGGCGGCCTCGCGGCTTACTCCCTTGCCGTTGGAGAAGATGGCGGGACAGGTCGCTTCCTCAAGCCGCACCGAGAAGAGCTCGGGGAGCGGGTTTAAGGTTTCTTTAATGAGGATATCGAGGCCCAGGGCGCTTAACACGGCCTGAAAACGGGCGAGGGTTTCTTCAAGCGGGGCATCTTTGCCTAAAATATAGGTGGGCATTTCTTTCTTAAGCCTGACAGTGGAGCATTTTCGTTAAACACCTCATGATACCATAGGCTACAGGGGCTCTGACGCCCGTAAGTTGATGAGAGAGTGTTATGCACGAGCGTGAGCAGGACGCTGCTAAGAGCGCAGATAATCAGTCTGAAAAGGAAAGTCTTCAGGGTATGGGGCCCATGGTATTTGGTAAGGATGAACTTAACGTGATAAAACGCGCTCAGGGAGAGAAGGCGGAGCGGGATGAGAAACCTTACCTTCCCGAGCATATCAGAACCCGCCTTGAGGCCCTTGACAGGGAAATGGCGGAGGAAAAGGCCGGAAGAAACGCTGACAGCGCCTCCTCAGGGACTGAGGAAGAGACGGGCGCGCGTTTTTATGATGCGGCAAGACCGTGGGTGGAGAAAGCCCGTGCCGGGGCGCAGCGCTCCTATACGAAATTCAGAGCAAACCTCAGGATTTTCCTTATCATCTGTATCGCCTTTGCCGGCTACTATCTTTACGCCGAATACGTGCGGGAGCCGGAACTTGAGAGCCTTGAAGATCTCAAGGCGGCGCTGCCCGTGTATGTCGATGACGTGACAAGGCTCACCGCCATCGAGGATGGGGAGCAGCACTTTGTAATGCACTTTGTTAAGGATGCTTCTGTCTATGAGGGTATAAGTGTCGCCGAACGGGAGGCGAGTCTGGATCGGATTGAGAAGAATGCACAGGGATTGTGCAATAATCCCCTTTTGGGATCAATTGTCAGACAGGGGCGGCCGCTCACGGTAATATTAAGCGCCGAGGATCACAGTTATGAGCGGCGTATCGTGATTGACAGCTGTCCCCTCGCCGAGGGTACGCCCTGATCCCGGAAATTTATTCACCGCCGGTTTTTTCCGGCCCTTGATGACACGCAGAAGAATATGAAGAAATTAGGTTTAGTCGGCTACCGCGGCATGGTAGGTTCGGTTTTAATGCAGAGAATGGCTGAAGAGCACGATCTTCAGAAAGTCACGCCGTTCTTTTTCTCCACCTCCCAGGTGGGCCGTGAAGGCCCTGTCGTGGAGGGTAAGACCACAGGCGCGCTGTTAGATGCCTATAACCTCGATGCCCTCATGGAGATGGATATCATCATCACCTGCCAGGGCGGTGATTACACCAAGGCGGTCTATCCTCAGTTAAAGGAGCGCGGCTATAAGGGTTTCTGGATTGACGCCGCTTCCACCTTACGTATGGAAAAGGATGCCGTCATCATCCTCGATCCCGTCAACCGCGGGGTCATTGACCGCGCCTTAAACGACGGTCTCACGACCTTTGTGGGCGGTAACTGTACCGTAAGCCTCATGCTCATGGCCTTAGCCGGTCTCTTCAAGGCCGATGTGGTGGAGTGGATCTCTTCCTCTACCTATCAGGCCGCTTCGGGCGCGGGTGCCAAGAACATGCGCGAGCTTCTCCTGCAGATGGGCGTGCTCCATGACTGCGTGAGCGAGACCTTACGCGATCCGCATTCCTCCATTCTCGAGATTGAGAAAAAGGTGCGCGAGACCATGAATTCCGCCGCTCTGCCCATCGAGAACTTCACGGCCCCGCTCGCCGGCTCCGTGCTGCCGTGGATCGATAAGGAATTAGAGAACGGTCAGAGCCGCGAGGAGTGGAAGGGCATGGCCGAGACCAATAAGATTTTAGGTCTTGGCGAGGGCACCATTCCCGTGGACGGTAACTGCGTGCGTATTTCCTCGCTGCGCTGTCACAGCCAGTCTTTAACCATCAAGTTAAAGCGCGACGTGCCCGTAAGCGAGATTGAGTCTTTAATCGCCGCGCAGAATCAGTGGGTGCGCGTCATCCCCAATCACAAGGAGGTGACCTTAAAGGAACTCACCCCCGCTGCCGTTTCGGGATCCTTAAACGTGCCTATCGGCCGTATCCGCAAGATGAACATGGGACCCCTATACCTCTCGGCCTTCACCGTCGGCGATCAGCTGCTGTGGGGTGCCGCCGAGCCCTTACGCCGTATGCTGCGACTGCTCGTCGATTAAGTAAGGCCCGTTCCTGAAACCTGACTGAGGCCGGCACTGTCCGGCCTTAAGTTTTTTAAGCCCGTGCCGTTTTCTAAGAGTACGCAGTTAAGGAATGAGTATGCTAGAGAATACGGTACGTGACGTTTATCTCGTCGATGAAGCGCAGTTAGGCACAAGGCTCAATGAGACCTTGCAGTCAGGCGCACGTGCCGAATTTGACCTGCTGCTCGCCTTGATCTCTCAGGATGTCACCGATTTTCCCGCAGTAAGCGATCCGCTGCCGCCAGGGCAGGAAGAGCTGAATTTACGCGAGCTGTTTCAGGTGGGCAAGGCTGCGCCTTTCTACGCCCGTGAAGAGGATTTTACGACGGGAGCGGAGCTTGCGGTGCTGCTTAAGTCCGGCGGCATGGGCGCTTTGCATCTGCAGCAATGCCTCCATCCTGCTCCTCTGACCCTGCGCGAGGAAATCATCCCGGGGGAGATCCTGGGACAGCTGTCACCCCTTAAACAGGAGAAAGTGCGCCGCGAGCTTGCAGGTGAGAAGCTTTCCCATACCGCGCTCACGGAGCAGGGGGAGGGTTTCCTTCTTTTAAGGGAAATTCAGGAAAGCCGCGCCGGGTTTAACGCCTCTACTCTCAGGGTGGCAGCCTAGCGCCTGGCGTGCAGTTCGCGGTTCTGGGCGCTCTGCTTGTCACTCTTCTTTAAAATCACCATCACCGATCCGCTGCCGCCCTTCCATTCGGGAGCGGAGTGAAAGGCGAGCACGTCAGGGAGCTGTCTTAGCCAGTGATTGACATAGCTCTTTAATAAGGCCCGCCTGTCCTTCTGCGCGAAGCGATCACCCTTGCCGTGAATGATGAGCACACAGCGCAGCTCCTCGCGGCGGGCGTAGTCGATAAAGCGCATCACGAGGTTATAGGCCTCTTCAATGGTCTTGCCGTGCAGATCGATGTAATCGGCCTCGCGGTATTCGCCGTTTTTCAGTTTGCGCAGCATGTAGGGCTGTACGCCGTCCCGCCTGAAGGAGAGCACGTCATTGGGATCGACCATATGCACAAAAGCCGATGAAGCCTCGTCTAAGGCTTCCTGCTCCTTATCGCGGGTGGCATTGTCCTGCCGCACCTTTGCCGTGGCCTTATCTAAAAGGGGAGTGCGGATGATGAGACGATCCTGTTTTAGGGGTTTGATATCGCCAAATTCGGCGTGCATTTCAAAGCTGCCGCTGTCCCGGGCACTTTGCGCACTCTCCTTGAGCAGTGCGCCAAAATCTTCAGGGGGTGTCTGCATGGTCTTATCCGTCTTATCGTGATGATTACTCACCCCGTATTATAGCCTCTAAATCAGGGTACCACCCTGAGGGAGCAGTTCCTCAAGAGGATCGGGTCTTTCCCCGGCAGGAACGGTCACACTCTCTGGCTCTTTTGGAGCTATCGCCGGCAGCTCCTCGCTTAAACAGAGATTACCTGCTATGGCGAGGCCCAGAAAGAGCACGCCGTTAATGCGCAGGCGCCTAAGTACCCGTAACAGATCGTGGCTTTGCGGATCGCGCTCTCCCCCAAGGCGCGGATAACGGCAGAGTACATCCTCGTAATAGCGCGGGCCGCCAAGGCTGATGCCAAGACTCTTCCCCATCAGGGCGAGCACGTAGCCGCTTATTCCCATGGGATAGCTTCTAAAGCCCTCAAGGCCTGCGCGGATGGCGGCCAGGGGATGGCGGCTTACGAGCATGGTGACAGTCAGGGCGAGTGCCGGGGGGATCAGGAGCGCCTGATTGAGGCGGGCGGCAAAGAGGCCGAAAGTTGCGTAACGCTGCCGTTTGACGTTAAAGGCCTCGGAGAGCACCGCCGACAGCGCCATCAGTACCGCCCCCAGGTTCCCGAGGAGCAGAAACCACACCATGACGGCAAACCAGCTGCCAAAGAGTCTTAACACCGCACTCTCGCAGCCGGCTTTGGCAAGACCCATGGCCGAGAGCCTCGCTGTCTGTCTGAGCACAAAAGGCTGCAGGATACGGCGGGCGCTCTTTTTCTCGTCCCTGTCGAGGGCGGCGCTTAAGGAGGTGATAAGCCTCTGTACGGGATTTAAGCGCAGTAAAAACAGGAGCAGCAGTACCGAGACGATGCCGTCGCCATAGGAGAGGGCGGTTAAGAGCGCGGTCAGCAGGCTGATGACTAGCAGGATGAGCATGCAGAGCATGAAGCCTGCGAAATAGCGCTGTGACTGCATGCGTCCCTCGCGGTTGACTTTAAGCGCCAGATCCTCAAAGGTGGGCGTGAGCCTTGAGAGTGACCACAGCGTGCTTAAGGGCAGCAGCATTTCAAGGAGCACGGCTAAGGTCAGCTCCGTGGCAGGCAGTGCAGCAAGGCGTGTCAGCTGTTCGGCCAGCAGGTTAAAGTCGGGTCGCAGCCCCTCAGCCATGAGGGTCTCCAGGGGATTCTCTTCCATGAGCGTAGTTATAGTAGTATGAGTAACGGGGATAATTATCTCCCCGTTGTCGGCGTGTCGTTCCCTTTTTTAAGCTTTTTTTCGCTAATCCTCAAGCAGGGCGCAGACGAGGGAGGCGGAGCGGTCACCCGCATAGCGCTCGAAATTAAGGTTACTGCTGAGCGCTCCGTCATCGGCTCCGTCGGAGACTGCGCGGATCACGAGGAAGGGGACGTTGCAGTCCGTGCACACCTGCCCGGTAGCTGCGCCTTCCATTTCCACGGCCACCGCCGCGGGGAAGAGCTCCCTGAGTTCCGAAACCTTCTGCGCCGAGGAGATAAACTGATCGCCCGTGAGCACGAGTCCGCTTTTTACCTTGTGTCCGTTGAGAGCCGCAAGGGCCTTGCTGACGAGTCTTGCGTCGCACTTAAAGGTCAGGCTCTTGCCCGGTACCTGTCCCTTCGCATAGCCAAAACCCGTCGCGTCCACGTCATGGTAGGCCACCTCGGTGGCGATAATCTCATCCCCGATAGCGAGCGCAGTGGCAAGCCCGCCGGCCGCTCCGGTGTGGATCACCGCGTCACAGTGATAATGCGTGCACAGTAAAGTGGCGGCGAGAGCGGCGCTGACCTTGCCGATCCCCGATTTGACGATGACCACGTTTTTGCCATTAAGAGAACCCACATGAAAAGTCAGCCCCGCGAGCTTTTCCTCCCTGACCTGAGCCTTGCTCAGTAACAGGGCTACTTCTTCATCCATGGCTCCGATAATTCCGTATTGCATAGCCGCTCTCCTCGTCACGCTCGCTTATGAAAAACCTTCATCAGGGCGCAGTCTCACGTCCGCGCCCGGGATTTCGTTTAGAATTATATACAGAATCCCTCCTGATGCGGATTCATTTTAGCACAGGGCGTAAGGTCCTATGTTACCTGTAACATAGCGGACAGGGCATTTACACAGGCTTTACAGCGACAGGAAACGAGGTACCCTTACGGTGCTCCGCACGGCAAAAATGCTTAAAAATTTTGATGGCCCTCAAAAAAGAGACACTGCAATGTGCCGTTTGTTCTTTAAGTGTTACACAATACGTTCATTGAGCCAAACCTTCATGTTTTTTGATTACTAAGTAAAAGAGGTGTTTAAGTGGAGAACGCACGTGACGTAGCCAAGCAGACTCTGGCGTTAGTCCTGGCCGGTGGCCGCGGTAGCAGACTGCATATGCTCACCGATCGCAGAGCCAAGCCTGCCGTGTATTTTGGCGGTAAGTTCAGAATTATTGACTTTGCCCTGTCCAACTGCGTGAACTCGGGTATTACCAGAATCGGTGTCGTGACTCAGTACAAGTCTCACAGCTTACTCCGTCATTTACAGTCCGGCTGGTCCTTCCTGCGCAATCAGTTCAACGAGTTTATCGATCTGCTCCCAGCTCAGCAGCGTGTGGATGAGGAGCACTGGTATCAGGGAACCGCTGACGCCGTCTATCAGAATATTGACATTATCCGTAACCACCGTCCGAAGTACATCGTGATTCTGGCCGGTGATCACATCTACAAGATGGACTATGCCGCCATGGTGCTCGATCACATTCACCACGGCAAGCCCCTGACCGTGGCCTGCATCCCGATCCCGCGCAAGGATGCCCGCGCTTATGGCGTGATGGCCGTGGACGGTGAAGGCACCATTACCGATTTCGTGGAGAAGCCCGCCGATCCGCCCTGCATGCCCGGCGACGAAACCCGTTCTCTGGCCTCCATGGGTATTTACGTCTTCGACGCCGACTACCTCTTTGAGGTGCTGCAGAAGGACGCCGAGAACCCCAACTCCCACCGCGACTTCGGCATGGACATCATCCCTGCCATGGTGAGAGAGCACAAGGCCTACGCTCACGACTTCTCGCTCTCTTGCATCCGCAATGCCGGCAATCCCGATATCTGCTACTGGCGTGACGTCGGTACCATTGACGCTTACTGGGAAGCCAACATGGATATCGCCTCCGTGCAGCCGCAGTTAGACGTCTACGACACCAACTGGCCCATCTGGACTCATCAGGTGCAGATGCCACCGGCCAAGTATGTGCAGGATATCAACGGCACTTCTTCCATCGTGAGAAACTCCGTCTGCTCGGCAGGCTGCATTATCTCCGGTTCCTCCATCAATCAGTCGGTGCTCTTCTCCGCCGCCCGCGTGCACTCCAACTGCTTCTTAACCGAGGCCGTAGTGCTCCCGAGCTGCGTCATCAACCGCGGCTGCCGCTTAACCAAGGTGGTGTTAGACCGTGGCGTGGAGCTGCCGCGTGATCTCATCGTCGGTGAGGATGCCGAGGTTGATGCCCGCCGCTTCTACCGCTCCGAGGGCGGTGTGGTGCTCATCACACGTGAGATGATGAAGAAGCTGCGTGCCAACGAGCCTGAGCTGTTCAAGGATTTTGACAGCTACAGAGCCTCCGCTGTGCCGCTCTATGTCTAATCTGGACTCATACCTAAGCGCGCTCACCTGCCCCTTACGGCAGGAGGGCGCGTCAGGACTGCCGGGCGCTGATGCGCCCGGTGCGTTTTTAGCTTCAGAGCAAAACCCTGTTCTCCTGCCTTTTGAAGAAGACCGTCTGCGCATTACCCTCTGCGCTCCCGTGCGCCGTCTGCAGCAGAAAACCCAGGTTTTTCCTCTGGATGTAAGAACCTCCTCCCGCAGCCGCCTCACCCACTCCCTGGAGGTGCAGGTTTATTTAAGACATTTAATGCAGCTTCTGTGCAGGAAGGCCCCGCCGCTTACCCCCTACGCGGCGGCGCTGACTGTGCTCTGTGAAAATGCAGCTCTCCTCCATGACATTGGCAACCCGCCCTTCGGGCATTTCGGGGAATGTCTTACCGCAAAGTTCACAGGAAAGGCGGCTGCAGAGCGGGCGTCTGAGCTTAGTGAAAGTGAGAGGGAGGATCTCAGCTTTTTTAACGGCAACGCCCAGGGACTGCGGCTTGTCACCACCATACAGCGCCTGAATCTGACCTTAGGTCAGTTAAGCGCCATGATGAAGTACCCCCAGACTTACGCTGAAAAGGTCTCAGGCCGGGGGCGTGGCGGCGTGGGAGTTTTTTTACCGGAAGCTCCGCTGCTTCTGCGTATCCGCAGAGAGCGGGGTACGGAGGACGTCAATCCTCTCGCCTTTATCATGGAGCTTTGCGACGATCTCGCATATGTCCTTGCTGATCTGGAGGATGCCTTCGATAACCGCGTGCTCTCCTATGCCACTTTCTACGCCTTTGCCGAGAACCTGAGCTCTAAGCTGCCCTCCCCCTTTAAGGAAGGTTTACAGCCTTCCGCCCTCTACGCCGCTTTCGCGCTCTCGCCTTCCGAGGGTATGCAGGCGGTGCGCCGCGTCATCGCTACGGCTTATCTTGAGGAAGTCGCCTCCCATCTCTCCGCTCATCTTGAAGAGCTGTTACAGAGGGGGGAGGTGGATCTTTCCGGACTTACCGCCGTGCAGGTGGTGCGCGCCTTCAAGGACTTCGAGCGTCATGAGGTTTACGAGAGCGTGCATGTCGAGAGTCTCGAACTGGCCGGAGCTGCCTACCTTGAAAGTCTCTTTAGGCACTATGGCGTCTTACTTGAGGAAAACGCCCGCGACTTTTACCGGGAACTTTCAGGCCGCGGCGGTTCCCCGTATTTAAGGCGGCTGGCCCACCGTATCTCGCGCCGTCCCCGCGAGGCTTATTTAAACGCCCTGCGGACGGGAGTCCCTCTAAGCGAGCTGTATTTGCGCGTGCGCCTTATCTCCGATTACGTCTCAGGCATGACCGATACCTACGCCGCTCACGAGGCGGGTATCCTGGAGGGCCACGCCCCGCTCTAGTCTCTGAAGTATTCCTGATCTCACACAATTGAGATCTGCAAGCCCATGATTTGTAAAACATTTGAGCCAAAAGACTATAATATGCGCAATTGTGTGCCCTTAGGCCATGAAGTGTAATTAGAAAAAATTTTTATCCGATGCTATCTTCCAAGAATCCTGTACTGTCTACCGACGATCCCCTGTTTGATGATATCCGTCCCTGCCGCGATAACGAGGTAGTCTCGGAATTGGCCAAGATCACCGCCGATCCCGCGGTCGTGGACGGTCTGCTGCGCTTTCGCTATCCCCTGCTCTCCAGAGTCGCGCCCTTTATCTTAAGACCCTTAGCCCGCATGAAGCTGCGTGCTGCGGTTTCCCATATCACCAACGTCGCGCAGTTCCAGGATTTAGTGGCCGATTTCATGCGTCACATGATCGCCACCACCACCGATGGCGTGACTTATGAAGGCTTTGACAAGCTTGACAGGGATCGCGGCTATCTCTTTATTTCCAATCACCGCGATATTTCCCTCGATCCGGCCTTCGTGGACATGGCCTTACACGAGAACGGTCTTAGAACCGTGCGTATCGCCATCGGCGACAATCTGTTAAAAATGCCCGCCGCCACTTCCTTAATGCGCCTTAACAAGAGCTTTATCGTCAAGCGCTCCGTTACCTCGCCGCGGGAGAAACTAAAGGAGCTTACCAAGCTTTCGCAGTACATCGGTCTTTCCCTCAGGGAAGGCAAGTCCATCTGGATTGCGCAGCGCGAGGGTCGTGCCAAGGACGGCAATGACCGTACCGACGCCACCGTGCTCAAGATGTTCCACGTTTACGGCCGTCAGCTCAAGGTGCCCTTTGCCGAGTACCTGCGGGACCTTAACATCGTTCCGGTCTCCATCAGCTATGAATTTGACCCGGGCGACGTCGCCAAGGCCCGTGAGCTTTACGAAAAGGCTCTCCATGGCTCTTACCACAAGACTCCTCTGGAGGATATCCGCAGTATTATTGACGGTATTAAGGGCTATAAGGGGCACGTCAGCATCGTGGCCGGCGAACCTATTACCGGAGGCTTTGAAACCCCTGAAGAATTAGCGCAGCTGATTGACCGTTTCATCTATACGCATTATAAAATGTATGCCCCGACCCTGATTGCCGCCGGAGCCGGGCAGAATGCGGTAAGTGAGGCGGACAGGCAGCGTTTCTCCGCGCGCATGGCAGAGTGCCCTGCCGAGCTTAAGGAGCGCGTGCTCTCCATGTACGCTTACCCCTACCGTAATCTTCAGGCCCTGAAAGAGGCTGACGCGGTTAAGACTGAGAGTGATTGATTGAGATGAGACTGTTTCATCCCGTTTTCAATGAGGATGGTAGTGTGTCGTTATTTCGGGTAACCTGCCTTGTGGTGCTGGCCTTAAGCATGGTGGCCTGTGCCGTGTTAAAGCAGGATGCAGGCCGCGACAGCGCGGCCGTAAAGAACGATCCCGCCACGGTGGCGCAGAATTTAAGCAGCGAAGCTCTCGAGGAGCTTCCCCCTGAGGTTCGCCTCGAGACGGTGCGCGCCTTAGCGGTCAGTGAGCTTTACGAGGGAATGGAGTTCTTCCGCGCCTGCGGTACCATCAATCAGGGCTTTGAAGGCTGTAACTTCACGTTCTCGGATAAGGTGCTGCGCTCCTTCATCTCCACCGTGGACGCAGCCGATGATGGTTTTTATCTGCGTTTGAAGGCCAAGGGTGAGCAGTTAAACGATCTCTGCGTGGAGTTTGCCGCCGATTCCTCGGGAAATGGCGTGCGCGCCTTTGACCGTCAGGGGGACGAGCGTCAGGACTGCCTTTTAGAACCAGAATCGCTGGCCTTTGGTGATATTCACCGCATCACGGATGATTTAAACGGTAACCCCGCCCCTTCAGGCAAGGCTCCGGTGCTCACGGAAGTGGCCCGTCACGAGATAAAGTCCGGCAATTCCCAGATTTAGAAAAGAGCGGGAAAGTTCTCCTCTGTGCCGCGCCCTCAAGTCTGCGCGGCTATGTTAGAATTGCGCCATTGCCCCGCGGGGGCCTTTTCTATGGACACAAGCATGAAGATTTCCCGTAACACGGTGGTAACCGTTAATTTCGTCGTTACCGATCCCACCGGCAAGGTGGTGGGTCGCACTGATCCCAAGTCCCCGATTGAAGCTCTGTTAGGTCACGGCTCGTTAGTGCCGGGTTTAGAGCAGGCCTTAGACGGCCACGAGAAAGGCGACAGCTTTACCACGACCTTAAATCCCGCCCTGGCTTATGGCGAGATGGATGAGTCTCTTATTCAGACTATCGATCGCCGCATGTTCGGTGATTTCCCCTTAGAAGTGGGTAATGTGTTTGAAGCCGACACCAGTCGCGGCCGCGTGGGCGTGGTGGTCAAGGAGATCCGCGATAACGAGGTGGTCGTGGATGGCAACCATCCCCTCGCGGGACAGACTCTGACTTTCCTCGTGACCGTCGAGGACGTGCGCGAGGCCACGAAGGAAGAGATTGAGCACGGTCACGTGCATCATGGCGGTCATTGCCCCTCTGAAGGCGGTCACGAGCATCACTGCTGCTGCGGCCATCACCATCACGAGGGTGAAGAGGGCGAGCACCACTGCTGCGGTCATCACCATCACGAGGGTGAAGAGGGCGAGCACCACTGCTGCGGCCATCATCACGAGGGTGAAGAGGGTGAGCATCACTGCTGTGGCCGTCATCACCACGAAGGTGAGGAAGGCGAAGGCCAGCATTGCTGCCATCACCATGAGCACAGTGCTCAGTAACAACCGTTTCGTTCTTTAATCAGTCAGGGCGTCCGTATGGACGCCCTCAGCCTTATGCCCATGAAATTCATCCTGCGCCTGTTTCCCGAAATCTCCATTAAAAGCAAGCCGGTACGTAACCGCCTTATCAAGAATCTGCAGCAGAACCTCTTTAACGTGGCCCGCCACCACGGCTATACGGTACACGTGTTTTCGCAGTGGGATAAGCTTATCGTCAATTTTGACGAGGGCGTTTTAAGTCCCGAGAAGGCGGTAAGTGAACTTTCGCGGATCCCCGGCATTCACTCCTTCCTCGAGGTAAGAGAGTTTCCCTTAGTCTCCATTGAGGATATCTTTGAAAAGAGCCGTGACGTATTAGGACCCATGATCGTGGGTAAGAGTTTTGCCCTCCGTGTCAAGCGCCGCGGGCATCACGAGTTTACCTCGCAGCAGGTGGAGCGTCAGTTAGGCGGAATGTTCAAGGCCCATTACGAGAATTTAGGCGTGAATCTCTCGCATCCTGACGTGACCTTAAACGTGGAGATCGATAACGATAAGGTTTACATCGTGACCGGCCGCCATAAGGGGTTAGGCGGCTATCCGGTGGGTTCTCAGGGTGAGGTGGTGAGCCTCATTTCAGGCGGCTTTGACAGCGGGGTGGCGACCTTTGATGCCATCCGCCGCGGCCTTAAGGTCAATTACCTCTTCTTTAACATGGGCGGCACTGCCCATGAGTTAGGGGTCAAGCAGGAGTCCTATTTCATTTGGGACCGCTATGCGGCCTCGCACCGCGTCAAATTTACCGCCGTGCCCTTTGAGGAAGTGGTAGGGCAGATCCTTGAGCGCACCCATCACGGCGTGCGCGGCGTGATCCTGAAGCGCATGATGGTGCGCGTGGCCTCGAAGATCGCTAAGCGTTACGGCGTGGATGCCCTGGTGACCGGTGAGAGCGTGGGCCAGGTGTCAAGTCAGACACTGATTAACCTGTCGCATATCGACCGTGCCTCCGAGGTTTTAGTGATCCGCCCCTTAAGTCTTTCGGACAAGCAGGAGATCATCGATAAGGCCAGGGAGATTGGCACGGCGGGTTTTGCCGAGAGCATGCCCGAGTACTGCGGCGTGATCTCCGATCATCCCAACGTCTGTCCCACCGAGGCCTTTATCCTTGAGCAGGAGGCTTTAATGGACGCGGACGTGGTGGACAGGGCCGTGGAAAAGGCCCGCACCCTTGATATCCGTGATATCCCCGAGGATACGGCCCGTCTTGAGACCGAGGTGGAGACGGTGACGGAGCTCATGCCCGGTGACGTCATCCTTGACGTGCGCGCCCCCGATGACGTGGAGCGCTCGCCGCTTACCGTTGAGGGACATGAGATCATCGCGCTGCCTTTCTACAGAGTGGCGGCGGAATTTGAAAACCTTGACCGCATGAAGCGCTATGCGCTCTACTGCGATCAGGGCGTGATGAGTTTAATGCAGGCCCGCCAGTTAAAGGAAATGGGTCATCACAACGTAAAGGTTTACCGCAAGGAGTAAACGATGTTTAAAGTGTTAGTGCCGGTGGCGGCTTTAGCCTTAAGCGCCTGTTCCGGAGTGAGCTTTGAGACCAATCTCGATCCCTCCAACGTCATCAATTACCTAAAGCTAGGTTCCCTTGAGGAAACCACTTATGAGGCCTTAGGGGACAGGCCCTATCTGCACAGGGGGCAGGTAACGGGGCTTTCCTGCAGGTTAAATGAGCGCGACTTCATCGCCAATGAGACCGATGCCCGTAATGACGCCCGCAGCAAGGCCGTAGCGTTAGACGCTAACGCCATCGTGTTCAGACAGTGTGTAAGGGCCTCGGAGACCCCCGCCTGCCTCGAGTCGGTGACCTGCTATGCCGATGCGCTCTTTGTTAAGGAAGAAGAGTCGGGTAAATAATGGCTTTAGGCGCAGTTACTCTGCCTCTTATCGGCTACGTGGAAAGTCCTTTTGCCGATAAGTTCGCGGTGCCGCGGCAGCCGGGCCTTGCTCCGGCGGTGGTGAGCCTTCTGCGCTTTTACAAACCGTACTGCACGCCGCAGGCCTTTCGGGAGATTGAAGGCTATTCCCATCTGCACGTGCTCTTTCTCTTTGACAGGGTAGAGTACCGTGACTTTCATCCCGAGGTGCGGCCGCCGCGCCTTGGCGGCAATCAGCGCGTGGGGGTCTTTGCCACGCGCTCGCCTTACCGTCCCTCGCGGTTAGGACTCTCGGTCGTCAAACTGGAACGTATCCTGCATTTAAGTGCCTCCGAGGTGGCCTTAGAGGTGACGGGGGCGGATATGGTGAACGGGACGCCTGTTGTCGATATCAAGCCCTACGTGCCCTTTGTCGACGCCCATCCCGAGGCTACGGGCGGTTTTGCCCCGGAACCCCCGCCTTTAAAGACTGTGACCTTTTCGCCCGAGGCGCTGATGGCTCTTTCCACTTTAAGCGGGCAGGAGCGGGAGGCCATTGCGCAGGTGCTCTCTCAGGATCCGCGCCCTGCCTATAAGGAAGCACAGGGCGAGGATGAGCGCGTGTATCACGCGGTTCTCTATGGGTATGACATCGCGTTTTGTGTCACAGAGGGTGGGGTTTATGTCCTGAATGCACTACAATCTAACCTGGGATTGTAGTCAGGCCGTAAAGCGGCTAAGGGGATATATGACCGTCTGTCGCTACCGTCACGTGCTCTTTGATCTCGACGGCACGCTCTTTGATACCTACGAGGCCAACATGCTCTCGCTTAAGGAAGTCCTGACGCGCATGCAGCCAGGGGTTCCCCATAGCGATGAGGAATTAGACGCCCTGTTTGGCGTGCCGGGGCTTGCCTGTTTAAAGGCTCTTGGCTTTAACGACGCTAAGGCTGAGGAGGGCGTTGCCCTGTGGACGGAGCTGATCCTGCCCTACGCTTATACCGTGAAGCTGTTCCCGCACGTGGAAAGCGTGCTTAAAGCTCTGATAAGCGCCGGCTGCACCTTAGGTATCGTCACCTCGCGCCGCCGCTACGCCGAGCTTGAAGGTACTTTAGGCGACTGCCTGCCGCCCGTCATCGCTCCCTATTTTAAGTACGTGGTCAGTGCCGATGACGTGAAAGCCCCCAAACCTGCACCCGATTCCCTCTTAAAGTACATGGAAATCACGGGGGCAAAACGTGAGGAGATCCTGTTCGTGGGCGATGCCCTGACCGATCTTCAGTGCGCGGACAGCGCGGGCGTGGATTTTGCCTTAGCCCTGTGGGGCGCAAAGCTGCAGCATCACGTGCGCTGCGCGTATTACTTTAAATCCCTCTATGACGTGTTACTGACCGTGCTGCGCGAGCGCACGGGGCTTGAGGAAAAATGGTTTCGCTGGGCCGGCGAAATGCAGGCCATCGGGCAAATCGGTCTTGCCTACTGCCGCAACATCTTTGATGAGGAGCGCTATACGCGCCTTCGGGAGCTGGCCTCTGAAATCCTCATGACCTATACGGGAAAGAGTGAGAAGGAGGTAAAACAGAGCTTTCTCTTCGATAAGGGCTATATCACGCCCAAGGTGGATACCCGCGCCGCGATCTTTAATGAACAGGGCGAGATCCTCATGGTGAGGGAGAAGCTCTCGGGACTGTGGAATATTCCCGGCGGCTGGTGTGATGAGCATGAGTCCTTAGTTTCCAATACCGTCAAGGAAGTTAGGGAGGAGGCCGGTCTCGAGGTGCACGTGGAGCGGCTCATTGCCGTAGTCGACCGTAACGCCCATAATACTCCGCCCCTTCCCTACGGGGCGCTGAAAGCCTTCTTACTGTGTAAGAAGGCGGAAGTGGACTCTCCTTTTATTGAAACCGATGAAACCATGGAGAGGGCTTATTTTGCCGAGGACGCGCTGCCGCTACAGGAGCTGCGCCTTGATACCAATACGCCTTTGCAGTTAAGGATGTGCTTTGCTGCCTTCCGTGATCCCCATTTCGTACCCGTGATTGAGTAAACCTGAGAGAGGCAAAAATGCGTTTTTTAGTTGATCTGCACACTCATACCGTGGCCTCGACCCACGCCTATTCCACCCTGGGAGAATACATCGCCTATGCCCATGAGACGGGCCTGCAGATGTTCGCCACCACCGATCACGGCCCGTCCCTGACCGACGCTCCGCACAAGTGGCATTTCGAGAATTTAAAGGTGGTGCCCCGTGTGGTTGAGGATGTCGCTATCCTGCGCGGCGTGGAGGCCAATATCACGGCCGCCGGCGGTCTTGATCTTGAGGATCGCATTCTGGACCGTCTCGACATCGTCCTCGCCGGTTTTCATGAGAACGTAACTCCTACCGATAAGGTCACGCATACCGAGCTGGTTCTTTCCGTGATTAAATCAGGCAAGGTGGATATCCTCGTGCACCCCGGGTCTCCCAATTATCCTATCGACACCGGAGCCGTTCTGGAGTGCGCCAAGGAGCATAATGTCGCCATCGAGCTCAATGCTTCCTCAGGCGTCCACTCGCGCTTAGGCTCTCACGCCAACTGCGTGGAGATCGCCCGCCTTGCCAGGAAGATTGGCAACGTCATTGCCTTAGGCTCGGATTCGCACATTGCCTATTACCTGGGCCAATTTGATGAGGCCATCAAGGTTTTAGAAGAGGCGGAACTCGGTTACTCCCACGTGCTCAACACCTCGCCGGCCCGTGTCCTCGATTTCCTGGAGGCCCGCGGCCACGCTCAGATCCGTGAGCTGCGCGATCTGTTCCTGCCCATTTCCTATTAGGAGGGCACGTGAGTCTTAGCCATACACTGCATCACATGGAGCGGGACGTGAGCCTGTGGCGGCTCAATCACCGTCTCGTAAAAGGGATCCGCAACCGTGAGCTTACGCTCACTGAAGACGGCTTCACCTTTACCCACGCCACGCGATCCATGGTAAAGGAAATCGAGAGTCTGCATCTGCAGCTCTTCCGTGTGCCGCTTATCAACTGGATCCGCTGGGTATATAAATTTCACGTCGCCGATCTGGTGTCGGTGATCCTCGATAAAGACGGGCATGTGGCTGGATATGACATGTTCATCTTCAATGAGGGGGAGTGGCAGGACCGTATCCTGCACGAACCCTTCGTGGGGGTTGATCCTAAATATCAGGGGCTGGGCCTTTCCACGAAGCTGCGGCGCTATTCGGTCACCTGCTATAACTTCGGTATCCTAAACGGCCTTTCCACCGTAGCCGCTTATGATGACATCAAGGCGTTGCGCTCGGCGCAGAAATCCGGCTACGGTATCGTCAAGGCCTCGGCCAAACCCTCGGGGCACTATCTCGTCTGTCCCCTCACGCTGCGCCGTTAGACCGCCGGCTTGAAGGGACCGTAGAAGTACGCGGCGGTGGCTCCTCCGTCCATGAGAAAATCGGAGCCCGTGATGAAGGAGCCGCGCCCGGAGAGCAGCAGTTCAGCAACGTGAGCCACTTCATCGGCCGTGCCGGGCCTGCCCGCGGGGCATTGCTTAAACATGTTCTTATAGAAGTCTCCGCGCGGCCCGTTAAACTCATCTAAAGCCAGCGGGGTGACGATGATGCCCGGGGATACCGAGTTGACCCGCGCGCCGTGCGCGCCCCAGCGCACGGCCTCATACATGACGCGTTTGACGTTGCAGCGCTTGGCCAGCTGATAGGCGTGCAGTGTGTCGCGGATGTTCTCAGGCTGAAGGAGCGGAAGCTTTAACAGTTCTTCGCAGGGCGTGGTGGCCAGGGCCGCGTCCTCCTCAGGCGTTAACGCCGGCAGGCGGTGCCCTGACTGTGAGGAGACGGTAAGCCCGCTGCCCCCCGGGCGATCACCTTGCCGGCTTCCTCTAACAGCACCGCCGTGCCGTAGAGATCGACCTTAAGAATGGTTTCCACCGTCGCCTGGGAGGGGGAAACTCCGGCGGCATTGACTACGTGCTTAAGTGTCCCGGCGGAGGTCGCGGTGGCAATGAGCTCCTCAATGGACTTACGTAAGGCCAGATTGACAGTCTGCGTGATGACTTCAAAACCCGCTTCCCTGAGCATGGTACTCATCTGCTCAAGCTTCGTCTCGGATAAGTCACCGAGGACAATAGTCATACCGTGGGCCATGCGACGGGCGATCGCAAGGCCTATCTGTCCCGCGCCCACTAAGAGAAACACCTCTTTTTTCATGTCGTCTCCTTTAAGGTTTAACATTGCTTAACTGTAGCTATCTTAAGGGGGACAGCTTGGATTTACATAAGCAAAACTTATACAAATAGTTAGTTTTTCTAATGATTCTGAAAGGCCTTACAGATAAGATCTGCCGCTTCTTCCTGCAGGGGGCGGGCTCCTTCTTTCACGTAGAAAACGCAGTAGGTAACGTTAAGGGGGCCGGTCGCGGCCAGAAGCGGTTTTTGCAGGAACGTATGCGAACTGCTGTGGCCGTCGCCTAAAAAGAGCGATTTACCGTCCTCAAGCTGCAGCAGGGCCGTGGAGAGGGAGTCACAGGCGTGAAGTTCTCCCTCGATGCCTATGACTTTGCGGTAAAAACGGTTTTCCGGATTCAGGAAAGCGGGAGGGGTCAGCATGAGACAGGGGTAGGAACGGAGAGACTCAAGAGTGAGCCGGTCGTGGCTGGCTAGGGGATGGGCGGGACTTAAGGTGACGTAACGCGGTCTAACCGCCGCGACACGGTTGACGTAAACGGGGGAAAAGGACCGTCTCTGATCATTAAGGATGAGATCGACCTTCCCCAGACGCATGTCGTCAAAGAGTTCCTCATGGGTGGCGCGCCTGAGCGTGAAGTCTATTCCCTCGGCGCGCAGCAGGTTCAGGGCGGCTGTCAGTTCTGGTCCCATGAAGGAGGAGAGTACGCCTAAAGTGATACAGCGGCGCGGGTACAGGGACTGACGCTTAAGTTCTGAGAGCTTCCGGTCAAAAGCGGAGACAAGCTGTCTTACGGTGCTGTAGAAGCTCTCCCCCGCATCGGTAAGACGTAAGGAGCGTCTCGGGCTTACAAAGAGCCTGAAGCCCAGTTCCTTTTCCAGAGCGTCAAGGTGCTGTGAGATGGCGCTTTGCGAAATTCCGTGTACGGCGGCGGCCCTGGTGAGACTTTTAAGCTCGGCGGCACTTAAGAAATAGCGTAAACGACTTAACATCCTCTTCTCTCCCTGGGGATATTGTAGAGGAAATTCCGGGAAGGAAAATTTAAAAAAAGTGCTTAAGTTTTTCCCGACAGGTGACGATAAGGATGTAACGGGGGTGTCTAAGCACCTCTGACAGGAGAGATCACTTAATAAAAAAGACTTCCTCACGAAGGAGGTAGCAAGATGATTATCAACAGCGTGGGCGATACCCGCACCTCCGTCACGGTGGGACTGCAGAGTGTCACCCCTATCGATGAGAAGAATGTAGAGAACCGCGCGACGGAACTTGAGACTGCCGTGCACGAGAGTACTGCCGGTGCCGGTATGCAGCGTTCAGCTGTACAGGAGAGCGAGGATACCCGCGTCCGCGACATGCCGACGCACGGGGATGGCCGTACCTCCGAGGAGGAGAAAAAGAACTCCGCCGTGGATGAGGAGGCTCTTGAAGCCTCGCGTGAAAAGGCCCAGGAGATCATCGCCGAGCTGTCGGGCAGGGATTTAGGGCTGACCTTCTCGGTGGAGAAGGAGCTTGATCGCACCTTAATCTCGGTGATGGACCGCGCCACGGAAGACGTGATCCGCCAGATCCCCTCCGAGGAGTTCGTGCGCATGGCCAAGAGCATGCAGAAATTACGGGATGGCACGCTCGTGGGGCCGGATGCCAACGCCGTTCTCGAGAAGAGCGAGCTGAAAGGCCTCCTGCTTGATCACGAGGCGTAGCCTGCGCAGGAGCGTTAAAAAAGCGCCTGCGGGCGCTTTTTTATGCGCAAAAGCCTAATCCGTGCCATAATCGAGCTTCAGTTTCAGGCCGTCTTACCGTAAAGATAAAGAGGCAAGAGGAGAGTGTTATGTACGGACGTAATCTTAAGGCTTACCGTAAGACCAATTTAGAGGCGGAACTGTCGGTAGCCAGCCCCCACCGTGTGGTGCAGATGATGTATGAAGGTCTGCTGGAGCGTTTAGCTCAGGCCAAGGGGGCCATTTTGCGCAAGGATTATGAGTACAAGTCCGATCGCATTTCCAAGGCCGTGGGCATTATCAACGGTCTGCAGATGTCCATTGATCCCTCCTATGACAAGGAGATGGGAGAGCGCCTTATCGCCCTTTACGATTATATGAAGGACCGTCTTAATGTCGCCTCGGTGGAACTGGATACCGCCCCTATCGACGAGGTGGTAAATCTGCTGCTGCCCATCAAGCAGGCGTGGGACAATATTCCCGAAAGCGAGCGCGAGCGCGTTAATGCCATCATTACCGAAAAACAGTCCCGCTCTAATTAAGTCCTCCTTTACTTTTTAGCGTACCGTCCATAAAGCGCCGTCCTCTCCTCGCGGCGCAATTTCCTTCGTGTAAGGCTTTGACCTATAATGTTCCGAGTTTCAAGCCCTGTGAGGAAAGGTAGATGTTAAGCGATCCCAGTGCCATTGCCCTGATTGTCGGTGCCATTGCCATCGTGGGTTTTCTGGTACACGGCCTGTGGTTTTCCGGCCGTCCCACTAACCGCAAGCTCAACGCTAAAAACCATGACGACGAGCAGCTTTTAAAACAGTCAGATGTGGCTAAGGTGCGCATCGTCAGCCGTGACAGGCCCGTCTTTAAGAAAGAACCCGCAGGTGAGAGCCGCAGCGTGCCCGAGAGTAGCGTGGAAATCCGTGAGATGTCTAAGGCCGGCGGGGAGAGCGCTGCCGCAGAGGAAAATACCTTTCCCTCTTCGGTGGAGCTCAACTTAGTGGCTCCTGCCGATCATCCGTATCACGGTGAGGATATTGAGGCCTTATGCCGTCAGTACGGTATTCTGCGCGGCGATCTGGATATCTTCTATGTCTACGAAAACCTGCAGACGCGCAGTGACGAGGTATTTAGACTCTGCTCTTTAGTCTCTCCCTTCTCCTTCCCTCAGGATATGAGCTCGTTCACCACGCCTGCGCTCGCCCTGTATATGAATGTGCCGCGTCCCGGTAAGGCCGTTACCTACGTGCGCGCCCTTACCATGGCCGCCCGCGTCTTTGCCGAAAATTTAGGCGGTGAGATCCGTGACATTCACCATCATCTGATGACCGAGGAGCGGCTGCAGGCTCTGGAGAAGACGCTGCAGCGCTACGACGAGATGGCAGACGGGGAGAAAATGGCATGACCTATGAGGAATACCTTAAGGGCGTGGCGGATGCGAACCGCTACGCCATTGCCTATTACGTGCACGACGAGCTCCTGGTACCCGATGCGGAATACGATAGGCTCTATCACTCCCTGGAGGCTTTTGAGACAGAGCATCCCGATAAGAAGGCGGCGGACTCCCCGACCTTAAAGGTGGGAGGCACGGCCTTAACGGCCTTTCAGGAGGTCACGCACCGCGTGCCGCTGCTGTCTTTGGGGGATATCTTTAATGAAGAGGAACTTGATGCCTTCACCGCCCGTATTGTCGAGAGCACGGGACAGAGTGCCTTAGAGTTCTGCGCTGAGGTCAAATTAGACGGACTTGCCGTATCCATCATTTATGAAAAGGGTTTTCTGACCCGCGCTGCCACGCGCGGGGACAGCCGCGTAGGCGAGGACATCACGGAAAACGTTAAGACTATCCGTGCTGTGCCGCTGCGCCTTATGGGCGAAAATATCCCAGACTATCTGGACGTGCGCGGGGAAGTCTTTATGCCCCGCGACGGCTTTGAGGCCTGGAATGCCAGGGCCCGTCTTACTGGCGGCAAGGTTTTTGCCAATCCGCGTAACGCCGCGGCCGGCAGTTTAAGGCAGCTCGATCCCCGTGTTACCGCCTCCCGCCCTCTGACTTTTAACGCCTATTACATCGGTGAATGTTCCTCTCCCCTGCCGGATACGCAGTACGCACGCCTGCAGTACGTCAAGGGCCTTGGCATTCCCGTCAATCCCGAGGCCCGCGTGGTGCACGGTTTTGAGGGGCTTAAGGATTTCTATGCGGAGATAGGCCGTAAACGCGCTTCCTTAAACTATGACATTGACGGCGTGGTGTTAAAGGTCAACTCCATTCCCCTGCAGGAGAGCCTCGGCTTTACCTCCAGGGTGCCGCGCTGGGCCATCGCCTATAAATTCCCGCCCGAGGAAGAGATAACCGAGCTCTTAGGCGTCGATTTTCAGGTAGGACGCACGGGAGCCATTACCCCCGTGGCGCGCTTAAAGTCCGTCTACGTGGGAGGGGCTACCGTCTCCAATGCCACTTTGCACAATGCCGATGAGATTGAACGCCTCGATATCCATATCGGGGACTTCGTCATCGTGCGCCGCGCCGGTGACGTTATCCCTCAGATCGCGGGCGTGGTCCGGGAGCGCCGTCCCGCCACGGCCGTTAAGGTCACTTTCCCCACCCACTGCCCCGTCTGCGGCTCCGAGGTGGAGCGCCTTGAAGGCGAGGCCGTCACGCGCTGCACCGGAGGGCTTGTCTGCCCCGCGCAGTTAAAGCGCTCCTTAAGCCATTTCGTAAGCCGTGACGCCATGGACATTGAAAATCTCGGCGATGCCATTGTCGAGGCGCTCGTGGATAATAAAAAGGTCAGCTCGGTGGCCGATCTCTACACCCTGAGCGTGGATGATTTTGCCTATCTGCCTTTAGATTCCCTGACCGCCACCGGTAAACAGCGTGTCGTGGGCACGGCCGTTGCGCGCAAGATTGTGGCTAACATTGACGCTTCGCGCACTATTCCCCTAAACCGCTTTATCTACGCCCTGGGCATTCCCATGGTAGGACAGGCCACCGCCCTTACCCTGGCTAAGCATTTCGCAAGCCTCGATGAGGTGCGCAGGGCCTCCAGACAGGAGCTGCAGCGCCTGCCCGATGTCGGAGCGGTCGTGGCCGAGGCGATCGCCGGTTTCTTTGAGGAGAGACACAATCTTGATGTCATTGAGCGCCTGACCCTAAAGCCCGAGGACTTTATCCTGGGGCAGGGGCTTACGCTCGTGCCTTTAAGCCAGACTCAGGCCGCAACCCTGAATGCCGAGGCTCTCGCCGGCCGTACGTACGTGCTTACCGGCACGCTGCCGCACTTTGAGCGCTCTCAGGTCAAGGAATGGCTGCAGAGCCTTGGCGCTAAGGTTGCAGGGTCGGTGTCCAAAAAGACCTATGCCGTGGTTGCAGGTGATGCGGCCGGCAGTAAGCTTACTAAAGCCGAGGAATTAGGGGTTCCCGTCATGGACGAGGAAGAGCTGATTGCGCTTTTAAAGGACAACGGCCTTGATCCTTTCGCTGATGCTTAGGCCTAAGCGGCTAACGGGTGTTTTGCAGGTAAAAACAAAGGGAAGGCGCGGACCTTCCCTTTGTTTTAGGTGCTGATCTTAATCAGGCATTAATCGTTGGAGGCGCTTAAGGTAGTCCCCTTGTCGCCTGCGGCTTCAATGCCGATGGCGTGCTCCAGGCGATTGACGTTCTCCACCGGAACGAGCAGACCTCTTTGCTTGTTGCTCTTTAAGGAGTCCGAGAGATAACCCGCGTTGAGGTGCTTTAAGGTGCTTAAGCTCGTGCCCGAGAGTCTGGCGGCCTGACGCATGGAATTGACGCGTCCGGCAACCTGCACGCGCTTGAAGGCGGGGCGGTTCTCAATCTCGGGGCGGCTGACGCCGTAGTTTTCCGGGTGGCGCAGAATGTCGGCGTAGGCGTGGAAACGGTACACGTAGAGATTGGCGTGAGCCGTCAGACGGACGGTGTTGAAGTTGATGTCCTTAACGCCATTGGCCTTAGCTCTGCGGATGGCCTTCTTGATGGCAAATTCACCCTGATTGTAACCGGCGACGGCTAAGTCCCAGTTCTCACCGCATTCGCGGTATAAGTGCTCTAAATATCTTAAGGAGGCGTCCGTAGACTCGATGAAGTCATAGAACTCATCGTAGTTGGAGGTACGCTCAAGGCCTAAGGCCTTGCCGGTGGAGCGGATAAACTGCCACGGACCGTGGGCTCCGGCGTGGGAGCGGGCACGGGGATTAAAACCGCTTTCCACTAAGGGTAAGGCGGCTAATTCGACGGGCAGATTACGCTTCTTTAACTCGCTTAAGAGGTGGTACATGAAGAGGGAGGAGCTGTCCATGTGGGCCTCGAAATTACGGGCCATCTTCTTAGCTTCCTTCTTCTCGCGCTCGGTTAACTGAATGTTGAGCTGAAAACGGGAGTCATTGAAAAGCTCGCTGTTCCACAGGGAGTGACTCTCAGGCTTAGCCGTGGCGGCCTCCCTGACGGGGGCTGCCTTAACGCTGACCGAGGCGGTGACGCCCGTTGCGCTGAGCGACTGATGAGCAAGATCGCTCTTTGAGGATGAGCAGGCAGTTAAAGTAATGAGACTGCCCAAAAGCACAGCACCAATAAGAAGCAGAGTGTTTTTAATCATTGTCCCCTAACTTGGTCTAAAAGACCGGTTGCCATACCAATCAGAGACTGAACCCTGAATCCTCAAGGAGCGTCTCTGCGTTTGCGGCAGTGCGGGCAAGTTCATCACAGCGTTCATTGTCCGGATGTCCGGCATGCCCTTTTACCCACTGCCAGGTCAGCTCGTGCTTTTGCGTTAAGGCGTCGAGCCTGACCCATAAATCCTGATTTTTAACGGGCGTTTTCTGAGAGGTTTTCCAGCCTTGCCGTTTCCATTTGGCAATCCACGACTCAATCCCGTTCTTCACATACTGACTGTCCGTAACCACCGTTACGCGACAGGGTTCCTTCAGGGCCTCAAGGCCGCTGATGACCGCCATGAGCTCCATCCGGTTGTTGGTGGTGTGCCGGTAGCCGGCACTTAGCTCTTTCTGATGCGGACCGTAGCTAAGGATCACTCCGTAACCGCCGCGCCCCGGATTTCCAAGGCAGGAGCCGTCACTGACGAGCTTCACCTCTTTCATGTTTACCTCCGCATATCCGGCCCGGGGGTGCGCCCTGTGGCCTCAAAACGGTGCGTATTGTAGCGCTTTTTACCCCAAAAATCCAACTTTCGTCACAAAACTGACTTAAAGTTCACGTCCTTTTAAGGAAAAATTTATTTATATAACAATTGGTTAACTAAGAATAAGACATGACTATAAAAATTTTCTGCTTGTAAGTCAGTACGTTAGGTGATAATGGGAGGTATCTTACTGTTATATAGGCAGTTTTTTCTATAATTTGCAGGGTCGTATATTTTATATATTAAACAGCTCGGGGCGGATTGTACGTGGCGGCGGGTTTCCCGGGGTTGTCCCTGCTGTACAGTGAGACGGTGTTTGCCCCGAAAGGGTAAAAAGAAGGCGAAAAGCGCAAGCGCTTCAGCTCCTAAGTGTGCGCAAAATCACAAAACCATGCTAGAATTAATGCCGTTTATGACGGGCCGGAAGCAAAGCCGCGGGTTTTGGCTTTGCTCTGCAGGGAAGCGTTCGTGTATATCTCAGTCTCAGCTAAGTGGCGGGAAAGGATGACGTTGACGAGGCGGGGCCCGCAGTACTAATGCGTTAACGGAGTTAGCATGTCAGATAAGTTTCAGGAAGATAATTTAATCCCCGAGGGTATCGAGATTTCTGCCGGTGCCGATATGAGTCTGTTATTAGGGGATGAAGACGATACGGCTGCCGGGGCTAAGGTCACGGAAGCCGAAGAGAGCTTAGCCCCCTCTGAGGATGCCGGGGAGCAGGCAGCACAGGAAAGTGCAGCTGCCGCCTCTGAGGAGGAAGAGGAGCTGCCGGGCTTTGAGAGCCTTAATCTCTCTGAGGAGGTGATGGCCGCCATTCACGATATGGGTTTTGAAAGCCCGACCCCCATTCAGGAGCGTGCCATTCCCGTGATCCTCGAAGGCCGTGACATGATAGGTCAGGCCCAGACCGGTACCGGCAAGACCGCAGCTTTTGCGCTGCCCATTCTGTCCTCCATTAAGAGCGGAGAGCGCGGCATTCAGTGCCTCGTGTTAGAGCCGACCCGTGAGCTTGCCATTCAGGTCGCAGAGTCCTTTGTCAGTTTTGCCCGTCACATTGAGGGTTTCCGCGTCGCTCCCATCTACGGCGGCGCTTCCTATGAAAATCAGATCCGCTCCTTACGCCACGGCGCTCAGGTCGTGGTAGGTACGCCCGGCCGTCTTATCGATCTCATCGAGAGAGGTAAGTTAGATTTAAGCGGCGTGCGCTACATGGTTATTGATGAGGCCGATGAAATGCTGCGCATGGGCTTTATCGACGACGTGGACTGGATTTTAAGCCACACCCCGCAGGATCGTCAGAACGCGCTGTTCTCGGCCACTATGCCCGATGCCATCCGCCGCATTGCGAGCGCTCACTTACAGGATCCCGAGGAAGTGCGCATCGAGTCGCGCACCACTACCGCTACCACGGTGCGTCAGCGCTACTGGGTGGTTTCGGGGGTGCACAAGATTGACGCTATGACCCGTATCCTCGAGGTTGAACCCTATGATGCCGTGCTCGTGTTCGTGCGCACCAAGACCGATGCCGAGGACGTGGCGAACCGTCTCATGGCCCGCGGCCTTGCCTGTGCCGCCTTACACGGTGATATCCCGCAGCGTCAGCGCGAGAAGATCATCGAGCGCTTAAAGAGCGGCAGCCTTGACATCATCATCGCCACCGACGTCGCTGCCCGTGGCCTCGATGTCGATCGTATCACCCACGTCTTTAACTATGACATTCCCTATGACGCTGAGTCCTATGTGCACCGTATCGGCCGTACCGGCCGCGCCGGCCGCACCGGCGAGGCCATTCTCTTTGTCTCCCCGCGTGAGCGCCGTGCCCTGCGTCAGATTGAGCGCGTGACCCGTCAGCGCATTGAGCCCATGAGCATGCCCACCGTGGCCGACGTCAACAAGCGCCGTCTTGAGAATTTCCGTAACGAGATTTTAGAGACCATCGAGGCCGGTGATTTAGGTATGTACCTTGAGGTTATCTCCGATATCCTTTCCGATGACTCCATGGAGCCCGAGATCCTCGCCGCCGCCCTTGCCAAAATGGCCCGCCGCGGCAGCGATCTGCTCTTAGATGAGTCTGCTCCCGAGCCTAAGATGCGCACTTTCGACGATGACGCAGGTCCGCACCGTGAGCGCGGGGAAAGACGCGAGAGACGTCAGCCCTCCGCCACTCCCGTGCCGCTTCGGGACTTCCCCGACATGAAGATGGTGCGTTACCGCTTAGCCGTGGGCCGCCGTGACGGCGCAAAGCCCGGTCAGATTGTGGGTGCCATCGCCAACGAGGCGAATATGGACTCCAAATACATTGGCGAGATTTCCATTTTCGACACCTTCACCACGGTCGATCTGCCCGATGGCATGCCTGAGGAAACCCGCCGTATTCTTGCCGCCGCCCGTGTCTGCGGCCGTGCCTTAGAGCTGCGTGAGTATACCGCCACGCCGCCCAAGCGCCGCGAGCACCATCACCCCACCATCAACGATTACGATGAGGGCGAATACCGTCACGAGGAAGGCGACGTCAACGGCAATATTATCGGTTATGAGCCCTCGGCCCGTCCGCGTGGCCGCCGTGAGGACTTTAACGATTTCGGCGAGCGTTCCTTCAACCGCGGTCCGCGCCGGGATTTTGGCGATCGCAAGCCGCCGCGTAGCCGTCCTTCCTTTGACGGCTTTGATCGCGGTCCGCGCCGCCGTCCGGACTTTAACTCGCGCCGTGCCGTGCCCGGCAAGGCCAGCCGTGCCCCGCGCCGCCGCGACTACTAAGTCTTAAGGCACAAAAAAGGCCCGTCAGGGCCTTAAGGCCGGCCAGGTGCCGGCCTTTTGTTTAGCGTTTAGCGCGCCTCCTTTAAAAGGGCGTGCGCTCCGCGGTTCACGGCAGGACCCGCCTCACACTCTACCTGCGTGAAAATTAAACTGCCTTCCACATAACGGGCCTGAATACCCTGCTTTGCCTCAAGCTGCACGTTCTCCAGCACCACCTCTTTTAGAGGAGCTTCAGGCAGACCGCTTAAGAGCGCGGCCAGCTGTGCCCCCGTGGCTTTAAGGTTTGTAACGTGAACTCCCTTCACTAAGGGCGTGAACGCGGTCACGGGTTCTGCCTCCATTTCCCCCGTGAGGTCAAGACCGGCCGCCCCTGCCTGACCTACGTAGGAGAGGGTGACGAGGAGCGGGGTGGCGACATTGTGCATGGTCACGTCCTCAACATAGAGAGGGCCAATCTCTGCGCCGCGATCACGGGCGGATTTGATGCGCACGCCGTTCTCGCCTTCGTTAAAAGTCACGTTACGCACCGTGACCTTACCGATCCCGTTGGCCGTCTCTGAGCCCAGTGAGATCCCGTGGCCTTTGTTCATCACCGAATTTTCAATGAGAATCTCCGCTGAGCTCTGAGAGCCGTCCTTGTTAACGCCGGATTTGATGGCGATATTGTCATCGCCCGTGGCAATCTCGACATTACGTACCGTGACGCGCTGCGAGGAAACGATATCCATGCCGTCGGTGTTGGGGGATTCTTCAGGAGCGGAGATGGTCACGCTGTCGACAACAATGTCCTCAGAGTTACGCAGCACCAGATTCCACATCGGGGAGTTGGTTAAGGTTACGCCAAAGACCGTAGCGCCTGTGACCTCATTAAGCTCAATAAGCCACGGACGGGGCATACCGTTGGCCAGCTTTACATTGGGGAAAAGCTCCTCAAAGAGCTTAGTGTTCCCGGAGCGCACCTCTTTGCGGATGCGGAGCGCTTCCTCCCACCACAGCTCCTCACCGCTGCCGTCGATGGTGCCTGAGCCGATGATCCCCACGTCCGTCGCTCCGTTGGCGAGGATGAAGGCTTCCTTATCCTGCGTGGGAGAGCCGATATAGGCGGCCACAAAGTCCTTTTCGCGGTTATCGGCCTTGAGAATGGCCCCTTCCATGAGATTTAAGGTGACGTGGGATTTTAAGGTCAGAGGCCCTGAAAGCCACAAGCCCTTTCTTAGGCGTACCTCGCCGCCGCCCTGCAGGGCGCAGTGATCGATGGCGCTCTGAATGGCCTTAGTGTTTAAAGTCACACGGGAGAGATAACCGCCGAAAGCGTCAGGCGTACACAGGGTCGTCGCCTCAGCATAACCTGCCGCGGCGCACAGGGAGGCCGCCAGCAGCAACCCTTTAAGACGGAAAGTGAAGAACATGCAGACTCCTTAATTTGCTAACATCGGGTTTAGCCTATGGTGAAAACACTTTCTTGTAAAGTAAGCAGAGGAGATAAGGGAAGGTAACCTGCCCCGGAACGGGGCAGGGGAGGGTTTAGTCAAGTCCTTTGACTTCATCGCCTAAGCCAAAGAAATGTGATCCTGCCACATAGTGCAGGGTTCTGAGTTCCGGATCTACGGCGCTGAAGTCAATGTGATTGTCCGAGTAGACACGCTTATCGGCCCACGCGGCCACGCACTCGCCGATAAAGAGATCGTAAGCCTCCTCGTTGTGCGGCTCGGGAATGACCCTGAAGATGAGATAGCCTAAGCAGCCATCGGCTAAGGGCATCCTGTAGTCACCTAAGGTAAAGAAGGTGGCGCCCGATTTTTCGAGTTTCTGCGGCTCTTCGTTCTTGGAGACGGAGCCTAAATAAAAGAGCTCCTTAGCAATGGCCACGGTGGGCACGCCAATAGCGAAATAGCCTGACTTTTCAATGAGCGGGCGCGTGAAATGATCTTTGGCGATCACCGCGGTGGCACGGGTAGGGCTTAAATCCAGCGGGCACACCCACGTGGCGGGCATCATGCCGGTTACGCCGTTGTGTTCTGCGGAAACGAGACCGGTGGCACCTAAATTCATGAGGCGGTAAGCTTTGCCGGGATCGACGGCAATCAGATGGTCAAAAGTGATCACGAAATACTCCTTGAGACAGTTTGTGCCTGTGACATAATGGGATTGTAGCAAAGCCCCGCTCTGAAGATTTGCCTGAAAATGCCCTTCAGGAGGCTTTTTCTCTCAGAAGGCGCACTTTTTAAAACGCGGCCTGAGAACCTGGCACGGAACTTGTATTAACGAAATCAGTTACAGGAGGCGGCAAAAGTTACCGCCACAGGAGTGCAAAATGAGCAGCGTATCCGGCACCACTGATTTTGATTACAGCAGCATTGGCAAAACCGAGGCGTACATCAACGCTCAGGAGGCCGCCAATGCCAGTAAGGATCAGACTTTAGGCCAGGAAGACTTCCTGATGCTGCTGACGACGCAGCTTGAATGTCAGGATCCGACCCAGCCCGTGGATAACTCGCAGATGGTAAGTCAGATGTCGCAGCTGTCCATGGTGGAGAGTCTGTCCTCGATTTCCGAGGACATGAGCGGCGTGGTCAACTCGGTCAATTCCTCTGCTGCCTTAAACGCTTCCTCGTTAGTCGGCCGCTCGGTGTTAGTGGATACCAACGAAGGCTTCTTCGACGGTCTCAATCCCATTTACGCCAAGATCGATGCCGGCGAGGGTACCTCAGATATCACTATTCAGATTAAGGATGCCAATGGTACCGTGGTCGGAGAGTACGGCGCCGATTCGGGTATGGACGTCATGGACTTCAGCTTTGACGGCGTCAAGTCGGTAGCTGAGGACGGTACTGTCACCTATCACGATTCGGGCATGTACACCATTGAGGCTACCGGTTATCAGGACGGTAAAAAGGTCAGTCTTCCCGTGAGCACTTACGCCACGGTGGGCTCGGTCACCTTAGGTGCCAATTACACCGACACCGTTCTCAATCTGGTGGGCTATGGCAATATCACCTTAGGTGAGGTCGAGGAAATCGCGCTGTAGCAGACGCAAGGAAGGCAGTCTCTTCTAAAACCGTGCCGCCTGATCGCAAGATCAGGCGGCACTGTCTTAAGGCGGCAATTTTTACCGCTGATACCTAAGCGGGCCGTCCTCAGGCGGGAGCGGCACCGGGGTTAGTGTCAGGATGGGCGCATGCTACCTGATGATTGGGCAGCACCTGGCAGAGGATCTGCGCCTCGGCGCTTTCGGGACAGGCCACGTAGCAGCGCGAGGCGAAGCGGCAGCCCTGAGGCGGATCGATGGGACTGGGCAGATCGCCTTTTAACAGTATGCGGTTCTTGCGCTTGAGAGGATCCATGATGGGGATAGCCGAAATCAGCGCCTTGGTATAGGGATGCAGCGGGTGATCGTAGATGGCTTCCTTGGGGGCGATTTCCACCATGGAGCCTAAATACATGACGCCGATGCGATCGGAAATGTGTTTCACCGCGGCAAGACCGTGGGCGATAAAGAGATAGGTAAGGCCAAACTCATCCTTGAGATCCGATAAGAGGTTGAGGATCTGCGCCTGAATCGAAACGTCGAGAGCCGACACTGCCTCATCGCAGATAATGAGTTTGGGGTGCACGGCAATGGCGCGTGCGATCCCGATCCTCTGTCTCTGTCCTCCCGAGAACTCATGCGGATAGCGGTTCTTATAGCTCGTGGCCAGTCCCACGCAGGAAAGCAGCTTATCCACGCGTTTGCTGATTTCTGCCCCGGAATGCGTCTTGTTGACGATCATGGGTTCGGAGATGATCTCCTCCACGGTCATGCGCGGATTTAACGAGGAATAGGGATCCTGGAAGATCATCTGAATGTCTTTGCAGTAATGCCGTCTCTCGCGTGGCCTCAGGGAGGCTAAGTCCGTGCCGTCAAAGAAGATCTGTCCTGAGGTTGGCGTATAGAGACCGGCAATCATCTTGCCTAAGGTCGTCTTGCCGCAGCCCGATTCTCCCACAAGGCCGAAGGCCTCGCCACGGTAAATATCGAGACTGACGTTATCCACAGCCTTGAGCGTACCGCTCTTACCCTTGAGAAAGCCAGAGCTTACATTAAAGTATTTGGAGAGGCCCTTTAAGGAAAGGAGCACATCGGGCTTTGCTTTAGTATCACTCATGATTATTTCTCACAGGCATGCAGACAGCGGATCTTGCGCGTGCCGTCCACGGTAAGGGGCGGCAGATCGGCGCGGCATTCATCGGTGCAGCGATCGCAGCGATCGGCAAAGGCGCAGTAGGGAGGTATTTCCTCAGGCGGCGGCACCATGCCGGGGATCATGTAGAGGCGGTGGGCGATGTCGTCAAGGCGCGGGATCGACTTTAGGAGACCTAGTGTATAGGGGTGGCGCGGCGCGGTGAGGATTTCGCGCGTCGAACCCTCTTCCACGATACGTCCGCAGTACATTACCGCCACGCGATCGGCAGCCTCGGCCACCACTCCGAGATCGTGAGTGATGAGAAGCACTGAAATGTTGAACTGTTCGCGCATCCGGTAGATGAGATCGAGGATCTGCGCCTGAATGGTCACGTCAAGAGCCGTGGTGGGCTCATCGGCGATGAGCAGCTCCGGCTCGCAGGACATGGCGATGGCGATCATGATGCGCTGCCGCATACCGCCGGACATCTGATGGGGATAGTCCTTAACGCGCTTTTGCGGATTGGGAATACCCACGGTGTCCAGAAGATAGAGCATCTTCTCGTAGGCTTCCTTTTTACTGAGACGCGTGTGCAGGCGAATACTCTCTAAAATCTGATCGCCCACGGTGAAGACGGGATTTAAGGAGGTCATCGGCTCCTGGAAGATCATCGAGATGTGATTGCCGCGGATGTGGCGTAATTCCTTTTCGCTCATCTGCGTCAGGTCCTGACCCTTAAAGCGGATGGCCGAGTTCTCGGTGATTCGTCCGTTGGAGCTTAAAAGGCCCATGATGGAGAGCGAGGTAACGGACTTACCGGAACCGGATTCGCCCACGAGGGCTAAAATCTCGCCCTTTTCAATCTCAAAGCTCACGTCGCGCACGGCCTGAACCACGCCGCGGCGGGTGGTGAACTCGGTGGTGAGATGATCGACTTCTAACAGCATGGAGCCTCCTAACGTCTTCTCGCACGCGGATCTAAGGCGTCACGCAGTCCGTCGCCTAGAAGATTGAAAGCCAGCACGGTGATGGTGATGGCCATGCCGGGGAAAATCAGGGTGTAGGGCGCGGAGAAGATAAAGCTGCGCGAGCGGGCGAGCATATCACCCCATTCGGCGTAGGGCGGCTGCACACCAAGGCCCAGGAAACCTAAGGCGGCAGTATCGAGGACCGCCACGGAAATGCCTAAGGTGGCGCGCACCACGATGGGGGAGGTGATATTGGGCAGAATGTGCCTGAAGATGATGCGGGCACTGGAGTCGCCGGTCACGATGGCGGCCTGAATGTAATCGTTGGCCTTCACCGAAATCACGCAGGAACGGGCGATACGGGCGTACTCGGGAATGGAAACGAGACCGATGGCCAGCACTGCCTTGTCAAGGCCGCGGCCCATGGCCGCCATGAAGGCGATGGCAAGGAGAATGGAGGGCACTGAGAGGATGACGTCCATAAAGCGCATGATGAGATTGTCGAGTTTGCCGCCAAAATAACCGCCGATGGAGCCTAAGATGGTGCCCAGGGTCAGCGAGATGGCGACGGCGGCAATACCCACCGATAAGGAGATCTTGGTGCCGTCGATGACACGCGAGAAGATGTCGCGGCCTAACTGATCGGTTCCGAACCAGTGCTCGGCGCAGGGGGCGATGAAGGCCTCGTCCATATTGGCCTGATTGGGATCATAGGGCAGGATGTTGATGCCCATAAGCTCGGTTATATACACCACGATGGCGGTGAGCGCGAGGAGGACGATGATGATGAGACCGCATAGGGCCGCTTTATTGGAGTAAATGGAGTACCACATATCCCCTAAGCGGGCGGCGCGTCCTGAAGAAGGAGTTTTAGCCATGATTAAGCTCCCGCGTTCCCGTACTTGACTCTGGGATCCAGAGCGGCGTACAGCAGATCAACTAATAAATTCATACACACGAACACCGTGGCGACGATGAGCACTACGGCCTGAATGACGGGGAAATCCGAGCGCAGAATGCTCTCCACCGAATAGGCACCGATGCCGGGCCAGGCGAAGACGGTTTCCGTGAGCACGGCACCGGAGAGCAGGGAGCCAAACTGCAGGCCAATCACGGTCACGATGGGCAATAAGGCGTTGCGGAAAGCGTGACGGCCGATGACGGTAAAAGAGGACAGCCCCTTGGCCCTGGCGGTACGGATGTAATCCTGATGCAGTACGTCGAGCATAGAAGAGCGCGTCATGCGCGTGATGATCGCCATGGAGTAACCGGCCAGGGTCACGGCCGGAAGAGCCGCGTGTTCAAGGGCGTTGAAGAAGGCCTCGAAGTCGCCGATGCTTAAGGTATCCCAGAGATAGAAACCGGTGCCGCCCATGGGACGCATGAGGGTGTCGATGCGCCCGCCTGAGGGCAGTAAGTGGAAGTAGCCCGAAAAGACGATGATAAGCAGCATACCTAACCAGAACACCGGCATCGAGACGCCGACTAAGGCCGTGGTCATGGTCAGGCCGTCAATCCATGTATTTTTACGCACTGCCGAGAGCACGCCTAAGATAATGCCGAAAAAGGCGGCGATGATGATGGCGAGCACGGCCAGTTCGATGGTGGCCGGCAGACGGGCTAATAATTCGTTGGTTACAGGAGCGTTAGTGAAGTAGCTTAAGCCGAAGTCGCCGTGTAAGACGCCGTTCATGTAGGATAGGTACTGGGAGACGATCGACTGATCAAGTCCCATCTGATGACGCCAGGCGGCGATTTTCTCCATGGTGGCGTGCTGGCCGAGCACGATGATAGAGGGATCGGGCGAGAAAACCCGCATGATGAGAAAGACCAGCACCGATACGCAGAACAGTACCGGTATCAGCATCAGCAGTCTTTTTATAAAGTAAATCAGCACTTGTGCCTCGTTCCTCTGGTTAACGCCTGTCCGTGGCGGACAGTAACGGGCGATTTAAGAAGTGGTACGTGAAGACACGACACAGCGCCAGACCGGAACCGGTCTGACGCTTTTTTAACCGCGGGGATTATAGCATAAGACCCCGCGTTCTAAAGGCAGGAACTTAGTGCTTGACCACGTTCATGAGGAAGGTGTTGCCCACGGAGTGGATGGTAAAGCCTTCCACGTTGGGACGGTAACCGCCCATGGCCTTGGCATGGGAGAGCGGAATGACGCCGGCTTCGTCAGCTAAGAGCTGCTCGGCCTGCTCGTAGAGAGCGGCACGCTCGGGACCCTCGGGAGTGGCCGCGGCCTTAGAGATGAGATCACGGTACTCCTGATTGACCCACAGACCCTGATTGGCGATGGGATCGTCCGAGGCAAAGAGGTTTAAGAAGTTGTCCGGATCGCCGTTATCGCCGGTCCAGCCGATAAAGCCCACGTCCCAGGTGTCGGTTAAGAGCTTGGCCTTGAAGGTGGCCCAGTCATAGACGAGCACGTCCGCCTTGACGCCGACCTTGTCTAAGTAGGCCTGCACGGCTTCAGCGAGAACCTGGCCGCCCACGGTGTTGTAGGCACGGGCACCGGAGTAAGTCATGATGGTCAGGCTGTCAATGCCCTTGCTCTCGAAGATCTTCTTAGCTTCCTCGGGATTGTAGGCCACGGGCTTGACGTTGGCGCTGTAGCCCGGCACAAAGCTCGGGAGGATGGTGGTGGCGGGAGTGGCGTAGCCCTTATAGAGGGTCTCCACTAACTCGTCCTTGTTCACGGCCATGGCGATAGCGCGGCGCACGTCCTTATCTAACTTGATGGTGGTACCGGTATCGCGGCAGTTGAAGAACATGTAGCTGACGTTCATACCCTCGGCGGTGAAGAGCTTGCTGCCGCCGTCGGAGATTTCCTTAACGGTATTGACGTCCACACCGGTGATGGCATCCACCTCACCGTTGTTTAAGGCCACGACACGGGCCGAGGCTTCCGGCATGACGCGGAAGATGAGGTTGGCGGTCTTGCCGGGTTCACCCCAGTACTCCTCGTTGCGGGTCACGATGACCTGCTGACCCTTGTCCCAGGCCACGAACTTGTAGGGGCCGGTACCGCAGGGGGCCATGTTGACATTGTTGTTATTGGCTTTTAAGGCGGCGGGAGAAACGATGGGAGCGGCATACACCATGGCGAGATTGTGCAGGAAGGGCGTGGAGGGCTTCTTTAAGGTGATCTGCACGGTGTACTCGTCAATGACGTCAGTATGATCCACGTCGCCGTAAACGAGCGAGGCGTAGGACATCTTGGGGGTGGCGACTTCCGGCATCTGACGGTCGATATTGAACTTCACGGCCTCGGCGTTAAAGGGAGTGCCGTCGTGGAACTTCACGCCCTGACGGAGCTTAAAGGTATAGACAAGGCCGTCCTCGGAGACGGTGTAGCTCTCGGCTAAGGAAGGCTCGACCTCGGTGGAATCGGGCTTGAACTTTAAGAGGGATTCGTAAACGTTGCAGACGACGTTACCGGACTCGGCATCGTCAACGAGAGCGGGATCAAGTCCCAGGGGATCGGTGGCGGTGGCTAAGAAGAAATTGTCCTGCGGCTTGCGGGAGAGCGCGGCATCGGCTGTCGAGATGGCGGATGCGGCGAACACCACGGCGCATAAAGCGGTAAAGAGCTTGGTTTTACTGAAAGTCATCATTAAGATCTCATCAAAACAAAACAGGGTTTTTCACCCTCAGGGAAAAACTGCCTTATTTTCTGTAAAGCCTCTGCAGCTGACAAGCCTTAAGCCTCACAAACATGATCCGCGTGGCCTTTTTAAGTGCATACGCCCCCTCGGAGGTCCCCTTTTAAGGACATTGCTCTTTTATGGTGCAGAGGGCGGAGACTTAGCTAATCCACCGCGGCTCGGTCTTCGGCTAAGGTGATGGGGATCTCGAGGCGCTCATGGTCCCGCATCACGGTAAAGTGCAGTACGGTGCCGGGCGTGGTACTCGAAATAATGTCAATTAAATTGCGCAGATTGGAAATTTCCTTGCCATCGACCTCAATGATGACATCGCCCAGGCGCAGAGCGGAGGTGGCGGCAGGCCCCAGGGGATCGATATAGCCCACCTTGACGCCCACTGAATCCTGATCGATGACCGTGGTACCGTTATCGGAGATCCCGAGATAGCCGCGGATGACACGGCCGTGCTTGATGATCTCGTTCATGACGTAGACAACAAGGCGCGTGGGTACGGCAAAACCGATACCGTAGGTGCCGTAGCGGGCATTGGTAAAGGAGGCGGTGTTAATGCCGATCATGGTCCCCGAGGTATTGATGAGGGCACCGCCGGAGTTGCCCTGATTGATGGGGGCATCAGTCTGAATGAGATCCTGCAGACCCTCGCGGATATGCATCTGCTCGCGGGTCAGGAGGCCCGAACCGGTACGGGCGGTGGCCGAGACGATGCCGTGGGTGACGGTCTGACCGAGATTATTGGGATTGCCGATGGCGAGCACTACATCGCCCACCTGAGCGCTTTCCTTTAAGTCTACGGGGATGGGGGGCAGAGAGGTACCTTTAATCTTAAGCACCGCGATGTCGGTGCGGCGGTCATAACCGATGATGAAGGCCTGATATACCTTGCCGTCGCGGGTCTGCGCCCAGATGGCCTTATCAGGTTCATTGCCCGAGGGAACGACATGATAATTGGTGACAATATAGCCGTCGGCGGTCATGATGACGCCCGATGCGGACATGGTAATGGTGCCGGTGGTGTCGGCGGCGGAATAATCGTTATTGAGGGTGGAGACGTAGATATTGACAACGCTCGGGGCCGCGCGGGCCACGGCGTAGGAGTAGGAAGTGGCCTCCTGTCCGCTCGAATAGAGAGCCGAACCCAGGCCCTGACCTAACTGCGGGTAAAAGCAGAGAGTCGCCGCTCCGGCACCGAGGCCGAGGAGCACGGGCAGGGCTAATTGCAGAAGGAGACGGTTGCGTCCCATAAGCGTACCTTTTCACGAAAAATGTCCAGGCATTACTTTACCACCAAAAATGAGGGCGCACCCTCAGGGCGCGCCCTTTAGACCGGAGAGTTACGCTTTAAAAAAAGCGCGGGCCTTAGCGCAGGGTGATGAACACCGTGGCGTCGCCTCTCTGAATGCGCAGGGCAGAGACGGAACCCTCGGCATCGCGCATGAGCTTTCTTAAGTCACTTAAATTCCTGACCGTGGAGCGGTTAACGCCGGTGATGATGTCTCCCTCCCTGAGGCCTATGGCCGCGGCGTTAGAGCGCGGTTCGACGGAGGTCACCTCGACACCGCCCGAATCGCTGTTGGCCAGCGAGGCACCGGTAAAGGCCTCGGAAAGACCCGTGGCGTCAGAGGAGGTTAGCTCCTGCTGATCCTGTAAGGTCACGGTGACCTCCATGGCCTCGCCGTCACGGAAGATCCCTAAACGCACCTTGGCCCCGGCACCTAAAGTGGCGATCTTGGCCCGGAGCTCGCCGAAGGAGGAGATCTGCTTGCCGTTAATCGAGGTGATGATATCGCCTGACTTAATGCCGGCCTTGTCGGCGGCCGAACCGGCGACGACTTCGTTCACGAAGGCACCGGAATTGTGGTCATAACCGAAGTTCTCGGCGAGATCGGCGTTAAGCTCGGTGCCGGTGATACCTAACTGACCGCGCTTGACCTCACCGTATTCCCGTAACTGATGAATGACGGTCTTGACCATGTTCGAGGGAATGGCAAAGCCGATACCGATATTGCCGCCGTTCGGTCCTAAAATGGCGGTGTTAATGCCGATGAGCTCACCGCGTAAATTGACGAGGGCACCGCCTGAATTTCCGGAGTTAATGGCCGCGTCAGTCTGAATGAAGTTCTCGATGTTCTCGATGTTTAGTCCCGTACGGCCTAAGGCGGAGACGATACCGGAGGTCACGGTCTGTCCTAAGCCGAAAGGATTGCCGATGGCAACGGCGAAATCTCCTACCTCAAGGCTGTCGGAGTCGGCAAGGGTTAAGGCGGTAATGTTCCTGAAATCCTCTAACTCGAGCAAGGCCAGATCGGTGTGGGGATCGGAGCCTATCAGTTTGGCATCAAATTCCCGGCCGTCGTTTAAGGCGATGCGGATCTCGTCGGCCCCGTCAATAACGTGGTGATTGGTGACGATATAGCCGTCTTTGGCATCCACAATCACGCCGGAGCCTAAAGCGCGGAACTCACGCTGACGGGGACGGTCAAGCTGCGGGAACATGAAGCGGAACTCCTCGGGGATGTTGAGCATGGGGGAGGAGACTTCCTTCTTGCCCTTTACCGAAATATTGACCACGGCGGGAATAACGTCCTTGAGCATGGGAGCGAGCGACGGCTCTCCTGCGGCGTTTTCCATGGCCTTAAGGAGCGGGGTGGCACTGGCTGCCTGCGCATTTGCGGCCAGACTTAACATCAGGACGCCTGCAAGGGCGGTGGCTAAAACGGTTTTAGTGTTTTTGATGGTGTGGCGGATCATGTTAGTAAGTACTCCTTTTGAACACTGGTCAACTGCTGCTTTGACTATGAAATTTTGATCTGGTTCACAGTTTTTAGCGATTTTTTACGTCTTAGGGCCAAAAAGATGCCGCTCCACAGAGCGGCACTTTACGGTCTCTGTGACGTAACCTAAATCTTTTCCGGTTCGCGTCTTTCGACAAAGTCCTTGGGCGGCTGCGGAATTTCTTCGAGATCGGCAGGAGGCAGCGGCGCTTCCTCGTGTTCCTTTTCCTTAGGCTTAGCCGCGCTCTTTGTCTCAGGTGCGCAGTCCTCAGGCTCCACGGGCTTCGGCTCGGACTTTTCTTCGGCTACCGGTTCTTCCTTAACCTTTTCCTTAGGAGCAGGGTTTTCCTCGGAGGAAGGTTCGTCGGCTTTTTCCGCCTTCCTGTCAGCCTTCTTCTCGGACTTTACCGCACTCTCTTCCTCAGAGACGGTTTCACCCTTTTCCTTCTTTTCTTCTTCCTCAATGGTGGCCGTGATATCGGAAACCTGCTCCTTTAAGGCCATGAGGCTTTCCTTTAAGGACTTGCGCACTTCCTCGCCGTTCGCTGTCGAGTTCTCTATACGGTAGAGATCGCTGTTATCCGGAGAAAGACGCTTGGCGGCCTCTTCCATATAGCGGGCATAGGTGCTGTAGGCTTTGGTAAGCTGCGAGAAGAGTTCGTCACCTCCGACAAAAAACTCGTCTAACTGCCGTTTGGCGTTGGCTAACTCGCGTTTAGAACGTAACAGTTCATCCTGAATCTTGTGCTTGGAGGAAAAACGGGTGACAAAGACGTAGGCAATGACCGCGCCAATGACGAAACCGACCGTAAGTGAAAGAGAAATGTACATCAGATTCATGTTGTTAGCCCTGTGTTTGTAAGTTAGCTTATACCTCTTTGATTATGGCATTTGCGCGGGCGCTTTTAAATTGAGCGCTGCGAATTTTTTGGAGGCGATCGAAATCTTTTTCTTCAGGCCTCGGGTGTAAGTGTAGGGGGCAAAACTTAGCGCTCACATAGAACGAAAAAAGAAGCACGTCCCTGCCCACTTTACCGTGCGTAAGAAAGAGTTAGGAGAGGAAGCTGTTTTTTTGTGCCGGAAGCGCAAAAAAAAGCGCCTCCCAGCTCTTGAGTCAGAGCCTCACTTCGTGTAAAATCCACGCGCCCCTTTATCCTTGGTGCGGGTTTTCCCACCCCAATCTCGGGAAGCGGAATAATTTTTCCGTTTGGCTTTTGATTATTAAAGGGTTTTTTAATGAAAACTTATGTTGCCAGACCGTCTACCATTAAGCGTGACTGGTTTGTTGTTGACGCAGAGGGTCAGACTTTAGGCCGTCTTGCTTCTGAGATCGCCAAGCGCCTGCGCGGTAAGCACAAGCCCGAGTACACCCCCTTCATGGATACCGGTGATTACATTATCGTGATCAACGCTTCCAAGATTAAGGTGACCGGCAATAAGGCTACCGATAAGGTTTACTACCACCACACCGGCTATCCGGGTGGCATCAAGAGTGAAACCTTTGAGAAGCTGCTTGCCCGTAAGCCTGAGGCCGTGATTGAGAAAGCGGTCCGCGGCATGCTGCCCAAGGGGCCGTTAGGTCGCGCCATGTTCCGTAAGCTGAAGGTTTATGCCGGTGAGCAGCACAATCATGCCGCTCAGCAGCCCCAGGTTCTCAAGTTTTAAAGGAGCATGACAAATGGCTGAAACTCAATACTACGGCACTGGCCGTCGCAAGAACTCCACTGCCCGTGTTTTCATCAAGCAGGGCACTGGCAAGATGACCATTAACGGTCGTACCCTGGAGCAGTATTTTGGCCGTCCCACCTCCCGCATGGTGGTGGCTCAGCCCCTCGAGCTGCTTGAGGTCAAGGATAAGTTCGACATTTACATCACCGTTGTCGGCGGTGGCATTTCCGGTCAGGCCGGTGCCATCCGTCACGGCCTCACCCGTGCTCTCATCGAGTACGACGAGACCTTCCGCCCTGCCCTGCGCAAGGCCGGTTTCGTGACCCGTGACGCCCGTAGCGTGGAGCGTAAGAAGGTCGGTCTCCACAAGGCCCGTAAGCGCCCGCAGTACTCCAAGCGTTAACAGAGCTTTCATTACGACAACCCCTGCCCCGGCAGGGGTTTTCTGTTTTTGGAGATCTAAAAAGGGGAAACGGGTACAATAGCCTTAACATTAAGTAAGAAGGATACCCAAGGTGATCAGTTCGACTTTTGCAGGCTTTAACCCCTATATCTTCAAGGCCTACTACGATTACATCGTCGATAACGAAGACACGCCGCATCTGCTGGTGAATCCCAAGTGCGCGGGCGTGGTGCTGCCCTCGCAGTTTACCGCCACTGACGAGCTCATTCTCTCGGTTTCCCCCATGGCAACGCGGCATTTTGACATCGGCCCCCGCGGTTTAAGCTTTGAAACCCGTTTTTCAGGCAAGATCTGCTCCGTGTTTCTGCCGTATAGCTGCATTCAGGAACTGATTGCCACCGAATCCAAAATCGCCATTCCCATCCGCGTCTTCTTTGTCGCCGACGGACCGGCCGCCCCTAACGAGGAGAGTTCCGACAGTCCCGACTTTGAGGTGGTGACAGAACAGGAGCAGAGCTTTGAGGGCAGCGACCTGGGCGGGGTAAACTCGGTCAGCGAGCCAGCCTTTGATAAGAGCGTGACCGACAGCACTCAGGAAAAGAAAGAGGAGAGTGGTGAGGATCCGGATTTCACCATCGTGACCTGAGAAAAAACCGGCCTTAAGGCCGGTTCCCCCCTTAATCCCCAGCTATACCGTAATAGTCGCGGTACCACTTAAAGAAGAGCGTGAGACCTTCCTCAAGAGGCGTGGGGGCGGTGTAATGGTAATCGCGCATAAGCTTCGTGGTATCGGCATAGGTCTGATGCACGTCGCCCTTCTGCATGGGGCCTAAAATCAGCTGCCCCTTGACGCCGCTTACCTTTTCAAGGGTGGTGACAAAATCCATGAGCTCCACGGGAGAGCCGTGACCGATGTTGTAGACAGCCGCTCTGTCGCCCCGGGGATTGCGGTTTTCAATAATGCGGATCACGCCCTGTACGATATCCTCCACGTAGGTGAAGTCACGGCGCAGCCTTCCCTGATTAAAGAGGGTGAGAGGCTTTCCGCCTAGCAGCGCTTTGGTGAAGATAAAGGGGGCCATTTCGGGGCGTCCCCACGGACCGTAGACGGTGAAAAAGCGCAGGCCGGTGGTGTCAAGACCGTAGAGATGAGCGTAGGTGGCAGCGAGCGTCTCGTTAATTTCCTTGGTCGCGGCATAGACCGAGACGGGCTTTAAGTCGTGATCGTCCTCGCGGAAGGGGGCTCTTTCACAGTCACCGTAGACCGAGGAGGACGAGGCATAGACAAGACGCGGCGGGGTATTCAGAGAGCGCAGGGCCTCAAGGAGATTGAAAAAGCCTAAGGCATTGCTTTCAAAGTAATCACGGGGGCGCTCAATGGAAAGACGCACGCCGGCTAAAGCCGCTAAATTGACTACCACGTCAAATCTGCCCGCGGAGATAAGGGAGCTGACAAAGTCCGCGTCGCTAAGATCGCCTTTTATAAAGGAGAGCTCTCCGTTACTCACGTGCTCACCGGCCTGAATGCTCTGCTCAGGTCCAAGCCCCAGGTGCTGAAGCCGTCCGTATTTTAAGCTTACGTCATAGGTGATGGAGCCTAGATTGTCAAAGCCCGTGACGCTGTGCCCGCGCGTGATGAGAGCCTGTGCTAAATGCATGCCGATAAATCCGGCCATGCCGCTGATAAGAATGCGCATGTTAATTCCTTGGCAAGGTAAGTATGAGATTATCGCCTATCATAACGCCGCCTGCCTGCAGCAGTTCATCCCTTAACTCAGGGGAGCGCTGCATGCTTTTACGTGAAGCGAGGATCACCGCCCCCTGACAGTCCTCCTGCCAGTTTTCGGGATCTTCCACGACCTTAAAGCGCGCATCGTAGAGAAAGAAATTCTGCGGAGTCCGCACCTTAAGCGTGCAGAGTGTGGGGCCGTAGCCGTCATCCAGAGCCTTAGAGGCCGCCTGAGCCAGATCGTGATAACCAAGATAGGGATTAAGCGCGGGGAGACAGAAACCCAGACTTAAAAAGAAAGAGAGGATACCGCCGCCAAGCCAGGCTAAAGCCGTCAGGTGACGCTCTTTTACAGCGAGCCACAGCGCATAGAGCGCGGCCAGAGAGATAAGCGCAAAGGGCAGCGCGAGGAGGGGCGTGGAATTTAAAAGCGGGATGCTGTGGCGCAGGATAAAGTACGCAGGAAGCAGGGCCGCGAAGGGCAGCAGGGGCAGGATAAAGGACAGACGCAGCAGATGACGGGTAAGTCTTCCTGCACTTTCTTGCTTAAACTCAAGAAGACTTAACAGCACGTAATACGCGGCAAAGGGCAGCGCGGGCGTGAGGTAAATCTCAAGCTTGGACGAGGGCAGGGAGACGGTGATGAACACCGCGGCGCAAAAGGCAAGGCAGCCTAAGCGTTCCACTGAGAGGGTGGAGAGGCGTGCCTTAACGTCCATGACCGTAAACAGCAGTCCCGCAAAAGCCACGGGGGCGGCGATATACCAGAGGTTGGTTAAGTACCAGTAAACCGGCCGCGGATGTCCGGTACTTCCTGCAAGGCGTTTTTCGCTCTGCCCCACGAAAAGCTCACGGGCATAGTCCATGCCGCCGTCGGCAAGCACGCACAGGGCCCACAGAACGGTGAGAGTAAGGAGAACTAAAAAGAATGAGGGCTTAAAGACCCTGAAGTACTGTCTGAGAGCTCCCTTAAACAGCAGCAGGAAAAACAGCGCCAGGAGAATGAAAATAACGGCGTAGGGGCCTTTGGTGAAAAGACCTGCGAAAATGCACAGGGGCAGCGTAAGGCGGTAACGGAAGCTGATACCGTCCCTGAGGACCTCCCTGACGCGTTCCTTGGTCATGAGCCAGGCGAGGGCGATAAAGAAGGTAAAGAGAATATCCATGCGTCCCATGACGCCCTGCGCGCTTAAAAAGAGCAGCGAGGCCAGGGCAAGAAGCATTAAGGCGCGCTCTCTTGCGCTGTAGCCGCGGCCTAAAAAACGGTCCATGACATAGAAAAGGCCCAGAAGCGGCAGGGTCGCTCCCACGCACAGCAGGATAAAGGGATTAAGGCCGCCTAACTTATAGGACAGCATGGCAATCCACAGATAGAGCGGGGGCTTATCTGCATAAGGAATCCCGTCCTGATAGAAGGCGAAGAGGGTGCCGCGCTCCAGAGCGTCGTGAGCTATGGCCAGATAATTGAACTCGTTGACGGGATTGAGATCGCGCAGCAGCAGGGCAGGCAGCAGCGCGATAAACAGCGCTATGAGGACGTAAAGCGTCAGGGGGCGTGAGGTCATGAGTTTTTCCTTAAGAGCATGAGGTTGCGGACATAAGTTACAAGTCCCGCGGCCTGCCCCAGGATGAGCACCACGTCAAGACGCAGACAGCCATACGCGAGCACGGCAAGGCAGGCGGTGAGACTTAGCCACCAGAAGGCCGCGGGCAGGACGGATTCCTTAAGCCGCCACGAGATATAGGTCTGAACCACGAAACGCAGCGTAAAGAGGAGCTGTCCTGCAAAGCCTAAGGCGAGCAGAGCATAAGGAATGTGAGCGTCGTTAAGAAAAATGGCGGCAAAGGCCTGCGTATCCCACATCTCGCTTACAAGCAGCGCCACGGGGGCTACAATGAGAGCGAGAGTCAGAATAAGGGGCAGGCGTCTGAGTTTGCCTTTTAATTTTAAATTGACTACATAAGTGTAGTAGGAAAGAAACTGGCCTAACAGAATGGCTAAATCCTGCCTCAGATAACCGTAAAAGCTCATGAGCAGCGAGGCGAAGAGTGACAGCCACCAGAACAGGGAGGGATTGACCACCGAGCGGGCCCGCTCGGAGAGCACCCACTGTACGAGCATACGCGAGGTAAACAGCAGCTGTGCGGTAAGTCCCACCAGAGTATAGACGGAGAAGATCGCGGTGTGCATGAAAGTAGCGCCTGTGGTCTGGAATAACTTTACCTGAGGGTGGGTTCCTGAGTCTGCAGATTGTCCTGAGCTACCACGGGATCGACAAAGCGGCGGCGCATCCAGATAAAGGCCAGCAGATCGCACAGGCCGGGGAGCGCACGGTTTTTAAAGCTGAACTTGGAACTGCCGTGGGCGCGCTCCTTATGGCGCACGGGGATCCCCATCGCCTTTTCCCCGAACAGCTGCGTGAGCGCGGGCAGAAAACGGTGCATGCCCGAAAAGAGAGGCAGACGGCGCGCTAAATCACTGCGGATGAGTTTTAAGGGGCAGTTGGTGTCCGTAAAACCGTCATGGGTTACGGCGTTGCGGATGCGGTTGGCAATGCGGGACTGCACTTTTTTCCAGCCGCTGTCATGGCGTTTGGTTCTTAAGCCGCAGATGAGGGCGGCCTCGTTCACATGCGGGAGCAGGAGCTCAAAGTCCTCGGGATAGGTCTGCAGATCGGCGTCAATGTACGCACACCAGGGAGAGGCTGCATGGGTAAAGCCGGCCTTGAGCGCTCCGGTAAGCCCCGAGCGCCTCTGAAGCGCGATATAGAAAAAGTCCCTGTCGCTCTTACAGGCCTCTTTAATGAGGCTCAGAGAGTTATCCGAGGAGCCGTCGTTGACGAAAAGTACGCAGAGTCTTACGGAAGCTTTAGCTTTGTAGTCTTTTAAAGACTGAAAGAGATAGGGAAGGCTGGCATCTTCGTTAAAGACTGGCACCACCACGGTAAGGAAATAGGCGGCGGTTAAGTTATCCATGCTCACTTTGCCTCGTCCAAATGCTACTAAACGTGACGCAGATCATGAAATATTATAGATCCTCATCACATTTCTAAGACGGTCTGACACGGGAAAAATTGCTAAGATGCCCCGAAATGGAGGTACGGAATGGGGTTGTGGAAATCTCACATACGTTTAGAGGAAAAAAGCATGTATAGACAGGGCAGGGACGGGATTAATCTCCGTCCCTGTCCGGCGCGTAAGGCTATTCGCGCACCGTAGTGCCTACCTTAACCCATAAGGGCGCGGACTCCAGGAGGCCATTAGCGCCCAGCGAGATATCGCCGGTAAGACCGTGAAGGACGTCCGTGGGATTCATGGAAAGGCGGTTGAGATTCAGCGCGACCGCTAAGGCATCGTAGCTTGCGGCAAAGATGCGCTGCACCTGGGGATCAGCCTTGGGCAGATTCTGCATCATGGAGCTTTTAAGCTCGCTCTCGGTGATAAGCCACGGCATATCGCCTAAATAGGCACCGTACATCGTGACCTCCAGGGAGGAGGCGTTCACGCCCGTAAAGCTCTGATCGGTGATGTAGGCCGGCACGATGGCAGGCAGCAGGGCCTTAATCTCGCTGGCCTCTAAAGCGGAGGCGGCGATATAGACGCCGTCACGGCTTTTAAGATCACAGGCCGCGACCGAGCTTTTCACGTCATCGAGATTGTTAAAGCGGCACACGTAGGGACTCTGTCCGGAGGCGCTTCTGAGTTTCTGCACGAAAGTTCCCGCCGCGCGCTGGGAGCGCGAGGAGGCGGAAGTTACCACCGCGGGATTACGTACCCCGTCAAGGGCCATTTTGGAGGCGGCTAAGGCGCCTTCATACTCGGGGCTTAAATCGAGATAGTAAGTATGTGCAGGCAGAGCGCTGTCGGCGCGGTTTAAGAGCACGGTGGGGATCCCGGCTTTAGCACTTAACAGGGCATCCACCTCGGGCTTTAACACCGGGCCCAGGATAAAGTCCGTGCCCGTACGCTGAGCATCGGCCACGATATCGGGTATGGAGAGCTTTGCCGTGTCATAGAACACGACCTTGAGATCGGGCTTTATATCCTGCAGGGCCGCGAGCACGCCTAAGCGGGCCGGTTCTCCCACCGAGGCGGCAAAGCGTCCCGACAGGGGCAGGAGTACGGCCACGCGATCGCCGGCCTTAAGCTCCGGAGCAAGTCCCTGAGGCGCAGCCGTAGCCCCGGTATTTTCTGATCCTGAGGTGCTGAGGGCGGCCAGGGGATGATCGGGGAACTGCGCTTTAAAGGAATCTAACAGGCGCTCTTTAATCTCGGGGTTTACCGAACTGTCGGCGATGGCATAGGCGTAAAAGCCCCGCTGCAGCGGATCGGCAGCCTCCGCCTGCAGGGCGGCAAGGCGCGAGGTGGGATAGTGCTTTAAGACGCTCACGGTATCCTTAAGCACGCGGGGCTGACCCTGCGCATCAATAATACTTAAGAGGTTTAACTGTGAGGCAAAGGCGCGCTCAAGATAATTTTCGTTGGCGCTTTCTTCATAGAGCTGCTCGTTGACGCGGGTGTCTAACTGACAGAAATAGGTGAGCACCTGTAAAGGCAGGGTCATTTCATTGACCGCGTTGAGATTGGCTGAAGCTCTGAGGTAATCCTGCTGCGCGGTAAAGAGCAGGGCCTCCACGATACGGGCCTCATCGCTCTGCAGCGGGGTCAGGGCGCTTCCCTTCATGGCCTCAATGGTGGCAGCGGCATTCGCGTACTGCTTGCTTACGATCTGCGCCCTCGCAAGAAGCACCATGGCGTTGAAGGCCGTGTCGTCCGAGGCGGAAGAGAGTAAATCCTCATAGGCGCTTAAGGAGCGGTCTAAAGGCGCAAAAGCCTCTGCGGTGGTAAGGGCGGTCGCCTGAGTCGCGGTCTGAGTGCTGCTACAGCCTGCAATCAGGGCGCTCAGCGCTAAGGCTACAAGGCAGGGTTTTAATGAGAGTTTTAGGTTCACGGGTCCTGACCTCAAGAAAGAAACACGGTCGCATTATAGCACGCGCCCTTTAAGGCACGGCCTGACAGCATCAGGGCTCTGGCTTACAATACGGCTAAGACAGCCATTGAGGAAAATCCGTCATGCTTGAAAACGCCCTCTATATCGTTCCCACGCCCATCGGTAATTTAAGCGATATCACTTACCGCGCCGTGGAAGTCTTAAAGGCCGCCACGCTCATTGCCGCCGAAGATACCCGCCATTCCCGCATCTTTTTAGACAGTATCGGCGTTAAGAACACGCGCATGGTCAGCTGCCACGATCATAATGAGGCCGAACGCGCTGATTTAATTGCCGGCGAGGTGGCAAAGGGCGGTCTGGTGGCACTGATTTCGGATGCCGGCACCCCGCTGATTTCGGATCCCGGTTTTCGCGTGGTGCGGGAACTTGCCGCCTGTAACGTCAAAGTCATCGCCCTCCCGGGGCCCTGCGCGGCCATTACCGCCTTATCCGTGGCGGGTCTGCCCACGGATCGCTTTACCTTCAGAGGCTTCCTGCCCGTCAAGGAGCAGGAACTCAGGGCCGCGATTGCGGATTTACAGAATATTGAGTGCACCACGGTCTTTTATGAGTCTCCGCGCCGCGTGCTCACCACCGTGAAAATGATGGGAGAGCTGATTCCGGAGCATCCGCTGGTGCTGTGCCGCGAACTTACCAAGACTTTTGAGTCGGTGTACCGCTTAAAGGCCGCGGAGGCGGCCGCCTTCCTTGAGGCTGACGCCAACCGCCTTAAGGGCGAGTTCGTGCTCATCGTCGGGGTGCCTGAAAAGACCGCCTCCGGGGAGACGTTATCTCCTGAGGTTGTCAGGGCGTTAGAGGAACTTATCGCCTTAGCTCCCGTCAAGGCGGTATGCAGGGCCTTAGCGCCGCTGACCGGACTTAGGGTCAATGCGCTTTATGAAAAAGCCATGGAACTTAAAGAGCGCGCCTAATTCCTGTATAATCTGCCCGTCAGGTCAGCCGGGCAGTCGCTGCCGTGCACGCGTGCTTTGCATACGGTCACGGGGGAGGAAAGTCCGGGCTCCGCAGGACAGGGTGCCAGGTAACGCCTGGGGGGCGTAAGCCCACGACCAGTGCAACAGAGAGCAAACCGCCGATGGCCGTCAGGCACAGGTAAGGGTGAAAGGGTGCGGTAAGAGCGCACCGCGAAGCTGGTAACAGTCTTCGGCACGGTAAACTCCACCCGGAGCAAGATCAAATAGGCTCTCATCTGGTGTGGTCCGCACTGAGAGCGGGTAGATTGCTGGAGTCAGCGAGCGATTGCTGACCTAGAGGAATGGCTGCCACCCGTAAGGGCACAGAACCCGGCTTACAGGCTGGCCTGACACCCTCCGGCCTTTAAAGCGTCCGTCTGCCTTACCCTCCTGAAATGGAATGTTTTTTCATGGTGCACCCCGCTTACTTTAAAAGGGATCCTGTAGCCTTGGCATTCACGCGCAACACCTGTATTTATGCGCCTCAAAAGGTTGTGATCATGCACGCAATTTAAAAGTTGCACCGTCATTTGTATCCTGCCTTACTCAACAAAAGCTGTCCTTTGCAGTATCATGAGTTCACTTAAGAAGTTTTTTTTCATGCAGATACGGTACTGCCGTATCCGTGCTGACACACATTCAGGAGTTTAAGGAAATGGGAAAGGGTTTGATGCTTGCCGGCGAACCGATGGGTATGCTGATTGCTCAGGACGAGGGCTCGTTAGACAGCGTGACCGGCTATTCGTTAGCCGTGGCCGGCGCTGAGTTTAACGTTGCCACCGGTTCGGCCCGTTTAGGTCATAAGACCGCCTACCTCACCAAGTTAGGTGATGATCCCTTTGGCAAGCTGATTGCGCGCACCCTGCGTAACAACGGCATCGAAGACAAGTTAGTGATGTACACCAAGGAGCGTACCACGGGCTTCATGCTAAAGAACAAGGTCTCCAAGGGCGATCCCGAGATTTTCTATTTCAGAAAGGGTTCGGCCGCTTCGACCTTAAGCCCTGAGGACATTGAGAAGATCGATTTCTCGGAGTACTCCAACGTGCACATGACCGGTATTTTACCGGCCTTAAGCGATTCGACCCGCGCCGCGGTGCGTCTCATGTTCAAGAAGGCCCGTGAAGCCGGTCTCTTCATTTCCTTTGACCCCAATTTAAGACCGCAGCTGTGGCCCTCTCAGGAAGTGATGGTCAAGACCTTAAACGAGTTAGCCGCTCAGGCTGATCTGGTGCTGCCCGGTAACGGTGAGGGTGATATCCTCTGCGGCACTACCGACGCCTCCGAGATCAATAAGTTCTACCGTAACTTAGGCGCCAAGATGGTCGTCACCAAGGTCGGCCCCAAGGGCGCGGTGTGCTCCATCGAGGATCGCGAGATCAAGGTGCCGGGCTTTATCATTGACAAGGTCGTGGATACCGTCGGTGCCGGTGACGGCTTCGCCTGCGGCGTCATCACGGGCCTAATGGAAGGCTTATCCGTGGAGAAGGCCGTGGAACGCGGCTGCGCCATCGGTGCCATTCAGTGCACCTTCCCGGGAGACAACGAGGGTCTGCCCACTCCCGATAAGCTGCAGGCCTTTATGGATTCGCACAAGAGAACCTCTTTCTAATTCAGGAGATAAGCACACATGGCTTTTGAAATTTTCAAGGAGATCGGTACTTACGGTATCGTTCCGCTCGTTACCTTAGACGATCCTAATGACGCCGTTCCCCTCGCCCATGCCTTAGTGGATGGCGGTATCCCGATTGCCGAGGTGACCTTCAGAACCGCCGCCGGTGGCGAGTCCATCAAGCGCATGGCTAAGGAAGTCCCCGAGATCATCGTCGGTGCCGGTACCGTGCACAATCTAGATCAGGCCAAGCAGACTCTCGATAACGGCGGTAAGTTCATCATCACCCCGGGCTTTAACTACAAGGTCGTGGAATGGGCTTTAGAGCACAATATGCCCATCTGCCCCGGCACCGTGGTGCCTTCCGATATTGAAGAGGCCATGAACTACGGTCTTGATACCGTGAAGTTCTTCCCCGCCGAGGCCTATGGCGGCATCAATACCTTAAAGAACCTGGCCGCTCCCTTCGCTTCCGTGAAGTTCGTTCCCACGGGCGGCGTGAACCTCAATAACCTCCAGGCCTACCTCGATCAGCCCAACGTGGCGGCCGTGGGCGGTTCCTTCGTGCCCCCGTCCAAGTTAGTCAAGGCCAAGGACTGGGCCGGCATCACCGCCCTGTGCCAGGAGATCATGAAGAAGGTTGTGGACTTAAGACCCGGTCACGTGGGTATCAATGCCGGTACCGACGAGAACGCCAGGGCCGTTACCTCCACCTTATGCAAGATCTTCGACACCGAGTTTAAGGACACTCCCTTAGCTTACTTCGCCGGGGATTTAGCCGAGGTCATGAAGGTGCCCTTCAAGGGGACCCATGGTCATTACTGTGTCGAGACCCGCGACATGCCGCGTGCCGTGGCTTACTTAAAGCGTAAGGGCATTGCCTTTGACGAGAAGAGCTTCGTCTACGATGCCAAGGGCAAGCTGATTGCCGCGTATTTAGCCGACGAGGTGGGCGGCTTTGCCTTCCACTTACGTTATAAGACCCGCTAGGTCTTTAGTAAGACAGCGAAAATTCAGGGAAGGGAGGCGCGGGCCTCCCTTTTCCTTATGTGGATTAAGGCACAGTCTTCAGGCGGGGGATGCTTTATAATCGGGATAAAGCTTTTGCATTAGGATTATTAAAAGTGACCACGCTTACCTGGCATGAGGTCATCGGACCTCTCAAAGAGATGCCTTACTTTCACCACGCACTTAACTTTGTTAAAGAACGCCGTTTAGCCGGAGAAACCGTCTTTCCTCCCGATCGTCTGATTTTCAACGCTTTCCGTCTTACCCCCTTTGAGAAACTCAAGGTGGTGATCGTGGGGCAGGATCCCTATCATGAGCCTAATCAGGCCATGGGCCTGTCGTTTTCGGTGCCGCCCGGGGTCCCGGTACCGCCTTCGCTTAGAAATATCTATCAGGAACTGCGCAGTGACGTGCCGGGTTTTACCGTCCCCACGCATGGTTGCCTGATACCGTGGGCCCGTCAGGGGGTGCTGCTGCTCAACTCCGTGCTCACGGTGCGCGCAGGAGAGGCTTTTTCCCATCGCGGTCAGGGCTGGGAAGAGTTTACGGACGGCGTCATCGCCGCCATCAACGAGCGCAGCGAGGGCGTAGTGTTCATGCTCTGGGGCAGTGCGGCCCGTCAGAAGTGCGCCAGGGTCAACCGCTCCCGCCATTTAGTGCTCGAGGCTCCGCACCCCAGTCCCCTGTCCGCCTCCCGCGGTTTCTTTGGCTGCCATCATTTCTCTATGGCGAATGCCTGGCTGCAGGAGCACGGCAAGACCGCCATTAACTGGCAGCTACCCCTGTACGTCAACAGTATCGACGAGCTCTAGGAGTGCAGTCGCTGAGCGCAAAAGGCCCCTGCCGTCAAGGACGTGGCGGCAGCGGCGGGTAAAGTCAGGGGCCCTTGTCCTGAGCGCGTCAAGCGCGGCGGCCACGCACGCGGGCCGCTGTAAGTCCTCAAGATGCAGCGTCAGCCCGAGATCCAGGCGCTCTACCACGTACGCTCCGCCCCGCTGATTGTCCGCCACCTCGACGTGAATAGAGGGAAGTCCCGCAGCGAGACGCTCAAGGAACATGCCCCCGAGAGCCCCGATCGCCAGATCGTGGGATTCAAACAGCGCGGGGACATGGTCGGTGTGCGTAAGAAAGTTAAGACTGTGCAGGGCGCAAAGCCGCGCAAGTTCCTCCCCGTCGCGGTTACTGAGACCTGATAGCACCGTAAAGGTGTAGCGCTCTTGAAGTCCTGCCTCAAGGACGCTTCTTAGCGTAAAGAGCAGAGCGTGGGCGGGATCGTCCCCGCCGAAATTTAAGAGCACCGCGGGGCGCGGGGGCAGCGGACGGCGCTTGAGCGTGGCAAAGACGGGGCGGGTGAGGGCATAGCCGGGACCGGTGCAGAGTCTGCAGTGCGGGGGAACCAGATCTGTATAATCCCCAGCTTTACGTAGCAGGCCCTGATCGATGAGCAGATCCGCCTCATGGGGGCGGTTGGCCAGATCGTCAATCACCGCAAGGCGCGGTGCGGGACGCAGGGAGCGCAGCCGTCTTTCCGTGTGCGCATCCACAAAATAGTGATCAAAGAGCACGAGATCAGGATGTAACGTGGCACTTACCCCGGGCAGTTCGTCAAAGCTTTTTAACACTGTCACGCTTTCAAAGGGCGCGCACAGGGGGAGCAGCTCGGGAGCGAGGAGATCGCTTACTAAATGAAAGCGTAAGGGGACCCGGGAAAGCTTACACAGCTCCTCCATGAGCCCGAGAACCCGGGTGAGATGGCCGGTGCCGATGGCGTAGCCTGCCTTGAGGATGACCTCAAAAGTCAGCATGGCCGCCCTCTTTAATGGTCCTTCCCAGAGCCTCGGCCAGGATAAAGTCGTCTTCCTCGTCGATATCCACGACGCGGAAGCGTCGTACGGGCAGAGCGCGGCTGATCACACGGGCCTGGTCTCCCTCAAGGAGACGCGGGCGGTAGAGATAGAACTGTGCGGCGTCCTGATAGGCTTTAGTGAGATCCTGGGAGCGCAGCGGTATGCAGTCGGGCATAAAGGGGTGAGGCGCGCCCTCGCGGTCTAAATACACCGCTCTCTGTATGGGGAAGGGGAACTCACAGCAGGAGTAAACGTAATCGGCTCCTCCCTCCTCGATAAGCGTTACGCCTTTCTCTACATCGCGGATATCCATGAGAGGGGCGGTGGCGTAAAAACAGGCCACCAGCGTGATGGGGGTACGCTGTTTGCCGTCGTCTCTGACACGCTTATAGGCATCAATTACGGCAGCATAGGAGGAGACATAATTGTCAGAGAGCGCCGGATCGCGCCTGAAGGGTACCTCGGCTCCGTACTCACGGGCCACGGCAGCGATTTCCTCAGAGTCGGTGGTGACGATGACGCGTTCAAAGAGCCCCGTCTTCAGGGCGTGCTCAATGGACCAGGCGATAAGCGGCTTGCCTAAAAAGGGGCGGATGTTCTTTTTGGGAATGCGCGTCGAACCCCCGCGGGCGGGGATGATACAGATGCGGCTCATGCATCCTCCTCTGCCTTCTCTAAGGCCTCGTTAATCAGGGAGCTGACATAGGAGAGCGTGACCGTATTCAGCTGCGGGTGTAAGGGCAGGGAGAGGGTATGCTCAAAAAAGTGTTCCGCGCCCTCAAGCGGCGGATAGGCCTTAAGGCTCTGATAGTAGGGATGGCGGTAGATGGGCAGGTAATGCACCTGTACCCCGATCCCCCTGTCCCGTAAAAAACGGTATACGCGATCGCGCTCCGGTATCCCCACCTGATAGAGATGCCATGAGGAGAGATTGTCCTCACTGTCCGCCTCAGGGAGCGTCAGTCCCAGGGGGAGAATCTCTTTAAGGTAAGCGGGATAGGCTTTCGCCAGGGAGCGGCGCTTACTCAGAAAGCTCTCTAATTTATCGAGCTGCGCGAGGCCTAAAGCGGCATGCACGTCGCTCATGCGGTAATTAAAGCCGAGAGTCTGCATCTCATAATAGTAAGCGGGGCGGTTTTGATTCTCCAGATACGCCCTGTCGTGTTCAATGCCATGCGAGCGCAGGAGGGTGAGACGGCGGTGCAGCTCTTTATCCCGGACCATGACCGCGCCGCCCTCGGCGGTGGTGATGATCTTGACGGGATGGAAGGAGAAGACCGTTGCGTCGGCGCAGGCACCATCCCCGCAGTTATGACCGCGGCGGCAGGCGCCGAGGGCGTGCGCGGCGTCCTCAATCAGGTAAAAACCGTATTCCTCACGCAGCGCGGCGAGTTTTTCAAGACAGGTCATGCGTCCTGCCAGATCTACGGCAATGACGGCCCTGACACGCTGTCCTGCCGCCTGACAGGCCTTCAGTTTCGCCGCCAGCGTCTCAGGGGTGATAAGTCCGCTTAAGGGATCAACGTCCACAAAGTCCACCGCGGCGCCCACCATGCGGGCGCAGTTGGCCGAGGAGGCAAAGCTGATGGCCGAGACCAGCACCGTATCCCCCTCGCCTATCCCTAAGGCCTGCAGGGTCAGGTGCAGTCCCGCCGTGGCGGAACTTACCGCCACGGCGTAAGGCGCTCCCGTCACCTCACAGAGGGCTTCTTCAAAGCGCGGCACCATGGGACCTGCGGTTAAAAAAGGTGAGCGCAGGACGTCGGCGACCGCCTCAATATCATCCTCGTCAATACATTGCGTGCTATAGGGGATCATGCGTAGAGGGCCTGATTTAAGGTGGCGATTTCCTCAACCGTGAGGTAGTGTGGATTGTTAAAGGAATTGTATTCAAAGTAGGGCGCTACTTCCTTCCCCTTTTCGCCAAGGAGCGTGGTCGTGAAATTGCAGGGCAGATTCGAGAACACGATGGTGGGGCGGATGATGAAGAAGGAGTCAAACTCGAGAGTGTGCATGTAATCGTCCCTCGGGCACATGATCTCGTGGATCTTTTCACCGGGCCTTACGCCCGTCTCACGCTGCTCAAGCCCGGGGGCCATCGCCGTGGCTAAATCGACAATGCGGATGGAGGGGATCTTGGGCACGAAGGTTTCGCCGCCGTGCATGCGCACGAGACTCATGAGCACGAAATTCACGCCTTCCTGCAGGGTGATCCAGAAGCGCGTCATCTTGAGATCGGTAATGGGCAGATAGTCCGTGCCTTCCTGAATGAGCTTTCTGAAAAAGGGCACCACCGAACCGCGGGATCCGGCCACGTTACCGTAACGCACCACCGCAAAGCGGGTGGGCAGGTCCCCGGAGAGATTATTAGCCGCCGTGAGCAGCTTGTCCGAGCAGAGCTTGGTAGCGCCATAGAGATTGATGGGATTGGCCGCCTTGTCCGTGGAGAGGGCGATGACCTTTTTGACGCTGTTAAAGAGTGCCGTCTCGACGATATTGTTCGCCCCGCCGATATTGGTCTTGATGCACTCCATGGGATTGTATTCCGAGGAAGGCACCTGCTTTAAGGCCGCGGCGTGAATGACGATGTCCACTCCGCGCATCGCCATGTTAAGGCGTTCCTTGTCGCGCACGTCGCCGATGAAAAAGCGCAGCTTGGAGGACCATTCCTTTAAACTGTCCGCCATCTCAAACTGCTTTAACTCATCGCGCGAGTAAATGATGATTTTGCGCACGGCAGGAAAGGAGGTCAGCAGGGTGCGCACCATCTGCCGGCCAAAGGAGCCGGTACCGCCCGTAATGAGGATTACCTTACCTTCAAGCAGGGCCGCAATTTTCTCCTGCATCTGAGCGTTAAGTGTCAGCATCGTCATCTCCTTTACTCGCCCTGCGCGTTATCGCCGTCACTGAAATCATCGGGATTTAAACCGTACTTCTTTATTTTCTCCACGAGGGTAGTACGTCTCAGACCTAAAGTCTCCGCGGCTCTTACCACCACGCCATGGCTTTGCGTCAGGGCCTTTTTGATGAGATCGATCTCAATGGAGGCCATAAGATCCTTAAGATTAATCCCCTCGGCGCTTAACCTGGGCGTAAAGGCGCGGGCTAAATCTTCCTCGCCCTCGATGACCAGATCGTCATCGGCGTCCGCGTCGGCCATAATGGGACGGTCATCCTCGCTGTCATCAAAGCCGGCGTTAAGGCTCTCCTCATCTTCGTCGGGGCTGAAGGCGTCTAGCAGCGCCTCGCGCTCGAGCACCGGATCGTCTACCATTTCACTGCCGCGGTAGCGCGGGGGCAGATCGGTGACGTCGATCACTTCATTGGGATGAAGAATTAACATGCGCTCCACTAAATTGGAGAGCTCACGCACATTCCCCTTCCATTCGTTCTGCATTAAGGTGAGCATGGCCCGGCCCGTGAAGCGGATGGTGGCTCCGCCGTTGATATCGGAGTGACGGCGCGTCAGCTCCGTGATGAGCAGCGGGATATCGTCAGGCCGTTCCCTTAAGGGCGGCGTCTCAATGGGAAAGACGTTGAGACGGTAGAAGAGATCCTGACGGAAGGTCCCCTCTTCGACCATCTTCTCTAAATTCTGATGCGTCGCGGCGATGACGCGCACGTCGGCCTTGATGACCTTGTTAGAGCCCACACGCTCAAAGCGCCGCTCCTGCAGTACCCTTAGCAGCTTGACCTGCATGGCAAGGGGCATGTCGCCTATTTCATCTAAGAAGAGCGTGCCGCCGGCGGCCAGCTCGAAGCGTCCCTCGCGGGAGGAAATGGCTCCCGTAAAGGCTCCTTTCTCGTGTCCGAAGAGCTCGGACTCCAGAAGTTCGCCGGGAATGGCTCCGCAGTTGACCGGCACGAAGGCTTTTTTAGAGCGCTCCGAGAGCTCGTGAATGGCCCGCGCCACCACTTCCTTACCGGTGCCCGATTCACCCAGGATGAGTACCGTGGCGTCGGTTACGGCTACCTGTTCGATGAGGCGGCGCACCTCGGAAATCGCCTCGCCCTTACCCACGAGCAGCTTTATGAGATCGCGGCTCTTGCTGTCCTGCCCTTTGGGATGCAGTTTGCGCATGGTCTTAAAGGACTGACAGTAGTGGAGCAGCGATACCACCTCGTCGTATTCGGGATCGTTACTCAGTCTTCCGATGTAATTGGCTTTTTTAGCGAGACTTTCGTCCTCTTCTTCGCTTAGGACGATAAAGGCCGTCTGAGGATAGGCGGTAATGAGAGAGACGGGGCTTTCCTTCCCTGCGTCGCCTAAGATGACGACATCCACGCTGCCTGACGAACTCTCAAGATAGGACAGACAGTCGCTGACCTCTCCGCTCTGACAGGAGATCCCCAGAAAGGAAAAGATGGTCTCAAGGGACGTGCGCCGTCCGCCGTCCGCGTCAATGATGAGTGCCGTAAGTGAAAACTGCATAAGCTACCTAAGATGATGATGTGTCTCCATCTTACGCTAATTCTGATCACTAAGGCGCAATCTGCGTCAAAAAACTGACATAAAGCTTCTGAGAAAGCTTCCCGACCGGCCTTAAGCCCCGGCTGTTGCCGTGTCTGCACAGGCCTTCAGGCTCTGCAGCCGGTTTCTGGCACGGTCATTGCTTAGAAGTCAGAGAGTTAACGGTAGAGTGCCTCAGGGCAAGGAGCGCGTCATGAACGATGTACAGATTAAATCCCCGACCGATTTAGGTCTTATCGGGGATACGCGCAATCTCGCGTCCTTAAAAAAGATGGGCAACGGCACGGTAGAGGAGCAGGCGGAGGCTTTAAAAACCGCCGCCGCGCAGTTTGAATCGCTGTTAATGAAGCAGTGTTTTGACGCCTTTCAGGCTTCCAATGAAAGTCTCTGCCCGGACTCACCCCTGCACAGTAAATATTCAGGTTTCTTTGAGGACATGCTCACGCAGCAGCGTGTCGAGGGCATGCTGCAAAAGCGCGGTCCCTTAAACAAAAACTCCATTACTTACCTTATCACCAAACAGTTCGCGGGAGCTCTGGGCGATGAGGGCAAGCGGC
>DVOQ01000002.1 GCA_018713485.1 Candidatus Avisuccinivibrio pullicola
AGCCGTGACCGCAATGCCGCACTCAATATAGCAGATGAAGCAAAGAATATGTTAAACCGCCGGGCGTGCGGGGATAGCCTGTTGATACTGGCCCCGTCAGGGGTCTTGAGCAGGAAGCCCCACCCTCTGTAGGGTGGGGAGAACGTCACTTAAGGACCTGAGATCTAAAAAGAGCCGCCCCGCGCCCCTGCGATGCTAAAATGAGACACTTTCACGTAACGCAAGGGCCGCATATGAGTACCATTCACAGCATGACCGGCTTTGCCTCGCTGCGCACCACCTGCAGCGCCGGCACCCTCACCATTGATTTAAAATCCGTCAACAACCGTTACTTCGAGGTTTTCTTCAAGCTGCCTGACAATTTACGGCAGTTAGAAAGCGAGCTGCGCGATCGCATCCGCGAGGTGGCCCCCCGCGGCAAGTTCGAGTGCTATCTCACTTTTACGCCTAACGAAAAGCAGGGGCTCACCCTCAACACCGCTCTCGTGGATACCCTGACTGCGCACCTGAAGACCATTAAGGACAAGGCCCCCGACGCGGTCATCAACGCCGTGGACATCTTAAATTTCCCGGGCGTCCTCATCGAGGACGCGCAGGCCTCCGAGGCGGTGGACAGCGCCCTCAGGGAGGGTTTTACCCGGGTGCTTTGTGACTTCACGCAAAACCGCGGGCGCGAAGGCGAGCGCCTCAAGCAGGTCATCTTAGACAGGCTCTCGGCCATGGAAGAGCTCTTAACCGTGATCCGCGACAATCTTGCCCATCTTGTCGAGCAGGAACGCGTACGCCTGCGTGAGAAAATCGCCGCCCTCAAAACCGACATCCCCGCCGAGCGCTTTGAGGCCGAGGTGGCGCTTTTGGCCCAGAAGAGCGATATCGCCGAAGAATACGATCGCCTGCAGTCGCACATCAAGGAAGTGCGCTCCATCCTCAGTAAAGGCGGCAGCTGCGGCAAGCGCCTTGATTTCATGATGCAGGAATTCAACCGCGAGGCCAATACCATGGCCTCCAAGGCCTCCAATCTCGACATCACCCGCGTCGCCGTAGAGCTTAAGGTGCTTATCGAGCAGATGCGCGAACAGGTGCAGAATATCGAGTGATTAACCCAGATCCATGGAACGCGCGGTAAGTCTGCGGATCCTCGCGATGGCCTCGGCAAGCTCGCGCGGTATGGAATCAGGTCCCCGCTTCTGCATTTCACCTAACACCGCAAGGGCCATGCCGGGCTTGGTGACCTTCTTGATGGCGGTGGCGATGATCTTCGAGGAGGGATACTGCTTTTTGTTGTAATGCTCCGGCACCCCCGCCCTCTCACGGAACACGTCTGCAAAACCGCGCTGATAGAAATAATGCTCGATATCCATGGCCGGCAGCGTCAGCAGATGCTCCTCCTCCCGCCCGCGGGTAAAGGAGCGCACCGTGGCGGTATAGCGCTGTCCCGCGTCATCGCCGTCGGTGATCACAAAAGGAGCGATCCCTAAGGAGCGCGCCAGCTTCAGTAAGGGCCCCAGGCCGCATTGCGCGAACTCCATCACCCGCGCTCCCTCGCAGGCCAGATCAAGACCTAGCATCGAGGCCACCTCAGGCACGATCCACATCTCGGTTTCGCCCTCGACAAGGATCCACACGCGGGCAAAAAGCGTTGAGGGACGGTTAATGCGCACGTGAAAGGCCACCTTGCGCAGATCGTCGGTATTAAAGTGCGACTCACTCACGCTGTAGCAGCGCGTGTCATAGTACTCGCGGCACAGGCGGCGCAGATGCGACAGAGGCACCGCCGAGAGCAGTTCCCCGGAGTTAGTGGTGACGATTTTCTGCACGGGCAGGCATTCCACTACCGACCAGAAGGCCAGCAGGAGCGAGGGATGGAAACGGCCTTCCACGTCCTCGAGAATGATAATGGGACGGCTGCGCGGATCGATTTTCCTTATTCCCGAGGACAGCACTAAACCCGACCAGAGGAAGGTTAAGAGAAACTTTTCCCTGGACGGGGTATTGTCCTTTAGCACTTCCTTGAGGCTTAACAGCGTGTTGAGCGTGTCAGGGCGCGAGACCATGTCCTTAACCGAACGCTCGTGGTTGCGCTCGCGCTTTTTAAGATGCCTAAGGCCCCTGTCCCGGTAGGGGGTGAGATAGCGAGAGGCGATTTCATTTAAGATGCCGAAGATCTTTTTCACGGCGTGGGCCGTCTGCGCGTCCTCATCCTCGGCCATGGCAAAGAGGCGGCGCGACAGCTCCACCGGATCCTCCCCCTCGGCGTTTTCCGCATCGCCGTTTTCATCCTCAAAGGCCATGCGCGAGTCACGCATTCTGAGAACGGGATTCATCTGAATTAACAGGGTGATGAGCTCCTCGGACGAAGATGGCAGCGGCTCGCCCGTGGCCGTGGTCAGCGTGTGCGTGGTGAGAAACTGACCATCCGTCTCCGTGGCGCTTATGGTGTAGAAAACGCGGTCAAAACCGTCCGGTGAGCTCTGCCACGCCTCCTTAAGCCGCTGCAGACGCCGTGATTTGTGCGCGATACCGGGGAAGGACTCGCAGAACACGAGGCGCATCCAGATCCCGTTTACCTCCCTTGAGAACACGTCCCCCGCGGCGAAATCAATGTCGGCGCTGTCCTGATCCTCAAGAAAGTGCAGTAAGGACAGATCGGGATGTTCGGCAAACTGCTTTAAGGGCGGCCGCTCACTGCCAAGGGTACGGTCATAGCGGAAATGGCGGCTCTCTTCCTCGCTCTCGGTCAGCGCCACCGGCACGTAGAGATCGCTTTTCTCGAAGTGACAGGGCTTACCCCCGCCTAACACCAGCCACAGCGCGGTGAGCAGCGAGGACTTACCCCAGGCGTTCTCACCGATAAGCACGGTGCTTTTTTCGTCAAAATCGACCAGAAGATGCCGGATCCCCCGGAAATTGTAGATTTCGATGGACTTTAAATACATGCGCGTACCCTCTTTCTTGCCTTAAGTCTAGACAAGTACGCGCCGATTTACAAAATTACTCGTGCAAATCCCGATCGGCGTCAAATTACCGCACCTCACCGGCCCTGTCTGTCAGAAGGCTTTCCCCATTTACCCCAAGCGTAGATCAGGAGGGGAAAATACGCAGCTTTCAGGCAGGGAACGGGAATACTCTGGCGGGCTTTCACCAGGGTAAGAGATCTTACCTCTGAGTCTCTGCCTTACTGAGAGGATGGGGTTTAAGTACCGGGCATTCCTAAAAGCGGTGTCTTCCGTAGCTACTCAGGAACTTAGCGCGGCGCAGTGCTTGCCATGAAAAGCCAGTCCCACCCGGGTCACGCGCAGATGGTTCCAGGGAAGCTTAGCATAGCGTCTAAGCTCAATCTGCTCTAAAGCGAGGCGGGCCTGAGATTGCAACTCACTGTCACTGACGGCTTTTTTGCACTCAATAATAATGACCTGCCGCAAGGCGTGATTTACGACCACAATATCCGGACGGCCTAACCCCGCCTCGGGATTGGATCTGACCTGCATGCCCTGGCCCGCGGCGAACAGCCCCACTACAAAAGCGTGATAGAAACTTTCACGGTAATCATAGTAGCTGATGGTATCAAAAAGCAGCTCCGTCAGTTTCTCACCGATCCCGCTGCTTTCACCTCTGAAAAAGTCCGCATAGAGAGCGGTCAGGTTACGGTGCGAGAATACATCCGCATTGACCTCATTGATTATTCCCGAAAAAATCTCCCGGATCTCCTCATTGGGAAAACGCAGCGCAACCTGTCCTGCAGGAGTGCTTACCGTATTGTCCAGAGTCACATAACCTGTGTAGTAAAGCAGCATCCAGAAATTATTCAGGCCGTCAAATAAGGTGTTATAGGTAATCTTTTCATCATAGAGGGCAAAGACCGCCGTCCCTGCAAAAAGCTGCTCAATGGACGCCTGCAGCTCCAGACGGTACTTACTGAGAAAAGCGCGGATCTCGTCCGTCGATGCGGTATTCGCCCAGTACGCACGGGGACGCAGTTCACGGTTAACGCGCGCCTCATTTAAATAGGAAAGCACATCCCATGGTGAAAAAATATGCGTCTTGCGGCCAAAAATATATCCGTCGTACCACGCGATGAGGGTTTCCTCACTACCCTCAAGCCCATAGAGGCTGACAAGCGATCTTACCTCCGCTAAAGTAAACCCACAGCAATCCGCGAACCCGGCATCATAAACCGTATTACAGTTAAAATTGTTCAGTCCCGTAAACAGACTTTCTTTGGAAAGACGCAGGCATCCGGTCAGCACGGCAAAGTTAAGCTCGGGATTATCTTTGAGGCAGCTTAAAAAAGAACGCATAAAGGGAAGCATCTGCGCGTAGAAGCCCCCGCGCTGCGCCGCGGAGAGCGGGACATCGTATTCATCGATCAAAACGATGACCTGCTTACCGTAATGCTCATACAGAGTGCCTATAAGCCGGCTCAGGACATTTTGCAGTAAGGAGTTTAGCCTCCCGGGATCCGGATTGACCTCGAGTCTGAGCAGGGCATCATAATACTCGCGGTCAAAAACGAACTGCCCCCCTTCAATGATCGGATACAGCCTTTTGACTAAGGGGATGATCCCCTTGCTAAGCAGTACCTGCAGATTAGACTGAAAGTCGTTCTGCGAGAGATCCTTAAGCGTGATGAAAAGTACCGGATACTGATTCATCCACGCCCTGCACAGAGACGTGTAGCGGGTAATCTCAAGGCCTTCAAACAGGGGCACGCTGTTTTTTGCAATATCAAAGAACTCCGCTAACGTGGACATTAACAGCGTTTTTCCAAAACGGCGGGGCCGCGTCAGGAGCGTGACCGCCGGGGGCTGGCCTGAAGATGAAAAATCCGTTTCAGAAACCTGCAGCAAACGCGCGATAAAAGCGGTCTTATCCACATAGCAGAGGTTTTTTTTCCGGATATCGGCAAAAGAGGAATTGCCAAGTGAGGTAAAAACATCCGTCATGGCGCGCTCCTTCCCTAAGGCCTAAGACGCACAATCACACTGCAGCGCTTACTTTACGCTTCTTACGGGAACATTCTAGCTAAACTTACCCGGTTACGGAACCCAAAACGAGTGATCACGTCCTGGCCCCAGGGTTACGGCAGGGTAAGCCGCTTAAGGTCAGGGCACCCCGCGGTGCCCTGCAAGTCAGCTCTGAAGTTAAGCGCCCGGCTACTTTTTGCGCCATAAGGTACCCTGCGGGGTATCCTCAAGCACGATCCCCATAGCGGTAAGCTCGTCACGGGCGGCGTCGGCGGTGGCGAAATCGCGCTCCTTACGGGCACGGTTGCGCTTCTCGATCAAAGCCTCGATACGGGAGGTCTCGTCATCGGCGCTTTCCTTTACGCCGCCCTTTAAGAACTCCTCAGGGCTCTGATAGAGAAGGCCCAGCACGCCGCCTAAATGGCGCAGGAGGCCGCCTAAGTAAGCGCGTTCCTCACCCCCAGCCTTGTTGAGGGCACGGGCCACGTCAAAGAGCACCGCCATGGCGCCAGGGGTGTTGAAATCATCATCCATGAGGGTGATAAAGCGCTCCACGAAGGGATCGTTCTCACGGGGCGTGAAGTCTTCCGTTGCGGGGACGTCGCGCAGGGAGGTGTAGAGACGGGTTAAGGCGGCACGGGCCTTGTCTAAATTGTCCTGTGAGTAATTGAGCGGGCTGCGGTACTGACCTGAGAGGAGGAAGTAGCGCACGCTCTCGGCGTCGTAATACTCAAGGACGTCGCGGATGGTGAAGAAATTGTTAAGCGACTTGGACATCTTCTCGTCATTGATCATGACCATGCCCGAGTGCATCCAGTAATTGACGTAGGGCGTGTCGAAGGCGCAGCAGCTCTGGGCGATCTCGTTCTCGTGATGGGGGAAGATGAGATCGGAACCGCCGCCGTGAATGTCAAAGTGCTTTCCTAAGAACTTGCAGTTCATGGCCGAGCATTCAATATGCCAGCCGGGGCGGCCCTTGCCAAAGGGCGACTCCCAGAAAGGCTCGCCTTCCTTGGAGCGTTTCCAGAGCACGAAGTCGAAGGGATTGCGCTTGCTCTCCTCCACGTCCACGCGGGCACCGGCGTTTAATTCCTCAAGTTTCTGTCCCGAGAGACGGCCATAGCGGCGGAAAGCGTCGATGGCGAACATGACGTCGCCGTTGGCGGCCTGATAGGCGTAGCCCTTGTCGATAAGGCGCTGCACGAGGGCGATGATCTCGGGGATATTGTCCGTGGCGCGGGGCTCGATATCGGGGCGCAGGATGTTGAGGCGGTCAAAGTCCTCGTGCATGCGATCGGTAAAGTAAGAGGACAGTTCCTTAACCGAGACCCCCTTTTCATGGGCGCGCCTGATGATCTTGTCGTCAATATCGGTGATATTGCGCACGTAGGTGACCTTAAAGCCGCGGTAGCGCAGATAGCGCACAATCATGTCGAAATTGACAAAGGTGCGCGCGTGACCGATGTGACAGAAGTCGTAAACGGTGACTCCGCAGACGTAAAGACCCACCTTGCCTTCTTCAAGGGGTACGAAATCCTGCTTCTGACGCGTCAGCGTATTGTGAATTTGCAACATGGAATACTCACTTTTTGATGTACACTTAAAAACTACGTAAACCACACATTCTAGACTATCAGGATTGTTTATGATCGTTCTTTCCACAAATCTTGGTGATATCGAGATTGAGCTCGATAAGGAAAAGGCTCCGCTGACCGCCGCTAACTTCGAGACCTACGTTAAGGAAGGTTTCTACGACGGCACGCTCTTTCACCGCGTCATTCCGGGCTTCATGATTCAGGGCGGCGGTCTTACCGCGGGACTCGTGAACAAGGAAACCCACGATCCCATTCAGAACGAGGCCGACAATGGCCTTAAGAACGAGCGCGGCACCATCGCCATGGCCCGCACCTCCGATCCCCACTCGGCCACCTCGCAGTTCTTCATCAACACCGTGGATAACGATTTCCTCGATTTCCGCCGCAAGGATCTCCAGGGATGGGGTTACTGCGTGTTCGGTAAGGTCGTGAAGGGCATGGAGGTCGTGGATAAAATTGCCAAAGTCAAAACCGTGACCCGCGCCCCCTACCGCGATGTGCCCGCCGAGGACGTAGTCATCGTCTCGGCCCGCGTTTCCGAATAGCAGTTAAGGAAGAAGGGCCGCAAGGCCCTTTTTCATTGCGCATGGCTATCTACATTACCGCCGATCTGCATCTCTCGCCCCTGACGCAGGATTTAAACGCCGCCTTTAAGGCCTTTGTGGACACTTTAAGCCACAACGATATCCTCATTCTCTCAGGCGATCTCTTCGACTTTTACGTAGGTCCCGATCCGTCCGACAGCTCGCAGATCCTCGTGCGGGAGATCCTGGCTGCGGCCACAAGGCGGGGTGTTAAGTGCTATTTTCAGCACGGTAACCGCGATTTTCTTCTCAATAAAAAAGAAGCCCGCGCCCTGCATCTGGGCCTCTTGCCCGATCTCTACGTCATCCAGACCCCCTCGGGCCCCTGTCTCGTGCTACACGGCGACAGCCTCTGCACCAACGACACGGCGTACATGAAGTTCAAGCGCATGGTAGAGAAACCGTGGCTGCAGTGGCTCTTTTTACACCTGCCCCTGACACTGCGCCGCAAAGTGGCCCTCTCCATCCGCAAGAAGAGCCTTGAGGCCGAGCGCGCCGATCCTAAAGTTTACGGCGTGGTAAGAAAGACGCTTGCCGAGGTGGTGAAGCGCTACCGCGTGCAGAACGTCGTGCACGGGCATATCCATCTTTTAGGTAAATACGTAAACGAGGTGCCGGATCTCAACATCCGCCTCTCGCTCGGTGCCTGGGGCAGCACCTTCTCCTACGTGCGCGTCGACCGTAACGGTATCGCCATCGCGCAAAAGCCCCTCGACACACTGTTAAAGGGGCAGAGCGCGACCGGAAGGCCCGCAAGACGCGCCGTAAGTCCCATCGAGAATCTCTACCGCAGACAGGGTTAGCTTAGCCCATCCGGAGACGGAGCGCCTGACGGCGCCCTGTCGTAAGCCTAATGCGCGTCAGCCCAGTTGTCCGCGATCCCGATCCCCACCTCTAAGGGCACTTTTAAGGCAGCGGCCCCTTCCATCAGGGAGCGGATCCTCTCCGCCGCCGCCTCCGCAAAGTCCTCACGCACCTCAAAAATAAGCTCGTCATGCACCTGCAGGGTCATGCGCACGAGGCCCGCGTCCAGAGAACCAATCCAGCGGTCGATATCCACCATGGCCTTTTTGATGATGTCGGCGGCGCTGCCCTGCATGGGAGCGTTGATGGCGGCGCGCTCCACGGCGGCACGGGCGATCGCGCCTCCCGCGGGCGAGCCGAAAGTCACGCGTCTTCCGGAAAGGGTCGTGACATAGCCCCGGGAAAGAGCGTCGGCCTTGACGCTTTCCATGTAGGCGTGCACCGCGGGATACTGATCAAAGTAGGCCTGAATATACTGCTTTGCGGTCCTGAAGGACATGCCGGTCATCTTGGAAAGACCATGGGGGCTTATCCCGTACATGATGCCGAAATTCGTGGCCTTGGCCGAGGAACGCTCCCCGGGGGTGACGTCCTCCGGGGACTTGCCCAGCACCTGGGCTGCGGTATGGCGGTGAATGTCCTCCCCGTTGAGGAAAGCGCCGATAAGCTCAGGATCACCTGAGAAATGCGCGATGAGCCTGAGCTCAATCTGCGAGTAATCCGCCGAGAGCACCTTATAACCCTGCGGGGCGATAAAGGCCTTGCGGATCCGCTTGCCCTCCGCGGTCCTCGCGGGAATGTTCTGCAGGTTGGGCTCGCTTGAGGAAAGGCGCCCCGTGTTGGTACCGGTCTGATTGAAAGTGGTGTAAATCCTTCCGTCCACGACGAGCTCGGGAAGTTTCTCGGTATAGGCGGAAACTAATTTGGAGAGCAGACGGTAGCGCAGCGCGAGAGAGGCTAACTCACACGAGGGCGCGAGCTCCTGCAGGATCTCCTCGGCCGTCGAGTAGGTAATGGAACCGTCCGCGGCCACCTTGGGACGCTTGGGATAAGGCAGTTTCAGCTTCTCAAAGAGAATGGTGCCTAACTGTCTGGGCGACTGAATGTTGAATACCTCGCCGGCCGCGGCATGAATGCGCCTCTCCAGATCCGCAAGCTCGCGGTGGAACTCGGCGTTCTCGCGTTTTAACACCGTATCATCCACGGTCGCCCCGTTGCCCTGCATGTGGGTCAGTGCCTTAAGAAAAGCCATCTCACTGTCATAGAAGAGCTCCGTGCACCCCGGGATTTTCTTTGCGCGCTGCAGGAGCACGGGCAGCACGCGGTAGGTGTACACGGCCTTCTCACAGACGTAACTTAGCACGTCGTCAATGCGCAGGCTGGAGATGAGCTGACGCTTAACCCCCTTGCCCAGCACCGTGTCCGGGGACAGCAGCGTGAGATCAAGGCAGTCGGAAACCACCGCGCTTAAATCGGCGCTGCGCGATGAATTTAAGAGGTGATAGAGAACGCCCGTGTCCGCGATCTTTCCTGCAAGCGCGATCCCCGCCTCCTTTAAAAGAAGATACGTAAACTTGAGATCCGCGCTGACCTTCTCGATTTCAGGGTTAATCAGGAGGGGCTCCAGCGCCGCGCGCACCGTCGCAAGGGGCAGCTGCTCGTGCTCGCCTAATAAGTCATGGCTTAAGGGGATGTAGTAAGCCCTGTCCGCTGCGCCGCAGAGGGCGATCCCCACGAGACGGCCGTTTTTAAAGTGCGGCAGCGTGCTCTCCACGCTCAGGGCAAGGCGCGTGCCGGAACTTAAATCTCTGACCGCCGCCTCTAAAGCCTCCTCCGTTAATACCACGCGGGACTCAAAAGGACCGTCACCGGCCTTAACCGCTGCCTCGGAAGGCTCCTCTTTCTCACCCGCAGCCCCGTCCAGGGCACTGAAGAGATCCCCCATGCCCGAGCCGTCAGCGGAAGGCGCGGGAGAGGGCGCAACCGCACTCTCCTCTGCGGCACAGTCCGGATCGCTGCAGCCCTCCGGGAGGGGCGAGGAGATCTTCACGTTGCGCCCGCGCAGATAGGGAGGACGGCCCGCGTCGAGATCCTCGGCCTTACCCCCGCGCATCTCGAGGGCCTCTTCCTCATAGAAGCGGTTAAACTCCAGTTCCTTATACAGGGGCATGAGGATCTCGCGTTTTTTCACCGGCACCGTGATGTCCTCAAGCGGCACGGGCAGGGGTAAATCGGTGTGAATGGTGGCAAGCTTATAGGAAAGTTCCACCTGCGGGAAATACTGCTCGAACTTGCGCGCGAAGGTTGCACAGCCGCGGAATTTCAGGGAAGCAATCTGATCGGCATGCGCCTTAATGTCGTAAATGCCGCCTAGGCCGTTGATAAGCGCGAGCGCCGTAACGTCACCGACACCGGGCATTCCCGGGATATTATCCGCACTGTCCCCCTTGAGGGCTAAATAGTCCACGATCCTCTCAGGCGGCACGCCAAAGCGCTTAATCACGCCCTCCCGGTCCGTGTCCTCGCCCTTTAAGGTGTCCTTTAAGGTCACGCCCTCCCTGACTAACTGCGCCAGATCCTTATCTCCGGTGCAGATGATCACGCTAAAACCGAGCTCCCTGGCCTTTAAGGCATAGGATCCCATGAGATCGTCGGCCTCGACTCCCGACTCACTGACCACGGTAAAGCCTAAGGCCTCGGTAATGCGGCGCACGTAGGGGATCTGCGCCCTGAGATCCTCGGGCATGGGCGGACGGTTGGCCTTATAGTCAGCGTACATCTCGTTGCGGAAGGTTTTACCGGGTGCGTCAAAGAAGGTCAGCACCTTCGAGTCTGCGAATTCTTTGGCGAGATTCTTTAACATGCGCGTGATGATGAGCACCGCCCCCGTGGGCAGACCGCTGCGCGTGGAAAACCCGCCCTTGGCCGCGAAATACGCGCGGTACAGAAAGGAGGAACCGTCGATAAGAATGAGGGGGTGTCGCGTGTCCATAAAAAATCCTTCAGTTTTTTTCTCATTGTAACGTTTAGGAGCAGAGCTTTGAAAAAAAGCGTCTTTTTTTGCGGGGGACGTGTCTTTTAGCGCTCTTTTAGCTATCATAAGCGCGCTTTTTTGAAGGAAGAACCATGACGCACTTAAACCTCATCCAGGGCCGCAGCCCCTATATTAAGCTCTTTCTCTGGCACGTCTTCATTATCATTTTAAGTAATTACGCCGTGCAGATCCCCTTTGAGGCAGGCCCCGTCACTACCACGTGGGGCGCTTTCACCTATCCCTTTATCTTTATCACCACCGATTTAACCGTCCGTCTTTACGGTCCTAAAGAGGCCCGCAAGGTCATCTTCCTTGCCATGATCCCCGCCCTCATCGGCTCCTATGTCGTGGGCACCCTCTTTGAGCAGGGCGCCTTCCGCGGTCCTGACGCCCTTTGCGACTTCTCCCTCTTTGTCTTCCGCATCGCCCTGGCTTCGCTTTCAGCCTACATCGTGGGCCAGATCATGGACATCACCGTCTTCTCGCGCCTGCGCCGCTTAAAGACGTGGTGGGTTGCCCCGTCCTGCTCCTCGGTCATCGGCAATTTAGTGGACACTCTCGTCTTTTTCGCCGTGGCTTTCTATCACAGTCCCGATCCCTTCATGGCCGCGCACTGGGTCGAGATCGCCCTCGTCGACTATGCCGTCAAGATCATGGCCTGCCTCATGCTGCTGGTGCCTATTTACGGTCTGCTCCTTGCCCTGATCGCGAAGTTTGTGTTTAAGCGTCCCCTGAACACCCTCAACTGCGCCTAGACACGGCTTTTTTACGTATTAGGACCCGAAGCTGCGAGAAAATCTCACCTGAGAAGCTCTCGCATCTTAGTGTGCTACAATCGCTCTCAGTTTGACAGCATTAAGGAATACGATTATGGCTGAAGTGTTACACATTAAGGATGACGAGTTCGAGAGCACCGTTTTACAGTCCGACAAGCCGGTACTGTTAGACTTCTGGGCCCCGTGGTGTGGTCCCTGCCGTAAGGTTACCCCCATCCTCGATGAGCTCGCAGGGGAAATGGAGAACGTTAAGTTCGTCAAGATCAACATTGACGAGAACACCGCCTCCGCGGCGCGTTTCAGCGTCATGAGCATTCCCACGCTTCTGGTCTTCAAGGACGGTGAGGCCGTGGCCCGTCAGGTCGGCGCTTTAAGCAAGTCCGATCTCAGGGCGTTTATTGAGTCCAATCTCTAAGCCTTAACGAAGGCTGACTGACCCCGCCGCGTGCGGGGTCTGCGTTTTCAGGCTCCATCTTTTCCCGCCCTGCGCATTACGCCCGCCCTCTTACGCTTGAGTCTTCGTTTTGTAAATTGCCTCTTTGGGGTTAAGATGAACGCCTTGTACTAACCACTCCACGTGAGTTTTTTATGAACGTCAACGTCTTACTCTTATGCGGCGGCAACGGTGCCGAGCATGCCATTTCCCTCATTTCCGCCTCCTACGTTGAAGAACAGCTGCGTAAAAACGCGGGTTTTAACGTCGTTAAGGCCATCATCGATCACGAGACTTTCCGCGAGGCCACCTCAGGTGAACTCATCACCTTTAACCCCGGCCGGACGATCTCCTTTAACGCAGGTAACTCACGGCAGACCCTCCCCATCGACGCCGTCGTCCCCTGCCTGCACGGCTTCCCCGGGGAAACCGGCGACATTCAGTCCTTCCTGCGCCTCATGGGCCTTCCCTGCGTAGGCTGTGACAGCGAGTCAAGCCGCATTTCCTTTAACAAGGTCTTAACCAAGCTCTGCCTCACCTCCTTAGGGATCCCCAACTCGCCCTTTATCGCTCTTGCCGGTGCCGATAAGGAGAGCCTCTCCCGCGCCCACGCCTTCTTTAATGAGCATCAGGACGTCTACGTCAAGGCCGCCTCCCAGGGTTCATCCATTGGCTGCTACCATGTCAGTAAGGAGCATGACTTAGAGGACAGCATCGTCGAGGCCTTCACCTTCTCCCGCGACGTGCTCATTGAGAAGACCATTCCCCACCGTGAGCTGGAAGTCGCCGCCTATGTCTATCAGGGACAGCTCCACATCAGTACGCCAGGCGAGATCATCATGCCCGACAATCTCTTCTATACCTATGAGGAGAAATACTCGCAGGACTCCGGCACCGTCACCACGGTCACTCCCGCGGGACTTACCCCCGCGATAGTGGAGCGCATTCAGGAGGTGGCGCGCCGCACCTTCCAGGGTCTTAAGATGCAGGATCTCTCCCGTATCGACTTCTTCCTCACCCCCGAAGGCGAGGTGCTCGTCAACGAGCCCAATACCTTCCCCGGCATGACCCCCATCTCCATGTTCCCCAAGTTAGTCGAGCATATGGGACTGGCCATGTCCGAGTTCTTCCGTGACCGCGTCCTCGCCGCCATCGCAAGACAGAAGGCTGAAAGCTCCCGCGCCCTGCGTATGTAGTCCCGCCAGGACGCGCACGGCCGGGGAAAACCCGGCCGTGTACAGCTTAAACCTGAAGCGGCCGCCGGCCGCTTCCGTGTTTTTTCTTACGAGGTACGCTTCATCGCCTCGAAGAACTCCTCGTTGGTCTTGGTGAGCGAGAGCTTGTCGATTAAGAACTCCATGGCCTCGATTTCGCCCATGGGGTGCACGAACTTTCTTAAAATCCACATCTTCTGCAGCTCATCGGGAGTGGTTAGGAGCTCCTCACGGCGGGTACCCGAGCGGGTCACGTCAATGGCGGGGTACACGCGCTTTTCGGCGATCTTGCGGCTTAAGTGCAGCTCCATGTTACCCGTGCCCTTGAACTCCTCGTAAATCACTTCGTCCATCTTGGAGCCGGTGTCGATGAGGGCGGTGGCGATAATGGTCAGGGAACCGCCTTCCTCCACGTTACGGGCCGCGCCGAAGAGACGCTTGGGGCGCTGCAGGGCGTTGGCGTCCACACCGCCGGTTAACACCTTTCCAGAAGGCGGCACCACGGTATTGTAGGCGCGGGCTAAACGGGTCATGGAGTCCATGAGGATCACCACGTCGTACTTGTGCTCGACCAGGCGCTTGGCTTTTTCCACCACCATTTCGGCCACCTGCACGTGACGGGTGGCCGGTTCGTCGAAGGTCGAGGCCACCACCTCACCCTTGACCATACGCTGCATCTCGGTCACTTCCTCAGGACGCTCGTCAATGAGGAGCACGATAAGCACGCATTCGGGATTGTTAGCGGAGATGGAGTGGGCGATATTCTGTAAGAGCACCGTTTTACCGGCTTTGGGGGGAGCGACGATAAGTCCGCGCTGGCCTTTGCCTATGGGAGCGGTTAAATCGATGACGCGGGCGGTGAGATCTTCCTTGGAGCCGTTACCTAATTCAAGGCGCATTCTCGTGTCGGCAAAGAGCGGAGTCAGGTTTTCAAAGAGGATCTTGTTGCGGGCGCTTTCGGGCTTGTCGTAATTGACGGTATCGACCTTGAGGAGGGCAAAGTAGCGTTCTCCTTCCTTGGGCGGTCTGATCTTGCCCGAGATGGAGTCGCCGGTACGCAGGTTGAAGCGCCGCACCTGGCTTGGCGAGACGTAAATGTCGTCAGGGCCGGCAAGATAGGAGCTGTCAGCGCTTCTTAAGAAACCGAAACCATCGGGGAGGATTTCAATCACGCCCTCACCGAAGATGTCCTCACCGGAACGGGCACAGAGCTTTAACAGCTGGAAAATAATGTCTTTTTTATTGAGGCGGGCGGTGTTTTCGATGCCGGCCTTTTCGCACATCTCAACGAGCTGAGCGACGGGGGTATTCTTAAGTTCGTTTAGATTCATTTCAATAATTGACAGACGCGCTGCCTGCAGATCCGGCAGTGAGTTTTGTGTTCCGAAAACCAAAGATTTGCGCTATACAGTGGAATGCTGTGAGGCGGCTTCAGTAAGGGGATCCGGTAGCCGAACGGCTACCGGCGCTCACTATACCATAAAACCGCCCGTTAAAGCAGGATTTTTAGTTACTGATCCTCCCTGACATAGGGCAGGGCGGCAACCCCGGTGCCCTTAAAGTCTTTATAGAGCTGAATTAAAAAGAGCGACGGGCCTCCGGCCTCGGGACTGCGCCCGTAGGCATAGCCGCCACCGTAGCCCCGGCCGTAACCCGATCCGTAACCCGAGCCGTAACCGTAGCTGCTGCCGTAATGCCGGTAAAAAAGTCCGGGATCGCTGTAACACAGATACAGTCTTTCCTTCGCCCGCGTAATCGCCACGTAGGCAAGGCGCCTTTCCTCGTCGAGAGCGGGCAGGCTCTGCGCGCGGGACGAGGGCAGAATGCCCTCCTCAAAACCCACCACGCAGACCACGCGGTATTCAAGGCCCTTGGCGGAATGAATGGTCGAGAGATTGACCGCGCTGCGGACGCGTCCTGACTCAGTTTCCTCTTCCTGGCGGCCCTTTTCGTCTAATTCGGTCGCCGCCATTAACGAGATATTGGCAAGGAAAACCACGCAGACGGGATACGGCACCCCCTCCTCCGTCATCAGGGGCGCGTCCTGATACTGCTTCTCAAACTGTCCGGCGCTTTTCATCAGTTCCTCAAGATTGGCAACGCGTCCGCTCTCCGGGTCCGCGTTATCGGCCCGATCACGGGCGCGGTACATTTCCTTAAGCCCGCTTACCGTAAGGATCTTCTCCAGGGTCACCTGCAGCGGCTTTCCCCTGACGCTCTCTTCAATCTCCTCCATACACTTAAGGAAAGGCAGGAAGGGGGCGATTTTGCGCGCCGCCGCTTTAGAGCCGTTTTCCTCTGCCTCAAGGACCACGGCTCTTAAAGCCCCCATCAGGGAGTTACCGCGCTCGGCGGCCACCTTTTCAAGAAAGCCTGTCTTGGCAGGCCCCAGTTTACGGGAAGGCACGTTGATAATGCGCCTGAACGAGACATTATCCTTTTCGTTGACGGCTAATCTGAAATAAGCGAGAGCGTTCTGCACTTCCTCACGCTCATAGAACTTAAGACCGCCCCAGACCACGTAGGGGATCCCCTGTTCCATAAGCGCCTGTTCCACGGCGCGGGACTGGGAATTGTTACGGTATAAAACCGCCATCTCCGTAAAATCAATCCCTTCCCTGTCATGCAGCTCCCTGAGGGTGGCCGCCACCCACTGCGCCTCGTCATTAGGCCCGGTCAGCGCCTTAATCACCACCTTGTGCCCCTCCTTACGCTCGCTCTCGAGGCGTTTTTCGGTAAGGCGTAAGGAGCTGTGCCCTATCACGGCGTTCGCCACGTCGAGAATGGTCTGCGGGGAGCGGTAGTTCCTGGCTAACGGAATGACCTGCGTATTGACGTAATCCTCCACGAAGGAGTGCATATTGCGCGGATCGGCCCCGCGCCAGGAATAAATGGACTGATCGTCATCGCCCACCACCATCACGGAGCACTCGGGGCCGGCGAGCAGCTGCACTAACTCATACTGAATCCTGTCGGTATCCTGAAACTCATCGACGAGGATATGCCTGAGCCTCTGATGCTGCGCCCGGCGCAGCCCGGGATTATTCCTGAACAGATCACGGGTCTTAAGCAGAAGGCCCGTAAAGTCCACGAGGCCCGCGGCGTCACAGAGCCTCTCATACGCGCGGTACACCTCCGCGACCTCTGTCCCCGGGATTTCGGAAAGTTCCGCAGGAAGGCGCCGCTCCCCTTTCAGCAACTGCCTCTGCAGCAGATCGGGGGTCAGGCCCTTTTCCTTGACGGAGGCTATATAGTGCGTAAGCACGTTAAGGCGCTTTTTTTCCTTCGCCACGGAAGCGATCTCTCTTAAGGCAAAAGCCTCGGAGCGGAGGATATCGGCTATCTGCCGCTTCTGACCGTCGCTATCGAGGATGATGAAATCCTCAGGCAGCCCCGCCTCCGCGGCATAGATGCGCAGAAAACGGGCGCACAGACCGTGGAAGGTTCCCGTCCACAGCCTCTCTAAGTGAGGGACATCCTGACACAGTTCCTGCAGGCGGGTTTTTAATTCCTTCGCCGCCTTGTTAGTAAAGGTCATCGCCATCACCGAGTAAGCGGGATCCTTAAGCTCCTTCAGGATATAGGCGATGCGGCTGACCACGACGCGCGTCTTGCCGGTACCGGCACCGGCCACCACGAGACAGTTGCCGCGGGGAGCGGTGACGGCCTTTTTCTGCTGCTCGTTCAGGGTCTCTAAATAAGCGCTCATCACTGTTCTCCCTCTAAGCGCGTAAGGGCAGCTTAACCTGCCTTAGGTTGTATTCGGTAAAGTTTAAAAGCTCAAGGAGGCTGTCAAGTCCCAGGGTGGGCACGCGGGTCAGTCTTTCAAAGGGCATGACATTGCCCACGTAGCCGCCCATCAGGAACGCGCACTGCACGCCCGCGTCCACGGCTCCCTGCACGTCGGTTACGGGATCATCGCCCACGTGGAGAATTTCCCTCACGGGCACCCCCGTAAGTGAGGAGAGCCTATGGAAGAGATCGGCGTGCGGCTTGCGGCGGTGACCGCAGCGCGAGGGACGCAGATCATAGTCAAAATAGCCCTCAAGGCCAATCGCCTGCAGATCGACATTGCCGTTCGAGACCGCGGCTAAGGGATAGTGACGCTTCAGGATGGAGAGCAGATCGCGCGCAGCCAGCGGCACCTCGAAATCCGAGCGGATTTTCACGAAGTGATCGGTCAGGGCGTAGGCCTCCTCCAGCCCTCCTTTAAGGGGCCGGCGCAGGATCTCAAAGCCGCGGATGAGCCCTAGGGCGCGCAGATCCGTGACATCATTCAGGAGCGAGGCGTCCTCCTCGCAGAGGGTGCGCTTCACGATCTTCCAGTACAGCGGATCGCGGGCGTAGGGATCGAGCCCGTAGCGATCGCAGAGAAAGTCAGCGAACTCGTGCTCGGCGCGGGCCATGATGGGCGCGTTGTCATAGAGGGTATCGTCCAAATCAAAGGAGATGAGACGAAAGGGGAGCGGGCGTTTATAGAAAATCATGAGCTCTCCAGGTTAGCGCGGGGATGGGCCTTGTGATAGATCTCCTTTAAGCGCTCTAAATTGACATGCGTGTACACCTGCGTGGCGGCGAGGGAACTGTGCCCTAACATCTCCTGCACCGCCCTTAAGTCCGCCCCGCCGGAGACTAATTCCGTGGCAAAGGAATGGCGTAATTTGTGCGGCGAAATATCGAGGTTAAGTCCCGCGCGCCTTACCAGGGCGTCAAGGGCGTACTCGGCGGCGCGCGTGCTCATGCCGCGCCCCAGGCGGCTGACAAAGAGCGCGTCATCCTTCGGGGCGAAGCTGTCGCGCACGGCAAGATAGTCACGGATTAACTCAAGGGCCACCTTGCCCACTGGCACCAGCCGCTCCTTATTGCCCTTACCCACGACGCGCACGGTCTCCTCACTCCACGAGAGGGAATTTAGCCTTAAGGAGACTAGCTCGCTGACGCGCAGCCCCGAGGCGAAGGTCAGCGCCGCCATCGCCACGTCGCGCTTTTCCTTTGGTGTGGTGGCGGCACTCTTCAGGAGTTCCTTAATCTCGCTGAGCGACACCACGCGCGGCAGGGGCTTTTTGACCCGCGGCACCTTGATGTCATCAATGAGATTGTGACTTAGCACGCCCTCCCTGACCAGGAACTTAAACAGCGAGGAGAGCGCGTAGAGATCATGGGCCACCGAGGAGGAGGCGCGCGGCGCGCCTTCCTTAGTGTAATGCAGGAAACGCTGCATAAAGCGCAGTGCCTCGGGCGTCACGTCGGCAAAACTCACCACCTCGGGAAAGGCGGCGTTAAGCTTTACGGTCAGGTGCTTAAGTAAGTCCCCGTAACTTTCTACCGTCCTTGGCGAGAGGCGGCGTTCACTTTGTAAAAACTGCAAAAACGCCTCGCTTTCTCCTCTTAAGGTGCGCTCCATGCTCAGATCTCGATGCTGCCTTCGTAAACCCGCGTGGCAGGCCCCGTCATGATGATCTCCCCGGAGCCTCCCAGGCGCTCGGGGCGGTAGGCGATCTCCAGCGTGCCGCCAGGCAGCGTCACCTTGACCGGCGAACTCACGAGTCCCGCCTCAATGCAGGTGACGGCCGCGGCGCAGGCACCCGAGCCGCAGGCGAGCGTCTCCCCGCAGCCTCGCTCAAAGACGCGCAGGGTGAGGGCGTTGTCGGCCGTCTTTTTAACAAAGCCCACGTTGACGCGCTCCGGGAAGAGCGGATGCTGCTGTAAGAGCTCACCCACGCCCTTAAAAGTCGCCTCATCAATATCGGAAACGGGGAACACCGCGTGGGGATTGCCCATCGAGACGGCGTAAAAGGGCAGCTTCCTCCCTTCAAACTCCAGGTGATACTCAGGACCTTCCTCCCTGGTATCAAGGGGGATCTTCGCCCTGTCAAACACGGGATGGCCCATGTTCACGGTCACCGAGTCGTCGGGATTAAGGCGCAGCGTCAGCCGTCCGGCCATGGTGCTCACCTTAATCTCGCGGCGGCGGCAGAGCTCATGATCGGTGACAAAGCGCACGAAGCAGCGCGCCCCGTTACCGCACATCTGCACTTCCTCGCCGTCGGCGTTGAAGATGCGGTAGTGAAAATCGAGTTCCGGATCATAAGGCGGCTCAACGAGGAGCAGCTGATCAAAGCCCACGCCAAAGTGCCGGTCGGCAAGGCGCCGTATCATTTCCTTCGAGAAGAAAATCTTCTGGCGCACGCCGTCCACGACCATGAAGTCATTGCCAAGGCCGTGCATCTTGGTAAATTTAAGCCGCATCCCTACTCTCCGTTCAGTAAATGCTCGCCACGCCACAGATCCTCAAGGCTCTGCCGGTCGCGGATCACGTGTACCCTGTCCCCGTCCACCATGATCTCGGCGCACAGGGGACGGCTGTTATAGGTAGAGGCCATCGCCATGCCATAGGCGCCCGCGCCGCGCACCGCGAGAAAATCGCCTTCCTTTACCGCAAGACGGCGCTCGCGCCCGAGGAAGTCATCGCTCTCGCAAACCGGTCCCACCACGTCATAGAGGCGCTTTTCGCTCTTATCAGCGCTCTTTTGCACCTCGATGATGTTCATCCACGAGTTATAGAGCGCGGGGCGGATGAGATCGTTCATGCCCGCGTCCACGATGGCAAAGCGCTTATCCCCCTGATCCTTTAAATACAGGGTCTCAGTGACGAGGATCCCCGCGTTGGCGACCATGGCTCTGCCAGGCTCCACGAAAACGGCTAACTCAGGATCGCCAATCTTGCTTAACACCGCCTGCATATACTCATAGGGCGAGGGCGGGGTTTCATCGCCGTAGGTGACGCCAAGGCCTCCGCCGATGTCGATATGATCGATGGAGATCCCCAGGGTTCTGAGTCTGCCGTAGAGATCTAAAAGCTTCTGCGTCGCCTCCACGATGGGGGCACCCGAGGTCATCTGCGAGCCGATATGGCAGTCAATGCCGCTCACCTTTAAATGCGGATCGGCGGCGATCCTCTCGTAGACGGCGTAAGCGCGCTCAAAGGCGATGCCGAACTTATTCTGCTTTAATCCCGTGGAAATGGAGGGATGGGTCCTGGCGTCCACGTCGGGATTGACGCGCACCGCCACCGGAGCCACCACGTTAAGCTCGCGCGCCACCGCGCTTACCGCCTCAAGTTCCGCCTCGGACTCGAGATTGAGGCAGCGGATCCCCGCTTTGAGCGCGAAGGCGATTTCGTCACGGCGCTTACCCACGCCCGAGTACACGCAGTCCGAGGCCCTGCCGCCTGCCCTGAGGACGCGGCTTAACTCGCCTGCCGAAACCACGTCAAAGCCCACGCCCATCGAGGCCATGAGTTCCAGGATGGCCAGATTACTGTTAGCCTTCACCGCGTAGCACACTAAATGGGGCCGGCCCTTTAAGGCCTCCTCAAAGGCGCGCACGTGACGCTCCAGGGTGGCTTTGGAGTAAATGTAGAGAGGCGTGCCGTATTTAAGAGCTAAATCCGCGACCTTAAGTTCCTCGGCGTAGAGCTCCGCGCCGCGGTAATTGAAATAATCCATGATGTAAATCCTTAACTGACGTGAGGGGCAGCCGCAGTCTCCGCGACAGCGGGACTCTCCGTGGCGGCCTTACTTTCGTCGGGCATGTATAAATCGTATTTAAGTCCGCAGGAGCTCAGGGCACATAACGCAGCTCCCAGGGCAAGGAGTCTTAAGAGAGACATGATCTTTCCTCTGCTTAATCAGCCGGTGACTCGTTCCGAATCGTGAACGGATGAATGGATTTTAAATCACTGCTTAGCACGAAGTACTGCGGCAGGTTGAAGTGCAGGGAACTCTGCGGCACTTCCTCGCTCTGCTTAGTATAAAAGCGATTGATGGCATTGACCAGAGCCGCACGGGATCCCACGTAATGAGGGTAAATCTCCACCTCGTTCTTCTCGTTGACAGTATAGATATCCCAGCCGTCGCTTAAGGGCGCGAAGAAGTACTGCCGCACCCCGATATTGGAATAGCGGTCCACGAGTGGCGGCACCTGCATCGAGAACTCCGGCCGCATCCCGTAGCGCGAGTTGATGCTTAAATTAAAGTCATCCTCGGAAAAGACATTATGACGGATGATCTTGACGCCTCTCTCGCCGGTGGCGCGGGCGACGTAGGTGGTGGAACCAATCCTGAAATACGCAGGTTCGGGAGTCTGCTGACAGTTAAACACGCGGCGGATCACCGCCTCCACGTCATAGCGCAGTAAATCGCGGTGGCGGTGGGCATAGGAGCAGACGCGGATATTTTTGAGGATGCGGTTTAAGTCCTGCTCCTCCACGCTCTTACTGATGCGCAGCAGGGTCACCAGCAGTTCCACGAGCCCTTCCTCCCCGTCGGGAAGACCGATGACGCGCATCTCACCCCACGTGTTGTAAAGGACCAGATCGACCGAGCCGATGAGGCACATATGCTGACGGCCGCAGGAGAGCGAGGAACCCACGTTTATATCAATGCCGCTTACGTTGCGCTGCACGGTGACGTCGTGCTCGAAATTCAGGATGACGCAGCAGCTCTTGATTTCGCGCGGGCGCTGCAGGTTGTCATCGGACACGGCCTGCCTCTCATCTTTAAAGAGACGCGTGATATCCGCGGCGAGGGCGCGGATCTTACCCGGCGTCACCTCCCCGTAGCTTCCCGCCACGTGACAGAGCGTGCGGGGCGTCAGGATATTGTTAAAGCAGGCCCAGGTGATAAGCTCGCAGAGCCTGTCGCCGATATACGCGGGCTTCAGGTTTAAAAGTCCCGGATCCCCCGCAGGCAGGGTGTACATATGCCAGGCCTGCCTGCACAGCGAGTCGGCATTAGGGTGAATAAAGGTCAGATGCCGCTCTTCAAGCGAGGCGCTCAGCTCGGCGTTAAAGACGATGATCTTACCCGCGTAGCGGTCAAAGGCCGCGTAGAGCTTACGCGAGAGCACGCCCGCGTCATCGGAGGTAATGGCGTATTCAATGCCGTGGCGCACCGAGAACACTAACAGGGCCTTATAGCTCTGTATGAGCGAGGAGAAAAGCCGCGTATACAGGGAGCGCACGTAATCGATCTTCCAGCGGTCGCGGTTTTGCAGTCTTTCCAGTTCCGCCTGATCCCAGCCCCACAGCGAGCGGAAATTATCGAGGATCTCACGCCGGTGCTCCCTCACCGCCGTGTCGACAAGCCCCTCAAGGCCGATATAGATCTTGAGATAAAAGCAGGTACGCACGAGGTTCAGGCGCTCGCTGTCATGGATATGGCTTAAATAATCGGCCACCTTCTTATACATAAGGTAGTAGGCGTCGGTATTGACCGAATAGCGCCCGTAATGCTGCATTTTCTCGCGGATCTGCGTGGACAGGAGCCCACTGCGCGGATAGTCGTGGGAATACGCTTCCATGAGCAGAATTTTGAGCGCGGCCTTAAAGGGAGCGTCAATGCCTTTATACAGGAGCCACAGTCCCGAGCCGAAATACTCGTCAGGCGAGCTGTTCACCACCGAGCCGAAATCAAAACATTCGTTAGCCGCGAAGGCTCCCGACTCGCGCACCCTCTGTACCGCCGCCTCATAGTCATCAATTTCCTCGGGCAGCGTCACAAAGAACCACAGAAGGTACCGGCCGCACAGCCTTAAGGCCGAGCGGTAGAACTCGTCGAGAAGGAACAGGTTCTGCGCCGAACCGCAGTTATCGCGATCAAGGCTGTCGTGATAGCCCGCCGTGAAACGGTTCTCGCGCGTGATAAAGAGATTGACCTCCACGCCGTAAGCCCTGGCGAAGGCCGAAATAAAGCGGCACTTATCGCTGAGCAGGCTTATCGACTCTTCCGAGAGCGTATGCGGCACGCACACCCAGATATCAAAGTCCGACTGCACCCCCTGTCCGATGGAGGCCGTCGAGCCCATCGCGTACAGACCGTAGATGGAATGTACGGAAGGTTCCTTCAGATCCTCGCGCCCCGCCGTGATCGCCTTTAACCAGCGTTTCTGTCTTGAGGACGGCTTGAAATTGTCAATGCCATGCGGCACCGCTCCCTCGCGGTACCCCGGCACCATGGGATCGTTGTAATGAAAGAGCATGGGCAGGATATCGATAATCACCCGCGCATCCGGCGAGGCCACGCGCAGCGCCAGTTTAAGCCTTGCGGCATTAAACTCTTCAAAACGCTCCCTGCGCCTTAAGATGCTTTCGCTGCCGCCATCATCCATCAAAGAGCCCGTCCTTAAGAAAAACGCTATACCGTATCAAGTATAGCAGTTTGCCTGTCACCCATAAGCGCCTTAAGCGCCCCTTTCTTTACTTATCCAGGGAATTTCTGAAACCTTAAGCCCTCTTTTTTCGCGTTAACCCCCTCAAAACTGTGATGAAACTTGCTCATTGACTGCAAAGTCCGGCCATCGTCTCTCCAGCGTGCTAAGATGATTACCCTTGAAAATAATTATTAATGCATGAATTGAGAACCTTTTGTATGCACAAGAGTACTGACCGTAAGCGTCCCCAGGCCAAAGCCCCTGAGAGCGGATCTCAGGCAGGCGCCCCCGTGGACACACAGGATCTTGACAGTCAGGTTGAGGCTATTTCCGCGCACGCCGACAGGCTGCGTGAAGAGGAACAGGCCTTAAGGACTCAGATACAGTCCAAACACCATATTGAAATCAAGGCTTCCGCAGAAGGAGACAGTCCCTCCGCGGTAGAGGCCATGCCAAGCCTCGAGGGGCTCAAAGACGCCCCCGCTAAAGAGGATGCCGGCAAAAAAGCCGCTCCTGCCGTTAAGGACGCTAAGGACGGGAACACCGCCCCAGCCGCAAAGAGCGCGGAGGAACAGGCGGCGGAACAGACTGAGGATAAGTCCGAAGCTCCGTCCGCAGGCGACAACAAGGAGCCCTCCGCCACTGCCGGGGCAGCGACCCCCGCTCCTGCCCCCTCTGAAGGGAAGGAAACAGAACCCGTTACTTCTTCGACTGAGAACACTCCCAAGGTGGATACCGTGACCGCTAAGAATCCCGCGTCCTCTTCTGAGAGCGCCACGCAAAAGGCCATCAGCTCCTTAAAAGGCAAGACCTCCATGCTCACGGCCCTGTCCGTGGTCCTACTCTTAGGCTTAGGCGGCGGTGGCTTTTACACCTACACCACCCTCGAGGACCTAAAGGCCGCTCAGGCCAGCGCGAGGAGCGCTGAAAGCGCCGTCGCCGAGGCTCAGGCCGCAATCGCCAGGGCAGGCCAGGATCTCAATGGCATGCGCTCCCAGGTATCCTCCCTCATCGCGGACAATCAGGAGCTTTCCTCCCTCAACGCCGCCTTGCGTGAGGACAATGAGAGCCTGCGTAAATCCATTGAAGGCCTTGCCTCCGAGCATGATTCCCTGAAGCTGCTCTCCGAGCGCCTCGACGCCTTTGAGGCCCGCAATCCCCATGACTGGCGCATCGCCGAGGGCTACTTCTGCATCAACAACGCCTACCTCAAGGCCGTGATTGGCAATGACATCACCACCGCCTTATGGAATCTCCGTCAGGGCGATCTGCTCCTCACTAACATCGAGGACGAAAACGTCCTTAAGATCCGTTCGGCCATCGCCGAGGACATCTCGGCTCTGGAAAAGCTTCCCGCGCTCGATCTCTTCGGTGTGCGTGAGCGCCTGGAGAACGTGCTTTCCTCCATCGACGAGCTCACCTTAAAGGGCTATTCCGTAAGCGACACTCCCTATGCCGCCGATAAGGAGCCCACCTCCGCCGTTGAGCAGTGGAAGGAAAACCTGCTGACCTCCGCGAAGGAATTCTCCTCGCGCTTTGTCGAAGTCCGCCGCCGTGCCCCCGATGAGGCCACCGACTTCCTCTCCCCGCAGCAGGAACTCTTCGTGCGCGAGAACATCAAGACCCGCCTTGTCATGGCCCTCTCCGCCATTTCCACCCGTGACGCCGCCGCTTACGTAAATCACTTAAGCGAGGCCTCCCGCATGGTTGAGGCGTATTTCGCTCCCGAAAGCCCCGTCACGAAGGCCACCTTAAGGGCGTTAAACGAGCTTAAGGACACGACCGTAGTGGTGAAGGCTCCCGACACGTTACTAAGCTACGCCCTCTTCAGCGCCTTTATGAAGGAGCGTTTTGAAGGACGAGGAGAATAAGCATGTTGAAATACCTGCTTTTAATCGCCGTCCTGGCCGCCGCCATCATCTTTGGCCCCGCGCTCTCGGACACTCAGGGCCTCGTGCATATCGCCGCCGGTGATTACGTCATCGAGACCTCTCTCACCACCGCGGTGATCCTCCTTGTCATCGCCTTTGCCGTTATCTGGCTGGTGCTGCGTTTCCTGGGCTGGGTGCTCCATATCCCGGGGCTCTCCCGCGCCTTCATGCACCGTCACGGCAATAAGAAAGCCCTCTCCCTCGCCTCCGAGGCGGTCATGGCCTTTGAGGAAGGGGATTTCGAGCGCGCCCTCGCTATCACGAAACGTCTGCGCGCGAACGGTCAGGCTTCGGTCGGTACCCTCTTTATCGCCGCCAAATCCGCTTTCGCCTTAGGTCAGTACGACATCACCCGTACCGTCCTCGACGAGGCTGGGAAATACGGCCGCCACGCCCTCGTGGCCTCTGCGGTGGTCCGTGCCCGTCTTAACCTGCGCTTAGGCAACTCCCAGGCCGCCTCCGAGATCCTCTCCGATCTGAAGAAGAACGTCAGCTCCCGCACCGTCACCGAGCTCCTCTACGAATGCCACCGTAACGAGCGCGATTACGCCGCCATGCAGAAGATGGTTCCGCAGTTACTGCGTCAGAAGATCATCTCCAAAGACGAGGCCCGGCATATCAACATGACCTATATTGAGGAAAAGCTGCAGAACGCCGCCACGGCCTCCGAGCTTTCCCGCCTCTATGGCTCGCTGACCCGCGACGAGCGCCGTAATCCCTCCGTGGTCGGTCCCGTGGTCAATAAGATGATGCTCTTAGGCGACGTCAGCCACGCCCGCAAGATCTGCCTCGATCTCTTAAAGAGCAATCCTGATCCCGAGGTCCTGGAGAATATCGCCACGTGGGAGATCTCCATCCCCGATGTCCTGCGTCTCTTAAAGAAACAGGCCTCCGGCAATCTCATCGCCTCCCAGGTCAACGTGCCGCTCTTAAAGGCCATCGGCAATCTCGAACTGCACGAAGGGCAGCTCAAGGATGCTCAGGCCCATTACGAGAAGGCCTACGAGCTCTCGCAAAGCCGCGATATCTGCTTAAAGCTCGCCACCATCTTCTCCTCGCAGCGTCTCTACGATAAGGCCGCCCTCTACTACGAAAAGGCCTTAAAGCAGGAGCCTGTCAGGCTCGAGTACCGTAAGTCAGGAGAGGAAGACCAAACTTAGCAAAATTATCAGCGGGAGATTTATATGAACGCTCGCAGAAAACCCGCAAGCTTCAGTTGCGGGAGGAATACGAGCGTTCTATAAATTCTTGATTTTACCAATCAGCACCTCTGCCTATAATGTTTAACAATTTTTGGCCGGAAGTCTCCACCTTCTGTAAGGTGGAGATGAATGGCCAGCGGTCGATAAAAACAATGGATATAGTAAAATAGAATACGGGTTTTGTTCAGGAAATAATTATCAGCAGGAT
>DVOQ01000095.1 GCA_018713485.1 Candidatus Avisuccinivibrio pullicola
GAGTCATCGATGTAGAGCTTGTTGCGCTTCTCTCCGCCGCTGCCAGGAATTTCCTCGGCTAACAGGGAAACCTTGTTGATGATGTCATGCCACTGCTGCGGCAGCACGCGGCCCTCGGTTAAATCCTTCATGCTCACACGCCCGAAGGAGGAAAGCATACGTAGCACGATCTGCGATGCCGGCATTTCGAGGGAGAACACGAGAGCGGGTTTATGCACGTCCGAATTCATCGCGATATTGGTAACGATGTTCATGGCAAAGGAGGTCTTACCGATACCGGGGCGTGCGGCAACGATGTCGAGGCTGCCGGGCTGCAGACCAGAGGTCAGCTGATCGAGCTCGCTAAAGCCCGTCGGCACGCCCGTCATGCGGTTACCTAAGGCCGCCTCGGTACGGATCTTGTCCAGGATCTCGGCTGCCACCGTAATGGCAGGACGCGGGCCTTCATCGGTATGCGCGTTATCCTCCGAGAGCTTGAAGATCTTGTCCTGCGCGTCATCATAAATCTCATCGACGGATCGCCCTTCGGGGCTGTAGGCAATCTTCTCGATATACTCGGCCACGGCGATAAGACGGCGGCGGCGGGCCTTATCACGGATAATGCGGGCGTATTCCACCACCGCCGAGGTGGGCGAGGTCACGGCCGCTAAATCCGACAGATAAGCCCTGCCTCCGGCTTTTTCCAGATTGCCGTGGGTCTCTAAAAAATCGGCTACTACCGTGATATTAAAATCATCCGACGAGGTCGCCCGCTGCAGGATGGCATTAAAGATGATCCGGTTTTTCTGCGAGGCAAAGTCTTCCTCGCTTAAGGTTCCCATTTCATCGTTGACACGGGAGAGCAGCGTGCCGTCATTGATGATGGCACCTAAAAAATTGCGTTCCGCGTCCAGATCCTTGGGCGGATCCTTGATAATTTCAGCTCCGATCTTCGCTGCGTTATCGGCCATGCCACTGCCTCCGTCCTGCTTTAATAAAGGGCCTGCCCTGAGAGCGCTTCACATTTGCTCACTGCACCCCGGAAAAGGGGGAGCGGGGGTCGTATACTATATCACTAACGGCACCACTAACGGCCCTAAAAAGGAAGTCCCATGCAAGGCATCATACTCGCAGGCGGCACCGGCAGCCGGCTTTTCCCCATGACTCTTTCGGTCAACAAACAGCTCCTGCCCGTTTACGACAAGCCCATGATTTACTACCCCATCTCCACGCTGATGGGCGCGGGGATCCGTGACATCCTCATCATCTCAGGTCCCGCCGAGCTACCCCTCTATCAGCGTCTGTTAAAGGACGGCTCACAGTGGGGTGTGCACTTTGACTATGCCCTGCAGGAGCATCCCGACGGCTTAGCCCAGGCGCTCCTGATTGCCGAACCTTTCACTAAGGGCCGCCCCGCGGTCATGATTTTAGGTGACAATCTCTTTGTCTCTCCCGATTTAAACCGGATTCTGAGAAACCTTGACGAAAGCGCCACCGGAGCTACCGTCTTTGCCTATCCCGTCACGGATCCCGAGCGTTACGGCGTCGTCGAGTTTGATGACAGTCTGCGCGCCATCTCCATTGAGGAGAAACCCCGCGTCCCCAAATCCAAGTATGCCGTAACCGGTATCTACCATTACGACGGTCATGCCGCTGAGTACGCCCGCACTTTAAAACCCTCCGCCCGCGGAGAACTGGAGATCACCGATCTCAACATGATTTACCTCAAGCGCGGCGAGCTTAAGGTGCACATCTTAAGCCGCGGCACCGCGTGGCTGGATACCGGCACCCCCGACTCCCTGCTTGATGCTTCCGATTTCGTGCGCATTATCGAAAACCGTCAGGGCCTCAAGATCGGCTGTCCTGAGGAAATCGCCTTTAATCAGGGCTGGATTGGCAGGGACGAGCTCTTAGCCCTCGCCGCGCCCCTTTCCAAAAACCTTTACGGTCAGTACCTCATCGATCTGGCCCACGGAGAACTCTAATGGAAATCACCGCTACCCCCTTAAAGGATGTCTATCTCATCACCGTCAAACGCTTTGGCGACGCGCGCGGCTGGTTTTCCGAGGTCTTCCGTGAGTCCGTCTTCAGGGAAGCGACAGGCCGCGACTTATCCTTCGTTCAGGTCAACGAATCCTTTTCCGAAGGCAACATCCTGCGCGGCATCCACTTTCAGAACCCTCATCCACAGGGAAAACTAGTGCGTGTCTCCAGGGGCGAGGTCTTTGACGTCGCCGTCGATCTGCGCAGATCCTCCCCCACTTTCGGCAAATGGTATGGCGCTTATCTCTCTGAGGATAACTGCCGTCAGCTGTGGATCCCCGAGGGCTTCGGTCACGGCTTTTACGTCACGGGCCAGTGTGCCCACTTCATCTATCACTGCACCGGTTATTACCACCCTGAAAGTGAGCACACCCTGCGCTTTGATGATCCTGAGCTTAACATTGCCTGGCCGGTTCCCCGTGGCGTAACCCCGCTTACCTCCGCCAAGGACTTAAAGGGAGTGTTCTTTAAGGAGCTTGAGCCTTTTGCATAGGTTATTCAGAGGCGGGTAACCAAGGCATTTCCTGAGGCAAAACCTTCGACGGCGGCATGCACTGTCCCGCGCTCACGCAGGGAGAATTTCGCGGCTCTCAGTTAAAAAGCGGCGCCGCGCAGTCTCATTACATAAGATGCATGCCGGGAACCTGACAAAAAGTCCCCGCTGAGCGGGCCGTTCTCCCTAACCCAAATCCAGCTCAAAGGCCTGTCCGCGGCTCTGTATATCTACAAAGCGAGCTCCCGTGCTTTCGGCTATGCCCTTAAAGGGAGTGGCCGTTCCATATAAGTCTCTAAAGTGCATCGGCACGAAATACGTACAGGGGATCATGCCCACGAACTGCGTAGGCCCGCGCAGAAATTCACCTCCCAGACGGGGGTCAACAGGGAAACAGACGACATCCAGCCCGTGAGCTTCAGCCTTAATGGCGTGCACGATAGTAAGAAACTTTTCTTCCATCGTCCTGCAGTACGCCGCATCCTCAAAACTCAGAGTTTTCCCGGCACAGCCCTTAGCGTCATGAGTGTTGTCCTGTTCAGACCAGTACCAGTTGTTGAGATCGCCTGCATGAAAAAAGCTGTGTCCGTCCTTCTGCAGCAAAAACGACACGCCGCTGTCCGTGGAGCCAAAAGCTTTAACCTTAAAGTAAGGCGTATCCAGACTCTCCCCCTCCTTTAAGAAAGCGATCTGTGCGGAGGCTACGGCCGGCAGCAGATTCCTGCGCCGCTTGTAGATGTCGCGGGAGAGCAGGTAATGCGTATCCGGCTGTTCCTTCAGGAAGCTGAAGATCGCCCCAGAGAAATGATCGGGATGAAAGTGAGTCGCAAGAACGTACAGCGGTACCGGACGCTTAAGGATCGCGTCGTGAAAGATCCCCTCTTCCTGCCCGCGGCTATCCTCAAAATAGTCACATACCACCGTGCAGTCATCAAAGCACAGCGCAAAGCCGCTGTGATAGAGATAGTAAAGGGTTACGTGCATTCTGCTCTGACTCCCCGGCGTGAAAAAAAGTGTAGCACAGACGTGGAACAGTACCACACTTTAAAGCATACGCAAACCTGTTTTAGAACCTGATGCCATCTGGCATGGCCGTACGGTGCGCTATGCAGTTTTTTAAGGGCTGCCCGTAATTAAAAACATTAACTTTTCAGACAGAACATGTGGCAGTCACAGCCCTTCTCATCCCTCCATCGCCTTGCATGAGGCTATGGCACCGTAAGGTGAAAGATGCTAAACCCACGAAAACCCTGCTACAGGTTCCGAGTTTTGATGAAGCGTTAAAGGGAAATCAGAGGAAGTGGCGCACCCAGAGAGATTCGAACTCCCGACCGATCGGTTCGTAGCCGATTACTCTATCCAGCTGAGCTATGGGTGCGTACCACATAGACAATGTAACGTGACACTAAACTTTTGTCTGCGTAAGACTTTACTTAGCTTTAGGTGGCGCACCCAGAGAGATTCGAACTCCCGACCGATCGGTTCGTAGCCGATTACTCTATCCAGCTGAGCTATGGGTGCGTGCTAAGTTAAATCTAGTGTGCCTTTCGTCACACAGCGGTGCACATTATAGCCATAAATTTTACTTTGGCAAGAGTTTTTTACGTAAAGCACAAAAATTCCCCGGCAGACCTCAGGAAGAGCCTCCTGGGGCACGGTTCCTCAACGCACCGTCCCTACTTCACCTTAATCAGGCGCCCCTCAAGCGGATCCACACGGTACTGCATAATGGTGTTATCAAGGATACGGTCCACGAGCTCACAGGCCGTCTTCACGCTCACGGTAAACCACTCGCGGGGCTGATAGCTCTTGCCTTTTTCGTCCGTGACGGTGACGTTGAGGCGGTGATCGCAGAGCAGCGCGTGCACGAGCTTTTCAAACTGATGAGGATCGATCCCCTTACAGGTGTAGTCGCGCACAATCTGTACCGGTGCGCAGAGATACGTGGGCTCATGCTCGGCATTGGCGATCCGCGTTTCCACAGAAGTCGTACAGAAACCGATCTTGATAAGCTCGCTCGACTGCTTAAAGCGCAGGATCTCAGGGTTTCTGCTTAAGGACTTGAGAATGTAAAGATGACCGGAAATAAGATTCTGCTTATTTGATGCTGCGGGATCGTTCTTCAGGGCATTGATTTTCTCCAGACTCTCCCTAAGATTTTTACAGAACTCCTCACCCTCTGCGTTTATTGCTACTATCTCGCGTGACTCTGTATCATCATTCAGTCTTTCGTAGAATGAGTTTACAAAGGGGCTTACTTCGGTTTCGTTGGAAAGGATCACCCTGATGCGGTATTCCTTCCGGTGTGAGCGCTGCACAACATTTTCTTTATCTGCGAAACTCACCATGGCATAAAGTCCATTGACAATGAACAATCTGCCAGGTTCTGGGTCGTGTTCATAACCTTTAAAGGGTCTTAAAGCTAAAGCCTCCTGCCGTAAAAGCACTTTAACATCGTTAAAAAACGCAGCGTAAAGCTCAAAATCCCTGCAGCGCTCAGCACGGGCTGCGGACTCCTCACTCTTGAAGGTTTTCTTGGGGGTATAAGTCTCGTGCGGTAAATCACGGATCTGTTCTACCCCCTCTAAAAGCCCTAAGTCATCGTCATCCTCAAAGATGTCCTCAAGGCTTTGAAAAAGCTTACTCTCCCCGGGCACCACTGATTGCTTAGGTTCTTCAACGACTATGCCCTCAGCCCCCCTCCCAGGCGTTTCAACTGCGACGGGCTGCGCTATCTCTACCTTCGGCGTAACCGGCTTGCCTTGCCCGGACCCAGTTCCCGTCGTACGCTTAACCCCAGGCTGATACGGCGTGAACTTGCGCTCTCCTTTCTCCTGCGCGAGGATCCCTTCAATGAGCCGGGCCTGCTCGGGATTGCGCTTCTGCATGGAGGAAAACTGACGCGCAAGCACTGCCTCGTCAAAAGCCCCATCCTTACCAGGCAGGCGCTTATGCTCCCTCACAAAACTGAGGATGGGCTCCAGGGCATGCCTGTCCTTATCGTCCTGAGACAGGGAGGGCTTTTTAGCCTCGACGTTATCGAGAAGCCCGAGATCGTCATCCGCGAAAAGCTCGTCCAAAGAGCGGAGCTTCTTCCGGCCCTGACCGGTGGTTAAGATCACCTCTGACCTCCCAGCGCTTCGGCCTTCTTACGGCGGATGTAAGCGAGTACTTCGCCTAAACGCCGTTCATAGTCGTTGGAGGCGAGAGGATTAGGATCACGTCCGTACTGACGTTTGAAATCCTTGATGTGCGGCCACATTAACATGGCCTCTTCCTGCGAGACCTTAGAGCGGCGGGCTACCACTGTATCCTGGATGGCCTTTAAGGTCGGAGCGTCAATATTGCGCGAAACAAACTCATAGGCACCCTTGAAGGGATTGACCTGCAGGATGAGATTTAAGTCGAGATCTTCAAGATTGAGGAACTTGCCGTCCACATTGAGAAGCGCACTGTTGTCCTGAGTCACTTCCACCTCGGGATTCCCCTGCTTTCCACCGCCTTCAGGAGGATTATTCCCGCCGCCCATACCACCATGGCCTCCCTGACCGTTAATATTGATATGCAATGCGGTATAGACGGCTTTGGCAATGGTTTCAATTTCTTCAGGCGTCAGATCCGTTTCCGGATACATTTCCGCAATAATGCGCGGCAGCTCCGCGTTGGCAATCACCTTGCCCATATCTTCCGTGGGCAGCAGAATTGCCTTCTTCACCTCTTCCGAGGAGGTAAAGAGCTTCTCAATGATATCGGGCACGTTATTTCTGAGGATCTCCTTGGCCTCCCCGGAGAGCGGGTTTTCCCCGTCTTCAATGTCAATGGAGACCCCGTCACCGCCATTAGGCTGCGGAGGCTTTTCCTGCCATCCGTCACTGCGGGTACGGAAATGCACATTGGGCGCTAACACCTGCTCCATGAGAAGCGAGAGCGTAATGGCCTTTAAGAGGCTGTTAACGGCGTGTTCCACATCCTCCTGCAGTGCCTCCGGTTTGGTAATGAGGTTCGTAAACTGTGCATGGGTTTTACCGGGAGCATCTCGCGTAGCTCTGCCGATAATCTGCACCACCTCGGTAAGCGAGTTACGGTAACCCACGGTAAGGGCGTACTCACACCACGGCCAGTCAAAGCCTTCCTTGGCCATACCCAGAGCGATGATGATGTCCACATCCTCTTTTTTCGTGATCTTACGCAGATAGTCAAGCGTCCGTGACTGCTGCCCCATGACATTATCCGACACCAGATCGGCAACCCGCAGACTCCTGCCGTCAGCGGTCTTTATACTGTAGATCCCCGTCTCGGGGTTGAAACTCTCGGTCCTGCCGATGATATCGAGAATTGCTCCTACCTCGTTGTACTTATCCTTAGTGGACTCACGCGAGTTGACACTCGGGATATGAATGATGGTCTTCTTGTGAGTATCGAGGATCTCACCCACCGCATCCGTCCACACCCCGTCATAGAAGGCATAGTCAATGCTCAGATCCTTAAGGTACTTATAACCGTTGAGCTGCTCGTAATACGTGTAGGTGACCTTTTCAAACTTAGCCTCATCTTTGGGATCAAGCACCGGTACCTGATCGCCGCGGAAGTAGGAACCGGTCATCGCCACGATATGCGCTGTCGTATCGGTAATGAGCGAATGGATCACACCGCCTAAACGGTTATCCTCAGAGGCTGAGACATGATGAAATTCATCCACTGCCACGAGAGTCTTATTGAGAGCTGTCTTGTCAGCAAGCTTATCGTAGAAGTAAATCAGCGTCGGGTGCGCACAGACAAGGTAGTGAGCATCGGGATCGTTTAAAAACTCCAGCACTGTCTCAGACTTGCTGGTCACGGAATCCGCCCCGCACAGATTGTACTTATCCTCAATTTCCCAGTTGGCAAAGAAGCCCGAACTCATGAGATCAGTATTTCTGAAACTCGATCCGATGGCCATCTGCGGCACCGCCACGATGACCTTCTCTATCCCCTGATGAAGCACCTTATCAAGGGCAAGAAACATCAGCGCGCGTGACTTTCCGCAGGCCGGCGGGGCCTTGATCAGAAGATACTGTGCAGCGCGCTTTTCAAAGGCCCGCGCCTGCATTTCACGCATGCCCATGTTATTGGCTGCGGCAACGCTTTTCCCGCTGTGCCGATAGTTAACGTGCAGTAAGGTCTCACGGGCAGTCACGGTCATTTGGCAGTTTCCTCTTTCCTGGCGATGGCTTTAGCGTAGAGATCAAGCATGAAGGCGGTACGCTCCTCATCATCCTTAAAGGGCTCGGGACGGTACAGCGCCTCCACGGCGCGGTCAAGAGCCGCATGCGCCTCCTTAAGCTCCGGCGGCATGGTGTCGGGGTTGTAGAGGAAGGCAAGGTTTTTATCGTAGTAATCAGCCCGCACCAGAAGGATCTCCTGGGCAAGCTTCGTGATCCGCTCTCTGTCCTCATCCGTAGCCTCTGGCCAGATGAAGGTGTTATAGGTTAGATCGCGTGAATAGCGGTAGCGTGACTCCAATCTCCCTGCCGTAAGACGCATCCAGCAGGCATGCATGCGTGAAGTGAGAATACCGAAATCATAGTGGGAGGCGTTGGCAAGGAGAAAAGCAGCATTGCTCACAATGGTTTTATCATCAATCATATCCATCGGGATATAGGGACGGCGTTCGGAGCTGACTGCGGGAATGACAAGAGCGGTTGGTGGATTTTTCTGTTCTCTGAAAGACCACGGCGTTAATCGCAACTTATAGGCATCTCCGGTTTTCACCGCAGACTCACGATACTTTCTGCACGCTTCAACCTGTTGCATAATAACAGAGATATTTTTCCATACCTCTCTGTTTTCTTCATTTAACCACCAGCAATACCTGAATGTGCCGTTAATAAGTTCTTCGCTGCCTATAAAACATTTAAGGAACGCTCTGCACTCAGGATATTTATCCATGAACTCTCCTGCACTGGTTGCATCTAACAGAAGAGTTCCCCCGTCTGCTGGCATATTACCGAAAGTTAAATTTAATTTAGCAGCTAGCGGAGTATTAGATCTCCTTACAATAACTGAAGAAGCCGAGTCTGTAAGGTACGGGGAGATATTCAGTACCCGTTCCTTTTTAAACACATGATCAATTTGCTGATAGAGATATCTGGCTGGCTTTGAAAAATATGAGAACCCGATAATGACACATGTAACCGTAGCGCCTCCTTTACCGCTGTTATCCCAGGCAAAGGAAGGGTAGGCAAAGTTAATCTGTATTCCTTTTTTAAAAAGCAGTGACCACAGGGTATCCACCTGCTGACCCTGGCAGATCGAGTTCGTGGCGACAAGACCGGCATGAATAAGCTTATTGTCCTCCATATAGTCAGCCGTTTTCACGTACCATGCCGTACAGTAATCAGCGCGGTCGATCTTATATTTGGGTGGATAGCAGCCTCTTAACCACTCTTTTTGCTCTTTCTTAACGGTTAAAGCTCCTCCAAAGGGAGGATTCCCTAGCACATACGAACACTCCGAGGCTTTGAGCACCTCATTCCAGTCCGTGGTCAGGGCATTGGCACAGACGATGTTGGCAGATCTCTTTAAGGGGATGGAAGGGATGCTATGGCCTAACTTCTCTCCTGTTTCCTTATTGAGAGCATGCATCATGAGCCACATCGAAAGATGGGCAATCTCCGCAGGCCAGTCCTCAATCTCAATGCCGAAGAACTGATCCACCTGCACCTTAATCGCGGTGGACACATCAATGAATGCATCAGAGCCCCTGGGAAAGAGTTCCTCTAAGAGCTCGTTTTCAAGGCGGCGTAACTCGCGGTAGGCGATAATGAGGAAGTTGCCGCAGCCGCAGGCCGGGTCAAGGAACTTAAGGGATGCCATCTTATCCTGCAGTGCCATGAGGGCATCACGGCGTCTGCGGGCATCACGGCTGTTGTTATCCGGCATTTCCCTGATCTTCTGGAACTCCTCACGGAGATCGTCCATAAAGAGCGGATTGATAATCTTGAGGATGTTTTCCTCACTGGTGTAATGCGCGCCCATTTCGCGGCGGTGCGCCGGATCAAGCGCGCTCTGGAACATGGAGCCGAAAATGGCCGGTGAGATCTCATGCCACTGCAGACGGCCGCTGTCTAAAAGCTGACTGCGCGTGGCGATATTGAACTCCGGGACAAAAGTCTCGTCCTCATAGCGGAAAAGGCCGCCGTTAACGTAGGGAAAGGCGAGGATCTCTGCAGGAATGACGCGGCCCATCCTGTCGCGCATACCCTGAGGAGTATCCAGAACCTCAAAAAGATCCGTAAAGAACTGCCGGGCATTGGAACCCTGCTTGTCGGTAAGTCTGGAAAAGGCCTGCGTAAACTGGTTTTCCTCAAAAATACCCGTATCCTCGGCAAAGAGGCAGAAAAGAACACGGCGAATAAAGTCATTGAGAGCATGCCGGTGCACGTCATCAATGTGATTGGCGCGGGCCAGATCATCGAGGAGCTGGGTTAGCTTGCCACAGGCGCGGGCATCGGCCTCAGCCCCTTCCTTAACTAAGGGCCGCTGATAGGTGCCGGTTAAGGGCAGGAAAATGGCGTAATGCGAGGCGAGATCCTCTAACTTAAAGGTATCCACGCCCTCGGTGACGGCGTCATACACCGAGATAAGCGAGGGTCCTGCGCAAAGGGCAAACTGTAAATGGGCTTTAGGGTGCTTAAACTCAGGCAGCGCGATAACCGTATCTAAGGCTTCACGTACATCCTCGTCGTGCTTTAAGAAACGGAAGTAAACGCGGTTGGGGATCATGACGTCAGGACGCAGCATGCTTTCATCCATCGTCTCGGAAGCCATATTGATGGCGCGATCGTTCTTAAGCGCTCTTTCAATAGAGGTATTGGCCGTGCCGTAACATTTCATCACGGTGCGGAAAAGGGTCTCCGGCTCCCAGTGTTCCTGCATTTCCCTGCTCAGGGTAACCAGACTGTCGATGATCTTGTTCTCGTTCATGAAAGTACCCACGTTTTTCCAGGCTGATGCAAAATCATAGCATTGTGACAGGAGAGCATCAAAATCTAAAGTGCGCTTTCTCTGTCCCCGTCACAGCTTCAGTGTAGCCTTCACTAATCTACACGACGACCTTTCCAGGAGATGGAAGGATCAGTTATTTTTTCAGCCCCTGCTCAAAGGTATAGCTATTCCCCTGTCCACAGCTCACACCGCCCCCGTAAGCCCGTCTGCAGGCGGCTTAACTGTTACCGGTAACATCTTAAGCCTCGCTAAGTCAAACCCTATCAGGGGCACCGATGATAACGCTGCGCTTACTTAAGTACTGCTCCCTTACCGCTGAAGCATCCGCCATGCCTAAAGGGGCTATCTCTTACCGTGGTCCTCGCTTACTAAGATCACAGCACACATCCCGCCTCCGACTCAGCCGGCGCCCCCTCCTGCTCTTCTTCAGTCATGGCCCGCTGACAGTCAGGACAGATACCGCTAAAGACGATGTCATGACCCGTGAGGATATAGCCATGCTTATCCTGAACCTTATCCTCGAGGTGATCCGCATAGGGCAGATCCACGTCGGAGATCCGGCCGCAGCGTACGCATTTCACGTGGTAGTGCGGGTTAAGCTCGCGCTCAAAGCGATCTGCCGCCCCCGGTACCCCGATCCGGCGGATGAGACCGTTCTCGGACAGCCTGTTGAGATTTCTGTAGACGGTGGCACGGCTGATACGGGGATTAACCCGCTCAACCATGGCAAAAATCTCTTCGGCAGTGGCGTGGCCCTGCATGCCGCGGACCACCTCCAGGATTACGAAACACTGAATGGTATTGCGTGTCTTCATAGGCATCTCACAAAACATTCTGTGCAGGCCATTAAAGCGAAAAGCCTTCCCTATCGCAAGTCAGTTGCGAAACATACTCAACGAAACAGTCAAATTGACTGTAATGAGGGCAAAGCGTCTTTAAATATATGAAGATGCCCCACAGACAGCACACCTCAGGCAGTCATAACTTTTACAATACTCTGTACTTACAGAACAGGAGCGCTATGCTCTCAAAGAGCTAAAAAAGCCCGGGACTATCAAAGAACGCCCCAAGAAACAGAAAAGCCACGTTCTGAGGCGTGGCCTTATCTTAAAAAGAAAATTAAGGAGTCCTGAGATTTACTTAAAAAGCGGGGTCAGTAAGGGAGTGCCCTCACGGTAAGCCTTGAGATTGCCGATGACGATCTCGGCCATCTTCTGGCGGGTCTCGACGGTGGCCGAGGCGATATGCGGGGTGAAGATGACATTGTCACGTCCTAAGAGACTCTCGGGGACGTGGGGTTCAGCCTCAAAGACATCGAGAGCGACGGAGCCCAGGGAGCCTTCCTCGATTAACTTCGTCATGGCCTTCTCATCGACCAGGGAGCCGCGGGCAACGTTGACTAAAGTGCCCTCGGGGCCTAAGGCGCGCATCACTTCCTCGGAAATGAGTGCGCGGTTGGCGGCGGTGGCGGCAGCGCAGATCACGAGGAAATCGACCTCCCGGGCCAGCTCGACTAAGCTTTCAAACTTCTGGTACTTGGGCTCTGTGACATAACCGTCAAAGTAGCAGATCTGCATGTCAAAACCCGCGCAGCGCTGCGCTACGGCACGTCCGATCCGGCCTAAGCCTACAATACCGACCTTCTTACCGGAAACCTGGTGGGCAAGACCAAATTTCTTCCCGGGCTGCCAGCTGCCGGCATTGACAAAACGGGAGGCGGCACAGACACGGCGGGAGCTGGCCATTAACAGCGACAACGCCAGATCGGCCACGTCCTCGGTTAAGACGCCGGGAGTCGTGCAGACAGCAATACCGCGGCGCTTGCACTCCTCGATATCCACGCCGTCAAAACCCACGCCAAAGTCGTCAATGAGCTTTAAAGAGGGTAAACGGTCAAGGAGCTCCTTGGGAGCCTTGCCGGTGCCGTTAGTGAGCAGAACGTCGATGTCTTTGGCGTTCTCGTCATTGAGCTCGGAGACCTCGATGATGGTGTAGTACTCAGAGGCAAAGGCCTCAACGCGGGGGTCTAATTTAACGTTACGCAGGATATAGGGCTTCATTGCACAATTCCTCAGTTACATAAAAAACTTTCAAAAAAGCCCCGTCCGCAAACTGCGGCGAGGCTCTGTCATATTCGGTCTTTTTTAAAGGATATCGGTTTTAAGAGAATTACTTAGCGTCACGCAGAGCGTCGATTCTCTTCACGAACTCGTCACCGTTGTCCTTGATGTAAATGTCACGCACGCCCTTGGTGGCTTCCACGAAGGCGTCAGCATTGACGTCGTAGTTGACCTTAAGGCCGGTCTTCTCCATCTCGGCGATCATATCCTTCTCGCTCTTGGCGTTGAGGTCACGCTGGAAGTTGGCAGCCTCGTGAGCGCAGTCCAGCAGGATCTGCTGCTGCTCGGGAGTGAGCTTGTCGAACTTCTTGTGGTTCATCACCACGGCCACGGCGGTGTAGGCGTGACGGGTCATGGACAGATACTTCTGCACCTCATAGAACTTGCCGGAGAACAGAGCGGGCATCGGGTGATCCTGAGCCTCAATAGCGCCGGTCTCCATGGCGGTGTAGAGCTCGCCCACAGCCATCGGGACGGGGGTGGCACCTAAGGCCTCGAAGCAGGCTACTAACATGTTGCTCGAGGGCACGCGGATCTTAAGACCGGCCACGTCCTCGGGGTTGACGATGGGCTTGCGGTTATTGGTGATGTTACGGAAGCCGTTCTCGAAGAAGGCTAAGCCCTTGAGACCTGCAGGCTCGACGGTCTTCCACAGATCAGCGCCGATGTCGCCGTCAAGGCAGCGGTAGGCGTGCTCTCTGTCCTTGAAGATGAAGGGAAGATCCAGCACGGCGAACTTCGGGGACAGGCCGTTCATGTAGGAACCGCCGACCATGGCGATGTCGAGCTGACCGGAGCGGGCCTGGGACACGAGGTTCTGAGTGGAACCTAAGGTGCTGTCAGGGTAGAAGCGGATCTCAATCTCGCCGTTGGTCTTCTCATCGACGAGCTTGATGAAGTGCTCCGCACCCTGAGCCTGAGTGTCGGCACGGCCGATGTCGGTACCAAAACGTAATACGGTCTTGGCCTCAGCCTGGGCACAGACGGTGGCAGCTAAAACGGCGGCTGCGCAGACGGCTAACAACTTCTTCATAATTAATGACTCCTTAAGTAAAGTTAGTTAGTAAACCATTCCATGGGCACGATGACGATCTCAGGGAAGATCAGCATCACGAACATAAAGAGGATTAAGGCACCGGCATAAGGCGCGATACCCAGGACGCATCTCTCGAAGGGCACCTTGGTGACCGAGGAGACCACGTTCAGCACGTTGCCCACCGGCGGGGTGATTAAGCCCACGGCGCAGCAGAAGATGAACATGAAGCAGAAGTAGGTCTCGTCGATACCTGCCTGGCGGATAAGCGGCAATAACACCGGCACCAGGATGAGCACGATCGGGATAAGGTCTAACACCATGCCAAAGAGTAACAGCACGATGAGGATTAAGAACATTAAGAGCTTGGGCGAATCCACGAGCGGATGGAGCAGATCGGCCACCAGCATCGGCAGATCGGCGATGGTCATGAGGTAGGCGGACACCTGAGCGGAGGCCACCATGAGCATGATCACGGCCGTGGTAATGGCAGTGTTCAGCAGCGACTCGTAAATAGCCTTAAAGGACAGCTCGCGGTAGACGCAGATAGACACAAAGAGCGCATACACCGACGCTACGGCACCGGCCTCAGTCGGGGTGAAGACACCGGTCTTGAAACCGCCGATCACGATGACGGGAAGCATTAGCGCCCAGATCGAAGCCTTGAAGGCCTGCCACACCTCTTTACCGGTCGCTTTATCGCTCTTGGGCAGATGACGGGATCTTAAGGCCCACACAACACACAGAACCACGCCCATCAGGATACCGGGAACGATACCGGCCATGAAAAGCTTGGAAATGGAGATACCCGCGGTCACGGCGATCACGATGAAGGGGATCGACGGCGGGATGATGGGGGCAATAATACCGCCGGCAGCGATAAGACCGGCTGAGCTCGGACCGTCATACTTGGCTGACATCATCATCGGGAACATGATGGCGGCGATAGCAGCGGTATCGGCAGCCGGAGAGCCCGAGAGGGAAGCCATGATCACGGCAGCGATCACCACCACGTAGCCTAAACCGCCCGCCTTGTGACCGACGAGCTTCATGGGCAGGTCAATAAGGCGCTTGGCCAGACCGCCCACGTTCATGATTTCGCCGGCGAAGACGAAGAACGGGATGGCCAGTAAGGTGAAGTTATCGGCACCATTGACGATCGACTGGGCGATAATCATGGGGTCGAACATGTCCATGACAAACATCAGTGCCACGGAACAGAACAGCAGAGCAAAGGCAATCGGTACGCCTAAAGCCACGCTCGCGAGAAGAACGATTAAGAAAGCAGCGACTTCCATGGGTTTTCTCCTTATGCCTTATCCTGATCCTTGGAGGGAGCGAAATAAGAGATGATACGGACAATGAGCATGAAACCCATGCCTACAGCGCCCACCGTGGCCGCGTAGAACACGAGACCCATGGGAACTCCCGCGACCGGAGAACGGTCCATCATGTTCATCTCGGCGACCTCTAAAGATCCGGTGGTGAGCAGATAGCAGCAGTAGAGCATACCCAGATCAACGAGGATCTTAATAGCTTTAGCCACAGGGGCGGGCAGAGCATCGCGGATAAAAAACACGTGAATGTGTGCGTTGCGGTGCATGGCGACGATAGCGCCTATAAAGACCACCCACACAAACAGGTAACGTGACAGCTCTTCGGAAACCACGATACCAGAGTCGAGCAGGAAACGCATCGCGACGTTCACTATGACCAGCACGGACATGATGGCGAGCACGATAACCACGATCACCTCAAGTACCTTGCTGATGCCGTCGGCAAGTTTATACATGTGCAACCTCTAATAATAAATGATAGATAACCTTCATTAAGGTTAGGCGTATTTTGCTAAATTGCCATCAAAAATCCTGTGACACGCTTCACGCAACTGTAAATTGCAGTCATTATTTTTTAAGAAGTGTGAACAGCTTAAAATCCCGCATTTAAGCGCTTCTCCCTTGATTCTTAAGTATAGGACAAAGTCGCCACGCAACTCCGTAACCGCTTACGGAAAGGTTTTATAAACTATGAAAGATTTCTATCATTGGGGTCCGGTCTCCGGCGGGGAGACGACCGCGCACTCTTCTGAAGGTAAAATACGCGTAAAATCCGTTATATACCTGGTATACCAGTAACAGGACTAAGGGACAGACTGCCGCGAAGCTCGGGTATCAGCAGTAGTCGCAGAGGGAGCCGGGATACAGGTAACGCAATTTGCAATCTGCATTTGTTCCATAAAGAAAGACTTTAGGCAGGATTGTCAGGCAAAAGAGTACGGTAAAGATCGTAATACTGCATGGCCATGATTTCAGGCGAGGATTTTAAGGCTTCATCACGGCCATTAGCAATAAGTCTATCCCTTAGCGAGGGGTTATCTCTAAGACTTAAGATAGCCGCGGCCAGAGCTTTGGGATCGTTTTTAGGAACGATAAGTCCCGAAACCCCGTCCCTGACATGGGTCTTTACGCCCGCAAAGTCGGTCGTAACCACGGGGACTCCTAAATCCATGGCATCGAGGATGAGCATCAGCTCCTCCTCGGAACCCTCATTGACGGGCATCACAAAAACGTCCAGGGCAGCGATCTGTTCGCGCAGGGTGGAATAGCGGAGCTTCAGAAACTTAACATTGCTCATGCCTGAAGCATGCTCGGCGAGAACGCGGGGATCGCCGTCGCCGATAAAGAAAGCCACGATGGAGGGGATGGGTGTCTTTAGGATACGGACAGACTCAATGAGTGTCGCCTGACCGAACTTGCGGTTGGAAAAGGAAGCGACCTCACCTACGATAAAACGGTTACCGTAAGCGGAGCGTATTTCCGCCACCTTGCGCTGATCGGGTTTGCCGGCCACGATACTGTTGGCAATCACCTTGACCTTGTCGAGTTCGGCTTCGACTTCCACGCTATGCGCGATATCCTCCGAGGCACAGACCACAGACCTGGCCCATAAAAAGAGAGCCTTGTTTAAAAGACCTGAAGCATTAAAGTGCGGCGTACGCAGGGAAATGAGGTAGGGAACACCGAAGATCATGTAGTGCAGAAAGGACCATTGCGCGCCCTCTTCATCATGGGCATGCACAAGAGGATACCGGCGTCCCACTTTGATATGGCCGTTAAAGCGCAGATCACCGCCGCTCAGGCGCAAGAGAGTAAGCCCTGCCACCCCCTTTAAGTGGATGACCAGGGGTGAACGTGCGTTGCAGATCAGCATCTGCTTAACGCCTAACTCAGCAAGCTTCTTAATGAGCAGTACGGTCTGTCTTTCGTTCTGGGAGTAACCGCGCCCTAATGCGATATGGGCGATCGCCCTCACGTTAGCCATAAACCTCTTCCTGTTAACTAAGCCCTGCCATTGTAAGACCTAATCCATAATTTAGATAGTGCCCGGGAAAAAGGCCTGAAAGAGGCAAAAAGAAAGCGCACGCGGTTAAAGCCCGGGGCGTGTAAACAGCCCCGGCTTTCAAACTAAATGCGCTTAATGTAGCAGACGATGCGGTTAACCTCGGTAAAACCCATCGCGTCGTGGAAGGCCTTTTTCATCTCGAAGTCCCCGTCCATATAGCAGTCCGAGGCGAACTCGACACAGCCCATCTCGCGGGCCCAGTCCTCACAGGCCTTAACGAGCTCACGGCCACGACCCTGACCGCGATACTGGGGATTGACGTACATGCCTTCAAGATAGGCTACCGGCGTAGTGGTAGAGCCCTCTACATAGTCACGGCGTAAGGAGCACTGCGCAAAACCAACGGCCTCCTTACCTTCCATGTACACAAAGTACATCCCCTGGCTTTTATCATCAACCGTAGCGGCGATCTCGTCCTTGAGTTCTTCCTCACTGGCATCAGGCCATAACTCCGAGGCAAGAACGGTAAGCGACGGGACCATATCCATGGAAACTTTGATAATCATATGACGCCCTTTTAAAATGACAGAGAATGCTTCACTTTAACATCGTGATGCTCAGGGATAAAGGGCAGGTGCTCAAATCTGTGAACGCAAAGGCTCAGCGCACCTTAAAGACGCAGATACGCGCAGCAGCGATCGGTAGGACCATCAAGCACAGCCCCTCTCTCAGGGAGGGTTTGCACCTGCGCATAAAAGAAAAGCCTCATCAAGGATGAGGCCAAGGAAAGACTTTGTAAGTGGATTACAAAACAACGACTGACAAAATATGGAAGCAGTGGCGGAACGGACGGGAATCGAACCCGCGACCTCCTGCGTGACAGGCAGGCATTCTAACCGGCTGAACTACCGCTCCGGAATGGGGTGCCCGGCAGTGACCTGCTCTCGCGCAGTCGTACGCTGCACTA
>DVOQ01000096.1 GCA_018713485.1 Candidatus Avisuccinivibrio pullicola
CGTCATCCGCATGCTGGAACTCCTGCAGGGCAGAAGCGACCGTGAAATCATGGAGCTCTTGCACTGGACTCCCGCTGAACTTGAAAAATACCGCACCCTCGCGGAACTCTAAACCCTTAGCGGGCACTCAGCAAGGTGTCCGCCGTTTAAGGAGGCAATACATCTATCCTTATGAGCAAACGTTCTCACTCTCAAAGTTCCACAGCGGTTCTGAAGGCGAACGAAATACGTCCCATTCACTTTAACGGTACAAATTGCAAAGTTCATATTTTTCAAAACAACTTGTTATTGCAATAAAAAGGTGCACGATTTTTATTTCAATAAATACTGTTTTTGAAAAGATTTAATATTGATTTAAAAGACTTTTTTAAAATTTTAATTGCATTTTGCAAAAAGACGTTGTATTAAAATCAAAAGGGATTTAACATAGGCCCAGTTTTTCAAAAACAGGGGATTTTCAGCACGCCCCAGCCTTAAACAAGAACGGAAAAGGCCCCTTGAACTTCCGGTAAGGCTCAGGCGTGAGGCGGTGCTACCGCAGTGAGGAGAAAAAAGATGAGTGACTCTAAGCGCGTCATTATTTTCGACACCACGTTGCGTGACGGTGAGCAGGCCCTGCAGGCCTCGCTGAGCCCGAGACAGAAATTGCAGATCGCGCTGTCGCTCGAGCAGTTAGGCGTGGACGTGATTGAAGCGGGCTTCCCGATTTCCTCGCCTGGCGACATGGAAGCGTGCGCACTGATCGGCAAGAACCTTAAGGAAGCCACGGTGTGCGGTCTGTCGCGCTGCGTGGAAAAGGATATCGATGCCTGTAACGAGGCCTTTAAGGGTCTCGATCACTTCCGTATCCATACCTTTATCGCGACCTCGGACATTCACGTGCAGGAAAAGCTCAGAAAGGGCTTTGAAGACGTGCTGGACATGGCGGTAGCGTCGGTAAAGCATGCGCGCCGCTACACCGATGACGTGGAGTTCTCGTGCGAGGACGCGGGAAGAACTCCCATCGATCATCTGTGCCGCATCGTGGAGGCGGCGATTAACGCCGGAGCCACAACGGTGAATATTCCCGATACCGTGGGCTATACCTTCCCGCTGGAATGGGGCGGGATCATCAAGACCCTGTTTGACCGCGTGCCCAATATCGATAAGGCGGTGATTTCGGTGCACTGCCATAATGATTTAGGCATGGCGACGGCCAACTCGCTTACGGGCGTGCAGAACGGTGCCCGTCAGATTGAGTGCGCGGTGAACGGCTTAGGTGAGAGAGCGGGTAACTGCTCACTTGAGGAAGTGGCGATGGCGATTAAGACTCGCGCACAGTACCTCGACGGGATCTACACGCGTATCCGCGCCGAGAATATCGCACGTGCCTCGCAGATCGTGGCCGGTATCACCAACGAGCCGGTGCCGCCGCACAAGCCGATTGTGGGAAGCAACGCCTTCGCTCACAGCTCGGGCATCCATCAGGACGGTGTGTTAAAGAACCGCAGCACTTATGAAATCATCACGCCGGAGTCGGTGGGCTTTAAGGAAAACAATCTGCACATGACGGCGCGCTCTGGCAGGCACATGATTAAGGCCTGCCTGGAGAAATTAGGCTATCACGAGGGTACCTACGACTTAAACGACGTGTACAGCCGCTTCTTAAAGCTTGCTGACAGAAAGGGGCAGGTGTTTGACTATGACCTTGAGGCGCTGCTCTTCTTCTCGCATGAAAAGGAAGAGGATACGCAGTTTGAGCTGACGGCCCTCAACGTGATCGCCGGCTCCAAGAGCGTCATTCCGACGGCAAGCGTCAAGATCAAGATCGGCAAGCGCGTGCGTACCGAGTCGGGTACCGGTAACGGTCCTATCGACGCGGTGTATAACTGCATCGCGCGCCTGACCGGTATCCGCGCCACGCTGACCTCGTTCTCGATTAACGCCAAGGGCTCGGGCATGAACGCCCAGGGTCAGGTGGACGTGGACGTGCAGTACAACGGACGCCAGTATCACGGCAAGGGCCTGTCCACGGACGTCATCGAGGCCGCGGCTTTAGCGCTCATCAACGCCTACAACAGCATCTACCGCGCCCAGATCATCGAGCAGGAGCGCGGGGTACAGGAGCCGATGAAGGGCGTATAAAGCGCAGACAGGAAATTCCCGAGGAAAGGGCCGCCCAAGGTAAAGAGGCGGCCTGCCTTAGTCTTAAAGAAAGCGCCTTAAAGGCGGTATTTACCTAAGGCTTAAGGTTTAACCTGTAAACCTAATTTCCTTACAGATCAAGGATTTAAAAGCAAAGGATTAACTATGCACAGCTATAAGATTGCGGTTCTGCCAGGTGACGGGATCGGCCCTGAGGTCATGGCCGAGGCCGTGAAGGTACTCAAGGCCACCGAGGAGAAGTTTGGCTTTAAGCTTTTGATGACGGAAAAGCCCGTGGGCGGCTGCGCCATCGATCAGTGCGGCACCCCCCTTCCCGAGGATACCCTAAAGGCCTGTGAGGAGTCCGACGCCATTCTCTTTGGCTCCGTGGGCGGCCCGAAGTGGGATCATCTGCCCCCCGCCGAGCGTCCCGAGCGCGGTGCCTTACTGCCCCTGCGCAAGCACTTCAAACTCTTCTGCAATTTCCGCCCCGCCTGCATCTATCAGGGCTTAGGGGCCTTATCGCCGCTACGCGCCGACATCGCGATGCGCGGCTTTGACATGCTCTGCGTGCGCGAGCTTACGGGCGGCATTTATTTCGGACAGCCCAAGGGCCGCGAGGGCGATGGCGATAACGAAAAGGCCTATGACACCGAGATTTACCACCGCTTTGAGATTAAGCGCATCGCCAAAGTGGCCTTTGAGGCGGCGCGTCTGCGCAATAAGCACGTCACCTCGGTGGATAAGTCGAACGTCCTGCAGAGCTCCATCCTGTGGCGTCAGGTGGTCGAGGAGGTGCATCAGGATTATCCCGATGTGAAATTAGATCACATCTACATTGACAATGCCACCATGCAGTTAGTCAAGAATCCCGCGCAGTTTGACGTCCTGCTGTGCTCGAACATGTTCGGCGACATCCTCTCCGATGAATGCGCCATGATCACGGGCTCCATGGGCATGCTCCCCTCGGCAAGCCTCGGTGAAGGCGGCTTTGGCCTTTACGAGCCGGCCGGCGGCTCGGCCCCCGATATCGCGGGCAAGGGCATTGCCAACCCCATTGCGCAGATCCTCTCGGCGGCCTTAATGCTCCGCTACTCCTTAAAGGAGAACGAGGCAGCCACCGCCATTGAGAACGCGGTGAAGAAGGTTCTGGCCGCAGGCAAGCTCACGGGCGATCTCATGGAAAGCGGCGCGAGCGCGCATGGCCCCTTAAGCACCAGTGAGATGGGCGACGCCATTGCCGCTGCCGTGCGCGAGGGTTAATTAAAAGGAGCCCTGAGCTTCAGGAAGGCGGACCGTTAAGTCCGCCGTCTTAAAAGCGCGGGACAGAGTTAAAACCGCGCCCCTTAAAGCGCCTTACTTTTTAAAAGATACTTTAAGGAGCGCAAGCCCCTGAAGGCAGGTTTATGCCTTACCTTCAGGGACGGAGCTAAGGCATAAGCCCCGGTTTCTTTCCTCTCAGGCTCTTCAGGTGAAGTTGCTGAAGCCCTGAGATGGTCCCCGGTACTTAAAGATACCTTACTCTCCACCATAGATAGCAATATAGAGTTCATTATGGGCAAGACTTTATACGAGAAGGTTTACGAGAGCCACATCGTCTTTCAGAAGGAAGGCGAGCTCCCCACCTTATACATTGACCGTCACCTCGTCCACGAAGTGACCTCCCCCCAGGCTTTCGCGGGCCTTGAGATCGCGCACCGCAAACTGCGCCGTCCCGATCTGACCCTTGCCACCATGGATCACGACATCTCCACCAAGGAGCTTAAGATCGAAGCCTCCTCCCCCATGGCGCAGGAGCAGATCCGCACCCTGATGAAGAACGCTGAGGAATTCGGCGTCACCCTCTATCCTTTAGGCAATGACAATCAGGGTATCGTGCATATCGTGGGTCCGCAGACCGGTTTTACTCTCCCCGGCACTACCCTCGTGTGCGGTGACTCGCATACCGCCACCCACGGTGCCTTCGGTGCCCTGGCTTTCGGTATCGGCACCTCCGAGGTCGAGCACGTCATGGCCACTCAGACCTTAAAGCAGGGCCGCCTCAAGACCATGAAAATCGAGTGCACCGGCCGCCTTCAGAAAGGCTGCTACGCCAAGGACTTAATCCTCGCCATTATCGGCAAGCTCACCACCGCGGGCGGTACCGGCTACGCCGTCGAGTTTTGCGGTGAGGCTGTCCGTGCCCTCTCCATGGAAGGGCGCATGACCTTATCTAACATGGCCATCGAGTTTGGCGCTCCCGTGGGCATGATCGCTCCCGACGAGACCACCTTTGAGTACATTAAGGGCCGTAAGTTCGCCCCGCAGGGTGAGGATTTTGAGAAGGCCGTCGCCTACTGGAAGACCCTGCACTCCGATCCCGACGCTCACTTTGACAAGGTGGTCACCCTGAATGCCTCCGCCATCGAGCCGCAGCTTACCTGGGGCACGAACCCGGGGCAGGAGTGCGCCATCACCGCCACGGTACCCGCCCCCGAGGATTACAGCGATCCCGTGGTCGCCAAATCCTGTAAGGACGCCTTAGACTACATTCAGGTTAAAGCTCACACCCCCATTAAGGGCTACAAGATCGATTACGTCTTCATCGGCTCCTGCACCAACGGCCGTATCGAGGACTTCCGCGCCGCCGCCGAGATCTTAAAGGGCCGTAAGGTAGCCGACGGTGTCGTCGCCCTGGCGGTGCCAGGCTCCATGTGGGTCAAGCAGCAGGCTGAGCGTGAGGGTCTTGATCAGATTTTCAAAGACGCAGGCTTTGAGTGGCGGCTCCCCGGCTGCTCCATGTGCCTTGCCATGAACGACGATCGCGCCCCCGAGGGTGCCCGTGTCGCCTCCACCTCCAACCGCAACTTCGTCGGCCGTCAGGGCAAGGGTGCCCGCACTCACTTAATGAGCCCCGCTTCCGCAGCCGCCTGCGCTGTCGCCGGCTGCCTTGCCGACGTGCGTGAGTATTTAGGTTAAGGGGTCAGTAAGTTTAGGAGTCATCATGCAGAAGTTTACCGTTCATGAGGGCGTGGCCGTCCCCCTTAACTCGGCCAATATCGACACCGATCAGATCATCCCCAAGCAGTTCCTGCTGGCCGTCTCGCGCAAGGGCTTTGGCGTCCATCTCTTCCACGACTGGCGCTATTTAGACGATGCCGAGACTCAGCCTAACCCTGAGTTCAACCTCAACAAGCCCGAGTTCAAAGGTGCCACCATCCTCGTGGCCCGTGACAATTTCGGGAACGGCTCCTCGCGCGAGCACGCCCCGTGGGCCTTAATGGACTACGGTTTCCGCGCCGTCATCGCCCCGTCCTTTGCCAACATCTTCAACAACAACGCCTTAGGTAACGGTCTTTTAACCGTTAAGCTTACCGAAGATGAAGTGGATCAGATTTTCACCGAGCTTGAAAAGCACCCGGGCGAAAAGATCACCATTGACCTTGAGAAGATGACCGTGGACTGCGGTCCCCTGCACTTTACCTTTGAGCTCGATCCCTTCCGCCGCGACTGCCTCTTAAAGGGTTTAGACGCCATCGCCCTTACCCTTGAGCACGAGGATGAGATCAGGGCCTACGAGGAGAAGATGCCCTCCTTCCTTAAGGGGGTGAGATAGAAGCCTAAGCTTAGTAAGCGCACCTCAGGCTTCTGTGCCGCAGAGACTTTAAGCAGAGTAAAACATAAGCTGAAGATCTGCTGCCTGTCAGAGTGAAGAAAGCCGCGTCCTGAAGGAGGCGGCTTTTGCGTTAAAGACTCTGTTTACGTTAGTGCTCTTAGTCCGCTATAAGCCTGTTCCTCGCCCCGGCAAGGACAAAGGTAATTAAAAGCAGAGCCGGCACGCGTTTCTGAGGTTTCATACTTCACGAAACCTGCGGCTTCAGTTATGCTTTTTCCATCGTTCTCAGCAGGCTCCAAGCATGGCAGACATTCTGGATTTTTCACACTATGAAATAAAGCTAGTTAACGGTTCAGATGAAGGCATTGTTGTCATCACTAAGCCGCTATGGTCAGTTTCCATTTACAAAATTCCCCGCATCCGCTACACCATTTGCCGCTCTCTGTTAACCTACAAAGACTTTATGCCGCTAAGCTATAGCGGTGTCTATTTTCTGATTGGCACTCAGGCAGGGCACAATACCATTTACATCGGACAGGCCGGGGAGCGCAGTTCTAATCAGTCCATTCTGGCAAGGATCGCTGAACACGATCGCAGCTCAGATAAAGACTTCTTCAAAGACCTCATCTTTATTACTAACTCTGCACACGACTTTGGTCCCACGGAGGTAGATTTTCTAGAGCAGCGTTTCTGGCAATTAGCCACCGAGTGCCGCAACTATATCGTTCACAACCTGAGTTCCCGCGTTAATGTATAGCAAAAAAAGGGAGGGTCAGTCAGCGAAAAAGTCATCCGGTGATATGGTCCATACCGCTTTGAACAGCTCCTTCTGATCGGCAGACGGCGGGTTAAGCAGCGA
>DVOQ01000013.1 GCA_018713485.1 Candidatus Avisuccinivibrio pullicola
TGCCCGGTGACAACACCAAGATGACCGTGACCTTAATTCACCCCGTGGCCATGGCCAAGGGCGAGCGCTTCGCTATCCGCGAGGGCGGCCGTACCGTCGGCGCCGGCGTCGTCTCCGAGGTGATTGAGTAATTTAGGTCTTACCTAAACTATTCGGAAAAGGGGGGCTCAGGCCCCCCTTTTCACGTTTTGCGCTAGACTAAAGCCGTGGGAGAACCACGGCTTTTGTACAGGTGGAAAAGATGGCACTTAACATTCTTGAGGCGGATATCACGGAACTGCAGGTGGACGCGATTGTCAATGCGGCCAATTCCTCGCTCCTTGGCGGCGGTGGTGTGGATGGATGTATTCACAGAAAGGCAGGTCCGGAGCTTTTAGCCGAATGCAGGACCCTTAAGGGCTGTCCCTGCGGTGAGGCGAAGGTGACTCAAGGTTACCGTCTGCCTGCCCGTTACGTCATTCATACCGTGGGCCCCGTGTATCATGGCGGTACTCATGGGGAGAGGGCGCTTCTTGAGTCCTGTTACCGTAACTCCCTTGAGTGTGCTCTGAAGCTTAATTTAAAGAGCGTGGCCTTTCCCTTAATCTCGGCCGGCGTATACGGTTATCCCCGTGAGGAGGCCCTTAACGTGGCGGTCACGGTTATCAGGGAGTTTCTCAAAAGCCATGACCTTGCGGTGAAGATCGTGCTCTATGACAAGGAGAGTGTTGCGGCAGGACGTAAGCTCTATCCTGAGCTCTGGGCGTAGCGATGGAGCGTCTTTGCAAGCCTATTCACAAAAATCTGCGCGCAGATGGCTTAAACTTTAGTAACTGTGCTTTAATTACAGCTATCGTACAAAGTGAATCGGAGTTCCTATGTATCAGCATCTGACTGACAAGAATCTCGCTCTGGACCTGGTGCGCGTCACCGAGGCCGGAGCTCTGGCTGCCGCCCACTATTTCGGTAAGGGTGATAAGGAAGCTGCCGACGGTGCCGCCGTGGACGCCATGCGCATCGCCTTCCAGGGTCTGCATATCCGCGGAACCGTGATTATCGGTGAGGGCGAAAAGGATCATGCCCCCATGCTCTATAACGGTGAGAGCGTTGGTTTCGGTGACGGTCCCGAGGTAGACGTGGCCGTGGATCCCGTCGAGGGCACCAGCGCCGTGGCCAATGGCCGTTTAAACGCCGTCTCCGTGGTGGGAGTGGCGCAGAAGGGCAGCATGTTCAACCCCGGTCACAGCTTCTACTGCAAGAAGATCGCCGTGGGCCGAGAGGCTGCCGGGGTCATTGATTTAGATGCCCCCGTTAAGGATAACCTCTTAAAGATTGCCCGCGCCGTGGGCAAGCCAATTACCGAGGTGAACGTCTTCGTGCTCGACAAGCCCCGTCACAAGAAGTTAGTCCAGGACATCCGCATGGCCGGTGCCCGCGTCAACTTGCACAATGACGGTGACGTGGCCGGTGCCTTAATGGCCGTTGATCCCCGTTCGCACATCGATCTCCTCATCGGTACCGGCGGTACTCCCGAGGCCGTGATCACGGCCTGCGCCATCAAGGGTTCGGGCGGTCAGATTTTAACCCGTCTCGATCCGCAGACCGAGGAAGAGCGCAAGCGCCTGATTGAGGACGGTATCGATCTTAACGTCATCCGCGGCGTTGACGATCTCATCACCTCCGATCAGTGCTTCTTTGCCGCCACCGGCGTTTCCGAAGGCGAGGTGCTCGCGGGTGTGCAGTACGAGGGTGAGTACGCCATTACCACCTCCTTAACCACCCGCGGCCGTACCGGTACCATGCGCTACATTCAGGCCTGGCACAACCGCAAGAAGTTAGCCAAGATGAGCACTATCCTTTACTAAATACTAAAATAAGAGATAAAGAAGCAAAGCCCCGCGAGGGGCTTTTTCATGCCTGTTGCCTACGACCGTCAGGTAAGGAAAAGCCCCCGCTGCGGGGGGCCTTCAGGGCATTTAAAGAAAGATACGCTTAGGCGGCACGTGCCTGGCTGTTCTGGAAGTGCGCGTGAGTGCGGTAAGCGCGGGGCATCGGTACTTCGGCGCGGGCGAAGGCCGGACGGGAGCGCATGATTTCATTAATCTGCTCCTCGGTCATACGCGAGCGGGAAAGACCGATGGCGCGGTAGGTGATAAAGGGACGGGCGGCACGCGAGATGACGAACATGCCTCTCTCGCTGTCCCCGCTGTCCGCGGCGCTTAAGGTAATGAGACCTGAGTCCATTAAAGAGCGTACGGAAGGCTCGTTTAAGGGCAGATCGAGCACGCTGCGGCGCTGCAGCACGAACTCACGCAGTAAGGCCTTTTCGGCAAAATCGAGCAGGGTGACGGCATTATGCATCTCCTCGGCTTCGCGGCGCATGCGGCGGCCCGCGTAAAGACGGGTGGAGATGGCGATGAAAGCGCGGCTTAAGAAGTGCGAGCCTTCGACGATGAGGGCCACGTAAAGATAGAAACGGTTGGCCTCGATCTTCAGGGCAAAGCTCCTTGAAAACTCCTCCACGGGCAGAAAGAGCATGGAGAGGGTGATGAGCATCAGCCATAACATGATGAGATCTAAGGCTCTTAAAGTGGTAGTTGCGCTGTTCTGATTCATAATCAATGCCCCGCTTAGGTAAGTTAAACATTAAATCCTGGTGCACTCACTGCTGCAAAGGACGTGCCAGAGACCGTAAAAGGCCGAATCTATGCGCTTTAGGATGGGGGCTGTCAAAAAACCGTAGGGAGTATTAAGCTGGTGCAGGGGCGGAGGTGTCGGGCGAATGGCACGTAAAACGTTTATAATGCCCTTAGCGCTAGGGAAACCGCCTCCTTAGACAGTTATTTGGATAAACAGAGGAACCCAGGCAGTGCTGGGGCAGAAAACTATGAAGAAGATTGTCGCTATCATTAAGCCCTTTAAACTCGATGACGTGCGCGAGGCCTTAAGCGCCAACGGCATTTCGGGCATGACAGTTTCCGAGGTCAAGGGTTTTGGCCGTCAGAAGGGTCATACCGAGTTATACCGCGGCGCGGAATACGTGGTCGATTTCCTTCCCAAGGCCAAGATCGAGCTCGTGGTCAAGGATGAGGACGTGGATTTGTGTATTCAGGCGATCACCAAGGGCGCGCACACTGGTAAAATCGGGGATGGAAAGATTTTCGTCTCCGACATCGAACGCGTGATCCGCATCCGTACCGGTGAGGAAGGCGAAGACGCTATTTAACCGGCGCTCAGGCGCCATTTGCTAATGTCGCCCATGTTAAGAGTTTTCACTGCACTTTGTTCTCTTATAACGGCCGGTGCCCTTCTGACCGGCTGCTCATCCACGCCGCCTTCGGATCCCGCCAATCTCTGCTCCATCTTTCAGGAAAAGGACAGCTGGTATGTCGCGGCGCACCGCGCCCATGAACGTTACGGGGTGCCCATCAATGTCGCGATGGCGATCCTCAATGAGGAATCGGCTTTCCTGACGGGACCGAGACCCTCGCAGAGCTGGTTTCTCTTTGTCCCCTACGATAAGGAGGGCACCAATTACGGCTATATCGATCCCCTAAATCCCGCGTGGCTTACTTACGTCAGTGAACACGGTAACGTCTTCACCTCTCACGAGAATTTTGAGGACGTGCTCATGTACGTGGCCTGGTTTATGCGTCAGACGCGTACTGTCAATGAAGTGCCCTTTACCGACGCCTATAACCATTACCTCAATTTCCACGAGGGCTGGCAGGGCTTTAAGGATCGCTCCTACGCCAATAAGGACTGGCTTCTTACCGCCGCCCGCCGCGTGCAGGAGAACGCCGATCGCTATGCCCGTCAGTTAATGACCTGCAATCTTTATTAGGGGTGAGCATGGTTAACAAGGCAGTTTTCTGCGATCGCGACGGGGTGATCAACGTCGATTACGGTTACGTGGGCAAGGTTGAGGACTTTATGCTCCTCCGCGGCGTGAAGGAAGGCCTTGCCGCCTTCCGTAAGTCCGGCTACCGCCTCATTCTCACCACCAATCAGTCGGGGATCGCCCGCGGTATGTATACCGAGGCCGATTTCATGGAGCTCACCGCGCATATGCAGGAGCTCTTAGGTCCCGGGGCGCATTTTGACGCGGTATACTTCTGTCCGCATCATCCGGAGGCGACGGTGGCTAAGTACCGTGAGGACTGTGACTGCCGCAAACCTAAGCCCGGCATGTTTTTAAACGCCGAACGCGACTTTAATCTCGACATGAGCGCCTGCCTGTGCATTGGCGATCACGCCTCCGATCTGCTCGCTGCTAAGAACGCGGGAGTGGGGAGGCTTATCCTCGTGGGCGATCATCTTAAGGAGGAGCGGGAGAAGCTCTCCGCGCTTACCTTTGCCTACTATCCCGATCTGAGAGCCTGCGCGCGGACTCTGACCGGTTTTTAGTCACAGCGCCGTAGGGCCGGTCCCCTTAGGCGTCAGGCCGCCTGAGCGGCCGCAGTTTTTTAAGGAGTTTTCATGAGAAGCGTCAGGATGCTTAAACTTTTCAGCGTGGCCGGTATGGCCCTGGCTCTTGCAGGCTGCGTCAGTTCTGCGCCGCAGGATAACGGTAGCGCCCCTGCCGCCCGGTCCTCCTCACAGGTCTACGGCATCAACGATTACAACCGGCTCGTCTCCCCGTATTCGCTCATTCCCGCGGGTACGGATTTACAGTATTTACGGCTCACGCATCTTATGGAAGGCACCGATAAGGTATGCGTGCTCAATTCCGGGGACTTTACCGACGGCCGTTACGTGGTGCGCAATTCCGGCACTTACGTGCAGCGCAGTATCGGCGACAATCTGACGCAGCACGGGACTCCCGTCACGCTGCTTTCAGGGAATGACGCCTCCGCCGTGCAGGAGACGGCACGTGCCCGCGGCTGCAATATCATCGCCGCGACGCGTCTTTTAAGCTGGCAGCATAACAGCGAGGGGCACGCTTATATCGCGGTGCGCATCGACATGTTTGACACCTCGTCCCTAAGCACCCTAAACTCGGTGCGTTTAATGGCTACGGCGGACTCGGACGCCATCCTCTATGATGAGTCCAAGGGCGTGCTCAAACCACTGATTGCCACCTACATACACAAACTGTATCAGAATTAGTACATTCTAAAAAAGCGTGCCCGTGCGCGGTAATTGTATTAGAATAAGCTAAACGGCTATGTGTTACATAATCGTTTGTCTGTTTAAACAGTAGTGGAGAATACTCATGAACAAGTATCAGGTTCTTTTAGGCGCTGTCGCCTTAGGTGCCACCGTTCTGACTGGCTGCACCGCCAACTTAGACGAGTTAAATGCCAAGGTTGACGCCATCGCCGCCGATGTCGACGCCCTGAAGGCTCAGCAGTCCAAGCTCGCTAACGACGTTGCCTTCGTCAAGTCTGACGCTGCCCGTGCCAACGAGCGTCTGGACAACCTGGCCCGTCGTTACAAGAAGTAATTGACTGGTTTATAAAGGAAGGGCTCGCTTAGGCGGGCCTTTTCCGTTTCTGGGGCTAAAGAAAGGACTTTCCCACCGCTATCCCGCTGCTCTTTTTCCCACCGATCTCTGCCGCGGCGCCTTACGGGGCTGTGCATAAAAAAAGTGACATCCTTCCACGACGTGGACGTTCTTTGGCTTATGATGAGACTACGTCTATAACGAAGGAAGAGACAGCGTGAAACCAGGTTTCGTGGTGGTCAACTCGCAGGACCTCAATGCCTTAGCGGCCATCTGCGCGCAGGTCATCAGGCGCGCGCCCCTCACTCATCCGCTCGTGCCCGAGAAAATCGTGGTCATGAGCCTTGGCATGCGTACCTATTTAAATCAGGAAATAGCGAGGGTCAACGGCATTGCCGCGGGCCTTGAATTCCGTCAGGTGTGGCAGCTTATCTGGGATATCCGCAGGGCGCTCTTTCCTCTCGCCTCCGATACGCTCTTTGCACGTCTGACCATCACCTGGAATATCGTAAGTCTCTATCCGGTATGGAATGATCCGCGTAACACGGCCTTTGCGAGAATGCAGGATTACGTGCGTGAGGACAGAGACGGGCGCAGGCGCTATGAGTTAGCCGCGCGGCTTGCTGACACCTTTGACTCCTATCAGATGTACCGTCCTGACTGGATCCTCGCCTGGGATGCCATGACGGAGGAGGATTTCCGGATTTTCGATGCCGGGGATGAGACCGGTAAGGTCGGGGCGTTTTTAGATGCCGAGTGCGCGCGCCTAAAGCGCGATGCCCGCAAGAGCACCGCAGCGCGCGAGAGTTTAAAGAGCGCTCTGTGGCAGGCCCGCCTCTGGGTACTGTTGCGCCGCAATTTAAGGCCCCTGGATGCCATGGGCAGGGAACTTAACCCTGACAGCGCCGATCCCGCCGAGCGCGAGTGCTGTAAGCTGATGCTTGAGGACCGTGCCGAGGTGATGCGCTCGCTTACTAGGGCGCTTTATGCCCGTCAGGGACAGCTTGAGGCCCTGCCCGAGCGCGTGTTCATCTTCGGCGTCTCCTCGCTCCCGCCGCAGGTCATTGATTTCCTGCAGGCTCTGGGGCAGGTGAGGCAGGTGTATTTAATGCTCTTAAATCCCTGCTCCGAATACTGGGGCGATCTCTCCGATCGCGGACGCGAGGATTTCCTGCGCTTTAGAAAGGAAGTGCTCACCTGTCAGAAAACCGGGGACTTTAAGCTCGGCGCGCCCTTAAGACCCGAGGCCTCAGACGCTTATTTAAAGGAGGAGGCCTACGCGGAGGGTGAACGCGTGGACGGCAATCAGCTGTTGCTCTCGCTGGGCCGTCAGGGCCGGGATAATCTCTCCTTGCTGTTAAATCTCGAGCCTGTGCCCGAGTTTATTAACTGTTATCCCGAAACAGAGCCCTCCACGCTGCTTTCCCATCTGCAAAACCAGCTTCTGTCCCTCAACGAGGCTTTTCCCCGCGTGGAGGTGGCTCCGGACGATCACAGCCTGGAGATCCACGTCTGTCATACCAGGCGCCGCGAGGTGGAGGTGTTAAAGGACGCCATCCTGCGCCGCTTTAAGGAGGCAAAGGAGAAGGGGGAGGAACTGCTCCCGCGCGATATCGTGGTCATGGTACCCACGATCAACGATTACGCCACGCATATTACCGCCGTGTTCGGCGCGGATGACCCAGACGATCCAGCGTATCTGCCCTGCGCCATTTCCGACAGAACCACCCTTGAGGCCTCGCCGGTCGCGGACGCGGTGGTGACGCTGCTGCAGATAGGCTCCCATCCCGTGACCGCCTCGCTGGTGTGCGATCTGCTCTCGGTTCCGGAAATCGGGGCGCACTTTGGTATCGGCAGCGATGACGTGGGCGTCATCGGACAGTGGCTTCAGGACAATGCCGTTTACTGGGGCCTTGATGACGCGGACGTGAAAAAGGAGGGGGAACTCAGTCTGCCCTGTACCTTTGAGGAGGGACTGTCCAAGATGCTGCTGGGCACCATGTTAGGTGCCTCCGAGAGCGCCGTGAGCTATCCCGAGATTGAAGGAGCGGACACGGAGCTTTTGGGAAGACTCAGCGATTTTATCGCCGCGCTGCTGCAGTTAAGACAGATCTTCACCCCCGAGCTTACCCAGGAACCCTCGCAGTGGAAGGATTCCCTAAACCGCGAGCTTATTGAGCGTTTCTTTGACCGCGACGAGAGCTCCTACCGCGATTTCTGCATCATTGACGGGGCCATTGAGGATTTGCGTAAAGCCTGCCTCAATTTAAAGACGCCCCCGCGCATTACCCTGCCGGTGTTCTGCGCCATGCTTGCGCATGCCCTGACTACCGAGCGTGATTACACGCCCTATTTAAAGGACAAGGTCAATTTCTGCTCCTTAGTGCCGATGCGCGCCGTGCCCTTTAAGCATATCTTCATCCTCGGCCTTAACGATCTCGACTTCCCGCGTCAGGAGCGGACGCCCGGTTTCAATCTCATGAGCCTGCCCGCTCTCTACCGCCGCGGTGACCGCTCGCGCGGCAATGACGATCGCTTCCTCTTTTTAGAGGCGCTGATTTCGGCCCGTAAGTCGCTGTACTTCTCCTATATTGGAGAAAGTCCCGTTTCCGAACAGGAATTAAGCCCCTCGCCGGTGTTAGCCGAGCTTATGGACTACATCGCCGATAATTTCAGTATGCAGGGGGACGCCTCCCGAGGGGCCTTAGAGCGGCAGCTTATCTTTAAAGAGCATTTAAGCGCCTACCACGAGGATAATTACCGCCCCCGTCAGGGGCTGTGCCCCTCCTTTGACCGGCGCAACTTCATCGCTCCCGCCGCGCTTACGGGTAAGAAGCGCTCTTTCCTCGGTCAGAAGTCAGACTGGAACCTTAACTTAGGCGAGGTTTTAAGTCTGACCGTTCAGGATGTGGTGACCTTCCTGCGCCGCCCCTGCCGGCATTTTTTAAGGAACGCCTTAAATCTCACGCTTACCGATTACACCGACACGGGCTGTGAGGACGTCGAACCCTTCGTGCTTGAGGACTTCGAGCTTAAGCTCCTTGCCTCCGAGCTTATCGGGCGCGATGATACGCAGGCGCTTAACTACCTTAAGCGGGAACGGGATTTAGGTAAACTTCCCTACGGCGTCTTTGAAAAGCTCGCCTGCACCGCGGCCCTTGAAAAACGCGCCGCCCCGCTTCAGACCCTGCGTAACCTGACGGGACTTAAGAGCCTCGGGGAGATTGGACTTACTCCCGCCGCGCGGCATACCTTTGACGTGCGCCTTACGCATGCGGGGAAGGAGTTGCATACCACGGTAAGTCTTGCCTCGCAGGCGCATACCCGCCCCGTCATCGTCGATCTCTTCAAAAAACCGGACGCCTTAAAGCCAGGTCAGGTCTTTGCCGCCTTCGGTGAGGCTCTCTCGCAGTACTTACATGACGGCGCGCTTAAGGGCGTGTCCCTCATTCTTGCCGACGGCACCTTAAAGGAGATGGAGCCCTTTACGGAAAGCGAGATTGAGGAGCTGCGTGACGAGGCGCTCACGCTCTATGTTTTGGGCTCCCTGCGTCCCCTGCCCGTCACCGAGGGCCTGCTCGAGGCTTACAGCGAAAAGTATGGCGCTGTTTCCCTTAATGTCTCGGCGTTAGGCTATGACGAAGAGGCCCGCTATCTTTTCGGGGATGGCAGGGTGATTGAAGAGGATCCCGCGCTCTTAAATCTCTATCTGCGCGTGCGCGCGTTTTTTTTAGTTCTAAAAGCCCACTTCCCCGAAGGCCGCAGTAACGATAAGGAGGGCGCATGAACGCCGCTACAGCTTTGCCTCACGAGCTTGATTTACAGAAGTTTGTCTTAAATCAGTCCTCCTTAATCGAGGCCTCGGCCGGTACGGGCAAGACCTATACCATCACCTATCTGGTACTGCGCCTTCTGCTGGGGTCCGGAAGCGCGGCCACCGCCCTTCCGCAGGGACCTCTCGAGATGAATCAGCTTCTTATCGTGACCTTTACGCGGGCCGCGACCTCCGATCTGCGCCGCAGGATCCGTGAAAAGGTACGTGAGGCGCGGCAGATCTTTGACAGTCTCGATAGCCTTTACAGGGAAAAAGCCGCATCCGGAGCGCCGTTTACCCCGGAGGAACTTAAGGCGCAGCAGCTTGAAAAGCCGATGGAGGCGCTGGCCCTGGAGTTCCTAAGCCGCGGGGTTTCCTTTAAGGACTGCGCCCGCGTGCTGCTGCGCGCTGAGCGCGCCGTGGACGAGGCGGCTATCTGCACCATTCACTCCTTCTGTCACCGTGCCTTAAATCAGATTTACGCCTTTGAGGCAGGGCAGGCCTTTGAGTGTGAGTTAGTCGGCGACGAGGACAGCGCGTGGCTGCGCGAGGCGGCTTATACCCGCGTGTGGCGGCGTCTTTTCTACCGTAAGGGAGATAAGCCCTCGGCCCTGTTAAACCTGCTGCCGGTTAAACAGCCAGATCACATCTACGCCATCGCGTCGCAGTTAAGCCGCGTCGCTTACACCGATCCTGAGCAGGGCCTGTGGGGATATGCCCTGAAGAACGCTCCGCATCTTGAGAAGTTTAAGAAGAAGCGCCCCGAGGAGGCCATGGACGCGTTGCTTGCCGTGGCGGAAAAGAGCCTTGAGAGGCTTGGATCTCTGTCATCTAAGCTGCACGGCATCGTTGATGCTGACACTTTAAAGGCCATGTCGGTACCATCTGACGGGGGCGAGTTTATGACCGGACCTGCCTATGCCGGTGCTCCCAAAGCCCTGTTAAAGGGCGAGGGCGAGTATTTACAGACGCTATCTGCGCTTTATGACACGCCCCTGAGCCTGGATCTCGTAAAGAAAATCAGTGCCATCAAGATTAAGAGTGAGGGGTTCTTTGTCAGAAGAGGCAGCATCAAAACTTACGCCGCCTTTAAAAACGGGGAGCACATGGCAGCTCTCGAGAGCGGTTTAAGGGATTTTCACCGCTCCTGCACTGAGCTTAAGGATGAGGTGAGCTCTCTTGGCAGGGAACTTGCCGTTCTCGTGAGTCTGCTCTGTATCCGTGAGTCAGAAAAGGACATGGCCGAGCATCAGCTCGTCGGTAACGATGAAGTGCTGCGCCGCCTCGACTATGCTCTCAACTGCCGCGGTGAGCAGGGGGAGCATCTGGCTGCCCTCATCCGCTCCCGTTACCCCGTGGCCATGATCGACGAGTTCCAGGACACCGATCCGGTGCAGTTCTCGATCTTCAGAAAGCTCTATCTCAACGAGGTGGCGGTGGGTAAGGCCTTCTGCTATTTAATCGGCGATCCCAAACAGTCCATTTACGCCTTCCGCGGCTCGGATATCCATTCTTACCTGCAGGCAAGGCGCGAGGTGGAGCGCTTAGGTCACGACGCCACCTATACCCTGGGTACTAATTACCGCTCCGCCGCTTCCGTGGTGGCGGGTGTCAACGCCTTATTTGACGGCACCTTTAATCCTGAGGTGACGGTGCCTTTTATCACCGCGGAGATCCCCTTTCAGCCGGTGAAGGCCCATGAGGGTAAATGGCGCTTTTATTTTGAGAAGGAGCGGGAGCGGGGCACTTATGTCACCTTTGTCGAGGACAGCAGTCTGCTCAAGCCCAGGAAAACCTGTCTTAACAAAGACGATCTGCAGGCTCTGCAGGCGGCCGCGGCCGCCCGTGACGTGGCGCGGATCTTAAAGTATGGACGCCTCATGGACGCCAGGGGCAGGGAGCGCCCCGTACGCCCTGACGATATCGCCATCCTCGTCCGTATCAGTAAGGAAAACGAGCTTATCGCCGCGAGCCTTAAAGGGCTGGGGATCTCCTCGGTGTACTACTCCGATCACAGCTCGGTTTTAACCGTCAGTGACGGAAACGGCGGGGTCAGCCCCTCTCCCGCGGCACAGGCCATCCTCTACCTGATGCAGGCCCTGGCCGCGCCTGCCGACAGGACCGCCTTAACCAGGCTCCTCGGGTCCTCATTGCTCTCGGTTTCGGGGGATGAATTTAACACCCTCAGGGAGGAGTCCTCCTTTGAGGAGGAGGTGCGCATTCTCTACGAGGGACAGCGCTTATGGCGCGAGGTGGGCTTTCTTGCAGCTTTCTCCTACTGGTTTACCCATAACCGTCACCGCGGTATCGAGCGCTCCCTGGAGCGCGAGGGCGGCGAGCGGGACATGACCGATTATTACCATATCGCCGAGCTGATGCAGGAAGTGCATACGCAGCGTGCGGGCATTCAGGCGCAGCTGCGCTATTATCACGATCTCATTTCCGCCTCAGGCGGCGAGGACAGCGCCTCCTCCGAGGCGGTACAGAAGCGCCTTGAGTCCGAGCGCTCCCAGGTGCAGGTACGTACCATTCACAACTCCAAGGGCCTTGAATTCCCCGTGGTGCTGATGCCCTTCCTGTGGTCGTGGCGGGGTACTGCCTCCAGCAGTAAGGACGCTTTCAGTCCCGTCGTTTACTATGACGTAAACGAGCGCCGTCAGGTCATGGCGCTGTCCGCGTCCCCGGAGACTGAAAAGGCGCAAAGGGACAGCGAGCTTGAGGAATCGGTGCGTTTAACCTATGTGGCTTTAACCCGCTCCTGCGCGGCCAATTTCCTGTACCCGGGCAACGGCATGGGAAGCGGTTCCTCTCTGCCCGGCTCTTTTGCCTCGCTGCTGACGGCTACCACCGATCCCGCAGTGATCACCGCGGCCCTGCCTGATGTGCCTAAGCTCTTTGAAGGAAAGAAAATGCTCTGCGCCTTTAAGCGCGTGGAGAGCCTTGAGGAGCTTAAGGCAGATCCGGATTCAGAGCTGACCGCTCCCCCTCCCGGGAATGAGCGCGGTCAGCCTTCCTTCATGCCCGCAGGCGCGATTGACCGCTCCTTTACCATCACCTCCTACACCGAGGTGGTGCGTAATATCCTGGGAGCGCGCTCTGACGGATCGGGCATACTCGATGACAAGCACGATGAGGAAAGCGTACCTGAGGAAAGCCGTCCCTTAAGGGAGCTCAGTGACTGCCGCTTCACCTTCCCCAAAGGCACGGTGCCGGGCCTTTTCTTACACTCCCTCATGGAGCACTGTCCTTTTGAGGAGCTTTCAGGTCCTAAAGCGGAGCAGTTAAGAGAGCGCCTGTGCCGCGAGGCCTGGGAGAGCGCGGACAGCACCCTGCGCGCCGCGTGGCTTAAGGACAGTTCGCTAAACGATCCTTCGCTTGACGAGGGAGATATGCTCCATGCCCTGACGCTGTGGCTTAAGGAAATCGTCACCTGCCCGCTGTTAAGGGACGGGGCAAAGCGCCTTACTTTAAGTGCGCTAAGGCCCCGTGAGTACATCACCGAGATGCGCTATCTGCTGCCCGTGCATGAGGCGAAAATCAGGGCCCTTGATGCCGTGGTTAAGGAAAACGCAAGGTATCTTTTAGATACCTCTCCCGTAAAGCGCTCCGCCGCTGAGAAAGAGCTCCTGCTTAAGAGCATCGGCTCCCTTACCGGTGAGCGCCTGCAGGGCTTTATCACGGGTTCTTTAGATCTCACCGCTTCTTTTGAGGTGGCGGAACGTCCTCACTATTACGTGATTGACTACAAGTCCAATTATTTAGGGAGCACGCTTCAGGCCTATGGCCGCAAGGCCCTGGAGCATTCGCTTTTAGAGCACCGTTATGACGTGCAGTATCTTTTTTACACTCTCGCGCTGCACCGTCTGTTAAAAACGCGCCTTGCTGACTATGACTATGACCGTGACATAGGCGGGGTCATGTATCTGTACTTAAGGGGTATGAGCGCCACGGAAGAGGGGGCGGGCGTGTTTCACACCAGGGTACCTAAGGCGCTTATCGAACGTATGGACGCGGTGTTAGGCAACGGGGAGATTTAGCCATGCAGGAGAAGTTACGCGATCCTTTATGGGAAATGATGCGCGAATGTAAGGCCATGAGCCGTACCGCGCTCTCTTTAAGCGCTTATTTACAGGACCGTCTGCCCCCGGAGATCACCGGGGAACAGCGTTCCGCCCTCACCTTAAGCGTGGTGGCCCTCTATTACCGCCAGGAGCGGGGCGATATCTGTCTGCGTCTTGCAGGCGGAAACGGTGAACCCTCTCCCGTGGAAGCGGTCCTTGAGGAGTGGACGGAGCGCGCCATCCTCCTGGGAAGGCTTTATGAACAGACGCAGGTGGAAAAGATTGTTAAGGCCTCCCGCTTACTGTTGCAGAAAGTGCCGTCTTTAAGTGCGGTCTTAAGTCACTTACCCTGCGTGTACGAGGCAGACGCACAGCAGGGGATAGTTCCTGACGTACCTTTAGTGCTGTCCTTAAGGCGTCTTTATTTCAGGCGCTATTACCTCTATGAGTGCGAGGCGGCCTCTTTCGTGGCCTTAAACCGTGCCCTGCCTTACGCCACCTGTAAAAGGGATTTTATACGTCAGGCGCTAGAGGTGCTCTTTCCTGACAGTCAGGATAAGGTGGAGTGGCAGAAAGTGGCGGCGGCCTTTGCGTCCTTAAAGCGTTTTGCCATTATTTCAGGAGGCCCCGGTACCGGTAAAACCACCACCGTGACACGCTTACTGCTGCTTCTGCTCGCTCTTGATCCCGGCCTGCGCACCATCTGTCTGTGCGCTCCCACGGGCAAGGCCGCGGCGCGTATGGCGCAGTCAGTGAGCTATCAGTTATCCCGCCCCGAGGTGCAGGCGGCCGCTGAGGGGCTCGCCAGGCTTGCGGGACTGGAGTCGGGAGCTAAGTTAAGTGCCTTTATTCCGCAAAGCGCCACTACCGTGCACTCGCTTATCAAGGTGGTGCCGCACCGCGTTACGGCGCGCTTTAACTCAGAGCGGGTTTTGCCCTGTGATATCCTCGTCGTGGACGAGGTCTCGATGCTGGATCTCTCGCTGTTTAACAAGCTGATTAACGCTGTGGATGAAAAGACCTGCGTCATTATGCTTGGCGATCGCGATCAGCTCTGTTCAGTGGAGGCCGGTGCGGTTTTGGGCGATCTCTGTGCCTCGTTAGGGGAGAGTGAGGAACAGGAGCTGTTAAAGACGCTCGCCTCCCTTACCGGATATAGTGCGGAGAGTCTTAACCGCGGCAAGGTCAGTGCCGAGGCCTGCTTATTAAGCGTCAGTCACCGTTTTGACGAGAACTCGGGTATTGGGGTTTTAGCGAAGGTAATTAATGCCCGCCGTGCCCGCGAGGTGGAGCTCAATATGGAGCGACTCGCTTACCCTGAATTAAGGAAAACACTTCAGGAGGCGCAAAAAGATGACAGCGCGGAAAGTTACGCTAAGACCAAGATCAAGCTTATACAGCAGATCTTTGCCTCATTTAAAGACGTCGTCTTTAAGGGAGTGGAGACAGGGGAGAAGCATAACCCGAAAGACACGGAGCAGCCTTTAAACGATGCTCTTTCCTTCCTTACCCGGGAATGTTTAAACCCGGGGGCTAAGGATAATTACGCCCCGTTCCTAAACTATCTTAAAGAACGTGACTTTATCTTAAGCGATGCAGAGGCGCTGGCGGCCTTTAAATTACTCGATAATTTCCGTGTTCTCTGCTCCAACCGCCGCGGAGTATTAGGTGATCTCGAAATTAACGCGGCTCTTGAGAAGGCGGTACGCCGTCTTTATCCCGATCCTCACGGGGACAGAGTCCTGCCCGAGGGCTATTTCCCGGGCAGAGTGGTGCTTATCACGAAGAATAATCCCATTTTGCGCGTGCATAACGGAGACGTGGGCTTTGTAGCCTATGAACCGGCTCCGGACGGGAGCGCGGGTGCCTTAAAGCTCTTCCTGCCCAATGAGAAGGGAGGCGTCGACAAGATCTCCCCGCTCTTTATCGAGCATCAGGAGAGCGGATTTGCCATGACGGTGCATAAGTCTCAGGGCTCTGAGTATTTCCGCGTGCTCATCGTGCTCTCCGAGCGCGACAACGCCGTGCTGTCGCGCGAACTGGTCTATACCGCCGTGACGCGCGCCAAAAAAGAACTGCTGCTGTTTGCTAACCGCGAAATCTTAGGCAGGGCGGTTAACCGTGGTGCGGTACGTGAAAGCGGACTTAGGGAGAGGATTGCGCTCCTGAAGGGTAAGTGATGGATCGTGGTTAAGATGCCGGAACCTCAGGAGCGGTTCCCTTCTCAGCAAAAAATTTTCGCCGGCGCTTAAGTGGTGCAAAATGGCCTGAGAATGCGCTCTGCAGGGGCAAAACGTCATCTTTGCGTAAAGCATTTTTAAAATTTTTTCTGAAAAAAGTGTTGACAGCATCTGAGAAGTGTTTAAAATGCACACCCGCTGACCGGCACCGAGACAGAGCGAAGTGACGGGAAGCCTGAAACCTCCACGGTTTTCAGAGAGTTCTTTGACAGGACGTAAACGGACAATCTGTGTGGGTTCTTCCC
>DVOQ01000014.1 GCA_018713485.1 Candidatus Avisuccinivibrio pullicola
GGCAGCCGAAAGTTTTCCAGATGAGGACTTTCTGATCCTGCGTCGGCAGGATCCTGAACTCCATGCATCTGAAGACTTTTACCATTGTCACGGGTTTAATCCTGCTGATAATTATTTCCTGAACAAACCCCTAGTTCTATTTTACTATATCCCCTGTTTTTATCAACCGCGGGCCATTCATCTCCACCTTACAGAAGGTGGAGACTTCTGGCCAAAAATTGTTAAACGCCCCCGAAGATTTGGGAAAACCCTGTCTCCTGCTTGAGGGACTGCCCACGGAGGTACCCGCGGAGGCTGTGGCGACGGAGTTTATGGCGGAGATCACGGAGAGTTCCCCCTTCGTGCTCTACACCTCAGGCAGTACCGGTAAACCCAAGGCGGTGTTAAAGACGGTAGGGGAGATGGAGGCCGAGGCAAGGCTCATCAGCACGACCCTGGCGTGGCTTTTTGAGGCGCCCCCTCTTCGTGCCGGCGGTCTATCCCTATCATATGTTCGGGCTCACCTTCAGTGTCTTTGCGCCTCTCTCCTCTGGCAAAACGCTCCTGCAGCCCCTTGCCCATTACAGCGAGGAGCTCTGCGCCCTGAAAGAATACGGCCCCCTGATCCTGATAGCCACGCCGGCCTTTTTAAAGCGCCTTGACCTAAGCCTCACGCCCCCGTGCCTGAAGGCCATCGTCTGCGCCGGAGGACCGCTTGAGAACGCCCTGCGTAAGAGCCTTAGGCGCTGGTGCCAGGTGACGGTAACCGATATCTACGGCTCCACGGAGGCAGGCGTCATCGCCTGGCGGCATGGAGAAGGCGAGGACGGGGAAGCGCCCTTAACCTTATTTGATGACGTAAACCTTGAAGAGCAGAAAGGAGAGAACTGCGTCTTTACCTTAAACTCAGGGCACGTGCAAAGCACCCTGAGCCTTGATGACCGGCTGACCTTACTTGAAAACCGCAGGCTTAAGCTTGAGGGGCGCTGCGATCGCATTCTGAAGATTGAGGAGATCCGCATCTCCTTAAACGAGGTAGAGGCAAGGCTTAAAGCCCTTCCCTATATCAGCGAGAGCTCCGTGGTGCCGGTACGCCGCAAGGGACGCCTCTTTACCGGAGCGGCCCTCGTGCCTGATTTAAAGAGCGCGGAGCGCTTAAAGAACGAGGCCAGGACTCAGGGTAAGAGCGTGGAGCAGTATCTGTATCCTCTGCTGCGCCGAGATCTGCTGCCTTATCTTGAGCGAGTGGCCATTCCGCGCTTTATCCGTATCATGGACGAGCTGCCCGTAACGGCCATGGGCAAGAACGACACGGCCGCGGTGCTGCGCCTTTTTGATGAGGAAGAATAATGCTGTTACCGGAAATTGAGAGCGTACAGCGTGAGGGAGAGAGCCTCACCTTAAAGTTAGCGCCTTTAGAGCGCTCCCTGTTCTTCTTTCAGGGGCATTTCCCGGCGCGCGCCATTCTCCCCGCTGTGGCGCAACTGGACATGGTGATGCGGGCCTATCAGGATTATTACGGGGGAAGGCTTAAGTTTAAGGGCGTGCCTCAGGTCAAGTTCATGGCCCCGCTGCAGCCTCACGACACGGTGAGCCTGCGCCTTGAGTTTAACGCCCCGCGCCGTACCCTCAGATTCGCCTTCTCCATCCTGAAGGAGGGCAGGACACAGGTAGCCTCGCAGGGCTGCATAGGACTTGCCGCGTGAAAATCTGTATCCTCATCCCCTGCTACCGCCACGGCAAGGCCTTAGGCGCCGTATTAGAGCGCCTGCGGGCTTTTTCCCTGCCCGTCATCGTCATTGACGACGGCTGTACGGGGGAGGATCGTGAGGCACTCCTTAAGGCCGTGGCGGCCTTTACGGGGAGCGCACCCTCTGTACCCATGAGAACAATCAGGGCAAGGGCGCGGCGCTTATCACCGGTTTCAGAAAAGCTCTCAGCCTTGGCTTTACCCACGCGCTGCAGGTGGATGCGGACGGGCAGCATGATCTGAGCGTGCTGCCTGCAATGCTGCAGTTAAGCGCAGAGCATCCTGAGGCGCTCATCTCGGGACGGCCCCTCTATGATGACTCGGTGCCTAAAAGCCGCTTTGCAGGGCGTTATGTCACGCATGTCTGGGTATGGGTGGAAACCCTTTCCCTGTCCTTAAAGGACAGTATGTGCGGACTTAGGATCTATCCCCTCGCCCCTTCCCTTGACTGCGCCCTTAAATGCGGCAGGGGCATGGACTTTGATACCGAATGCATGGTGCGCCTGTACTGGGCGGGACACCGCGCGTATTTCGTTCCCGTGAAGGTCACCTATCCCACGGACGGTGTGTCCAATTTCAGGGTCTTTAAGGACAACGTGAAGATCTCCCTCATGCACACGCGCCTCGTGACCGAGGGACTCGTGCGCCTCGTGACATGGCCGGTGCGCAGGCTGCTTAAGCTCTGCACCGCTGAAGGAAAACCCGCCGCGGTGCAAGGTGCAGACGGCGCAGAGAGCGCAGGGCACTGGGCAGAAACCTCCGAGCGCCACGGCCTCTATGGCATGAAATTCATGCTCCTTATCTACCGTATATCAGGCAGAAGGGCCTTTTCCCTGTTGCTCTATCCCGTCATAGCGGTCTTTTACGTGACGGCTAAAGAGGCGCGCGTCCGCTCGCGGGAGTTTTTAGAGGCGGTAAAGGCCGAAAGAGCGCGGCGCGGGATGGCGGCAGAGCCCCTTTCGGTCTACCGGCACTTCTATAATTTCGGCCAGACCCTGCTTGACAAGGTGGCCGCCTGGCAGGGTTCCCTGCGCCTTGAGCATGAGGTGCAGTTCGCAGCAGGGGCCGAGGCGGTGTTAAACGCCGATCCCGGTATGGGCAAGGTGCTCTTCACCTCGCATCTGGGCGATATCGAACTGTGCCGCGCCCTCATCACCCTAAACGGAGGACGGGAGGTAACCGCGCTCGTCTTTCACGAAAACGCCGCCCGCTTCAAGGCGGTGATGGAAGAGTTCGCGCCGCAAAGCAAGGTCAACCTCATCGCCTTAAAGGAATTAAGTCCCGCGCTCCTCGTGACTTTACAGGAACGCATCGCTAAAGGACAGTTCGTGGCGATCGCCGCCGACCGTCTCGCCGTGCCCTCTAAGAGCTCGGCTACGGAGCGCTATGTGACCCTGCCCTTTATGGGTAAGGAGGCGCCCTTCGCCATGGGGCCCGCCATCCTCGCATCCCTGTTACAATGTCCGGTGATAACGCTCTTTGCCCTGCGTGAGGGTAAGGTGGTGCGCCTCTATGCCCATGAAATTGCAAAGCGCATCCGCTTAGAGCGCAGGGACCGCGGGAGCGCCGTGAGCGAGGCCTTAAGGCCCTTTGTGAACTTACTTGAAGAGTATGCACTGACGCATCCTTATGACTGGTTTAACTTTTATGCTTTCTGGTCCTTACCGAAAGCCCCCGCGGGACGCACGCACGGCCCGCACCGCCGAGGCCCTGTGAAATGACAAAAGCCGCCCTTACCTCTGTGGACATCGTGATCCCCTTCCACGACAATGATCCCATGGGCATTGTCTGGCATGGCAATTACTTTAAGTATTTTGAAATGGCCCGTGACGCGCTTTTAGAGCGCGCGGGGATGCCCATTCCTAAAATGACCGAGGAAGGCTTCGGCATTCCCGTCATCGAAAGTCACTGCAAGTACCGGCACGCGCTCTTTTTCATGCAGCGCATCTGTGTCTACGCTTACGTAAGCGAATGGGAAAACCGTCTTAACTTTAAATTTGAGGTACGCGATCCGGAAACTAACGCCCTGCTCACCACGGGCTACACGCTGCACGCGGCCTACGATCTTAAACAGCGCGAACTGCTCTTTGAAATTCCGGCAAGCCTTAAGGAAAAACTCCTCGCCACCCCGCCAGAACCCGATCCCGCGGCCCTGCCCCGCAGGAAGGAGGTTAACCATGCTGATTAAATTCCTTAAAAACACGTTCAGGATCCTTACCTGCAGCGCTCTTATAAGCGCTCTTCCCGTCATGGCTTCAGAGAGTCAGGACCCTCCTTTATGGGATCTGTCCACCATTACCGCGACCTTAAGCACGCCTCAGGAAATCAGTGCTGCCTTCACGCAGGAAAGAAAGTTAAGCGGCTTTGCCAAACCCCTGCTCTCCTCGGGAAAGTTTACGGTGCGCCGCGGCGCGGGCATCGTCTGGGAGCAGCTTCAGCCCTTTACGCTGACCGTCACCATGGATGCAGCGGGCCTTACGCAGCGCGATCATCTGGGCAATGTCACGCGCCTTGCCGTCGACAAAAATCCCTCGCTTGCCGGTCTGGCCACGCTTCTGAGGGATCTCTTTGAGGGGGATGTGCCCACCCTGAAGCGCTTTTTTGCCATCAGCGCAGAGAGCCTGGGTGAGGGCTGGCGTTTAGATCTGACGCCCACGGATGAGACCTTAAAGTTTATCTTCTCGCGCATCGTCATTGAGGGTCAGGACGCGGTTACGGGCCTTGAGCTCTATGACCGGCAGGGCGACGTCACGCACCTTACCTTCAGCGACATTCACATTACCGCAGAACCTCCCCTGCCTGAAGGAGGCCGCGGTGAACACTAATTTAAGGCGCCGCGCGCTTCTCTTCAGTCTCTTCATGCTCGTATGCATCTGCATACTGGTCTATCTCATTCCCAGGAGCACCGTAAACGGCTCGGTGCTGACCCTGCTGCCACGCAACAGCGTTCATGCTCTCAACGCCGAAATCGAGCAGGAACTGATCTCGCGCCTTGACAGGCAGGTGGTGTTTTTAGCCGGCGGTAAGGTCACGCCCGACACGGTGCGCACCCTCGTGCAGGATTTAAAGGACACGGGCGGCTTTGCAAGCGTCACGGCCGAGCTTAACCGGGATTTTCAGGAAGCCTACGGCAAGGCGCTCTTTGAAAACCGCACCGCCTTTTTAACCCGCGATGAACTGGAGACCCTCGCCCATCCGGAGACGATGGCCGACGCGGTTTTAGTGACGCTCGTGGGCTCGTTTTCAGGAGTGAGCGCGCAGGAGATCACGCACGATCCCTTCCTTTTCATGCGCAATTTCCAGATGCGCGCCCTCAACAATACCTCGCTCATCCATCTTGACAATCATTTCCTGACCGTCGCGGGCACGTTTGGCGAAACCTGGTACTTTATCAGTGCGCAGACTTACGATGATGCCTACTCCCTGACCGAAAGCCGCGCCCTGGTGGCGAAGCTCAACGCGCTTAAAGAGCGCTACGCTGCGCAGGGCGTGAACATTTTAAGCCGCGGCACGCTCTTTTACAGTGTGGCGGCCGCCGACAGCGCGCAAAGCGATCTCACGGTCTTAGGCTCGGTCACGGTGATCCTCGTCTTCCTCCTTATCGGCGTGGTGTTCCGCTCACTGCTGCCGGTCGCGCTCGTGGTGCTGTCCGTGCTCTGCGGAGCCATCGTGGCGCTGACCTTTACCCTGCTTATCTTCAGGGAAGTGCACCTGATCACCCTCACGCTGTGCGTGAGTATCGTAGGCGTGGCCGTCGATTACTCGCTTTACTATCTCACCACGCGCCTTACCACCTCGGGGCGTGAAACGCCCGCGGCCACCCTGAGACGCACGCAGAAGGCCATCGTGAGCGCGCTCCTGACCACGCTCATTGCCTATCTCTGCCTTACCGCGGCCCCCTTCCCCGGGGTAAGGCAGATGGCGCTCTTTGCCGTGGCGGGACTTATCGGCGCCTGTCTGTGCGTCCTGTGCCTGACACCGCTGCTAAGCGTAAGGCTCAGACGCCGCCACCTGCCGGCCCGCGATCTCATCGTCACGGTACTAAATCAGTATCTGAAACGTCCGCGCTTTAGTCTGACGCTTATCGTGACGCTCGCGCTTATCAGCGTCATCGGTCTTATCCGCCTCGATGCGCACGATGATGTACGTGAATTTCAGGCTATGCCCTTAAACCTGACTTACGAGGAAGCGCGTATCACCAATCTTACGGGACAGAGCAACAGTCAGGTGTGGCTGTGTGTCTCCGCTCCCGATGACGAGACACTGCTGCAGAAGATGGAAAGCGTGCGTCCCGCGCTCTACGAGGCAGTGGCGGCAGGGGAGATCGGAGGTTTTAAAACCATTTCACTTAACTCTGAGAAGACGCAGCGCGAGACCCTGAAGCTTATCGAGAAGGCTTTCCCCGTCCTTGAAGAGCGCCTGCAGGAATTAAGCCTCACGGAGAATTTGAGCTCCTACCCCACCACGCAGCTTTCCATGGACGGATATTTAGCCTCGCCCTTAAGTTTGGGACTCGATCGCCTCTATGTACGCGGGGAAAACTCCCGCGCCATTCTCGTGCTCCTTGACAACCTCAGGAGCACGGAGGGACTGCAGGCCTTCCTGGAAAGCCGCGCTCTCTACGGTGCGGAGGATAACGGGGTAAGCATCACGCTCATCGACCGCAAGGCCGCCTTTGACGAGCTCTTTAACCTGCTGCGCGTCAAAATCGGCACCCTGCTCGGTGCCGCGCTGCTTATCATCACCTTCCTTTTCATGGTGCGCCATGGCCTTAAGGAGGGTCTGCGCCAGGCTCTGCCCTGCCTTATCGCAGTGCTCTTTGCCGTGGGCTTAAACGGCCTTCTGGGCTTTACCTTTAACTTCTTCTCGCTCCTGGCGCTCATCCTCGTCATCGGCATGGGTGTCAATTACGCGCTCTTTTTCACCCTGAGCCATGAGCGCCCTGCCACGGCCACCTTAGCCGTGACGCTCGCCATGCTCACCACCCTCACCACCCTGGGGGTACTGGTATTCTCGGGCACGGCGGCCATCCGCTCCTTTGGCTTTACCCTCTGCGCAGGTCTCTTCGCCGCCTTCGTCCTGGCCCCCACGGTGCTCAAGCCCAGCGGTCCTGCGGGGGTAAAACATCTGAAGGTAACCAGGGATGACTAGACTTGCGAACCCTAAAAGGTGGCTTAGGCCCGTAGCGCTGACGGCCCTTCTGACCCTTACGGCCTGCGCCACGGTCGAGGATACAAACACCCTCGCCCCCGTGCATCTTACCCCTGAGGACTCCGTCGCCCTGCCTTCCTTCTTTATCGGGAAGAGCTTTGTAAAGCAGCAGTTACTGAACGTAACTTACGGGGAAAACACGGGCAGCGTCCTGACCGTCCTTGAAGGGGAGGGCTCCACCTTAAAGCTCTCGGTGCTAAGTACCCTCGGGATCAGGCTTCTGGATGCCCTCTACAGTGACGGTACGCTGCAGGTCACACGCTATCTTGACATTGACAGGCTCCCGCCCGTGGAACAGGTGCTCTTTGACATACTGCTGACCCTCACTTCTAAAGAGGAGTTAAGCGCCGTGCTGCCTCAGGGCTGTAGCGTTCAGGACACAGCTGCAGAGCGCGTGCTCCTTGATGAAAAGGGCACTCCCGTTGAGCGAGTGACCTTCAGAAGGGAAGGCTCGGAGCGCGTGGCCACCGCCATTGAGCATTTACTCTTTAACTACCGCATTACCCTTGAGGATCTGCCATGAGCGTCTATATTCACTCTTTCGCGTCCTTAAGCGCGTTAGGCAACACCCCTGAGGACATCGCCGCGCATTTAAGGACGCGCACGGCCCCCGGCATGTACCCCCGTGAGGGCTGGCTGCTACATAAAGCCTTGATGTTAGGCGGGGTGGAAGGAGCTTTACCCTCCCTGCCTGAGGGGCTGTCTCGGCATGACTCGCGCAATAACCGCCTGCTCCTTGCCGCTCTTGTACAGATGGAAGCGAGCGTCAGGGAGAGTATCGACCGTTACGGTCCTTCCCGCATCAGTATCGTTATGGGCACCTCGACCTCGGGTCTTGACGAGACGGATCGCTATCTGAACGCCACTGCAAAGGAACAGCCCTTACTTTTCTGGGATTACGCCATGCAGGAGCTGGGCAATTTAAGCGCTTTTCTGGCCGCTTACCTGCAGGTTACGGGTCCCCGCTACACTGTGGCGACGGCCTGCTCCTCAAGTGCCCGCGCCCTCATCTCAGGAGTGCGCTTATTAAAATCCGGGCTCTGCGACGCCGTCCTCGTAGGCGGGGCCGACACCTTAAGCCGTATGCCCATCAACGGCTTTAACGCCCTGGAACTCGTCTCGGATAAGCTCTGCGCGCCCTTTGCCCGTGAGCGCGACGGCATCACGATAGGCGAGGGAGCAGGTCTCATGCTGCTTACACGTGAGAAAAGCGCGCTTGAGGTCGCAGGCTTAGGCGAGAGCAGCGATGCGCATCATATTTCAGCGCCTCATCCTGAAGGCGCGGGAGCGGGTAAGGCCATGCGCATGGCCCTGGAGAGCGCCGCCCTTAAGCCTTCGGACATCGCCTACGTCAACTTACACGGTACCGCCTCGCGCCTTAACGACAGGGCCGAGGCCACCGCCATGCGCGCAGTGTTCGGCACGACCACGGCCTCCTCCACCAAATACCTCACGGGACATACCCTCGGTGCCTCGGGGATCGTGGAGCTGTGCCTGTGCGCCCTCACCCTTAAGGAAAACCTGCCCTTAGTGCCTCAGGACTTCAGCGTAAATCATAAAGACGAAACCCTGCCTGAGTTCGGACTGCTCCTTGAGGAAAACACGCGCTTAAAACGCCCGCTTATCATGAGCAATGCCTTCGCCTTTGGCGGCAATAACACCAGCGTCATCTTAAAGGGGGCCTAATATGACTGAAAACGGCGTAACGCAGTGGGGGCTACCTGCGGACTACCTTACGCACCGCCCGCCGCTCCTGATTATGGAGCGAATCGTGGATATCGCAGCTGAGTCGGTCACCTGCGAGGTTAGTACCGCGGGTAACTGTCTTAAACCCTTTTTAAACGCCGACGGCACCCTGCCTTCCTGGTATGGCGTGGAACTGATGGCGCAGACAGTGGGCGTGTGGGCCGGCAGGCGTGACAGGGACGCGGGGCGTGACACGCCTCAGGTGGGCCTGATTCTCTCGGTGCGCGGCTACAGCTCAGCTGCAGAGACCTTTCCCTGTGATACCACTTTGCGCATCACGATGCACCTTCTCATGCAGGAGGGCTTATTAGCCTCCTTTGAAGGTACGATTTCCATTCACGATCTCCCCGTGGCCGAAGGCCGTTTAAGCCTGGCCGAGGTCTCGGGTACAGGAGAAAACCTGTGGGGGCCTCAGGAATGACGGATATGAGTAAAACAGACAACAGACCGCGCCGCGTTCTCGTGACGGGCGCGAGCAAAGGCATTGGCAAGGCCATTGCAGAGCGCCTGGGCGCCGACGGTTTTGACATCTGCGTCCATTACGGCCATGACGCAGCAGGCGCTGAAGAGACCTTAAAGAGCATCGAGGAAGCAGGCGGCAGAGGATCGCTTATCTCCTTTGATGTCGCGGATGAAAGGGAGTGCCGCGAGGCCCTGACGGCCGAGACGGGATCCCGCGGTGCCTTTTACGGCGTGGTGCTTAACGCCGGGATCACCCGCGACACCGCCTTCCCCGCCATGGAAAGTAAGGACTGGCATGACGTGATTGACGTCAATCTCAACGCCTTCTATCACGTCTTAAATCCGCTGGTAATGCCCATGCTGGGCCTGCGCGAAGGCGGACGCATCGTGGTCATGTCCTCGGTCACGGGCGTTATCGGTAACCGCGGTCAGGTCAATTACGCCGCCTCCAAGGCAGGTCTCATCGCCGCGGCCAAGTCCCTTGCCATTGAGCTAGGCAAGCGCAGGGTGACGGTCAACGCCATTGCCCCGGGGCTTATCGAGACGGCCATGACGGAGCTTGATCCCGAGTTTTTAAAGGAAGCCTTAAAGCTCATTCCCTTAAGGCGCATGGGTAAACCCGAAGAGGTGGCGGCACTCACGGCCTTCTTAATGTCCGACGCGGCCGCCTACATTACCCGTCAGGTTATCGGCATTAACGGAGGTCTGGCATGAGACGCGTCGTCATCACCGGTATGGGGGCATTAAGCGCCCTCGGGGATAACTGGGAAACCATTAAGGCGGGCCTTTTAAGGAAAGAGAACGCCGTGACCTATATGCAGGACTGGGACGTGTACAACGGTCTTCTCACCAAATTAGGCGCTCCCGTCACGTACTTTAAGGTCCCCGATCACTACACGCGCAAAAAGATCCGCTCCATGGGCCGCGTGGCCTTATTTGCCACCTATACCTCGGAACTGGCCTTAAAGGACGCGGGACTTCTGGGAGATCCCTGCGTAAGTGACGGCTCCACCGGTATCGCCTTTGGCTCCTGCACCGGCAGTACCAAACCCCTTAAAGATTTTGGCACCATGTTCATGAAGCATGACACGGGCGATATCACCTCCACCACCTATCTGCAGATGATGCCCCACACCACCGCCGTCAACGCAGGTCTCTTCTTTGGCGTGAAGGGCCGGCTCATCCCCACCTCCAGCGCCTGTACCTCAGGCTCCCAGGCCATCGGCTACGCCTACGAGGCCATCAGGTTCGGTCTGCAGGAGGTGATGCTCGCCGGCGGTGCCGAAGAACTCAGCCCCTCCGAGGCCGCCGTCTTTGACACCCTGTTTGCCACCACGCAGAAAAACGCCACCCCTAAGCTCACGCCCTCGCCCTTTGATAAGGATCGCGACGGCCTCGTCCTGGGCGAAGGCTCCGGCACCCTCGTTCTTGAGGAATTAGAACACGCCAGGGCCCGCGGCGCGCGCATTTACGCCGAGATCCTTTCCTTTGCCACTAACTGCGACGCCTCCCACGTCACGCAGCCCAAGAGCGAGACCATGGAAATCTGCATGCGCCGCGCCCTGAAGGAGTCAGGACTTGACGTCTCCGACATCGGCTATATCTCCGCTCACGGCACCGGCACGACCGGGGAGATATTGCCGAAAGTCAGGCCACTTTCCGCCTCTTTGGCTCCCATACCCCCATCTCTTCCCTAAAGAGCTACTTAGGCCACACCCTGGGAGCCTGCGGCGCGTTAGAAGCCATTGTCTCCCTGAAGATGATGGAGGAGGGCTGGTTCCATCCCACGCTCAATTTAAAAAACGTTGATCCCGAGTGCGGGGAGCTTGACTATATCGTGGACAGTGAGCGGAAGATCGACACGGGAGCCGTCATGACCAACAATTTCGCCTTTGGCGGGATCAATACCTCCATTGTGTTAAAGCGCTGGGGGTAACGTCTTCACGGGAAAGAACTGACCACAGGAGGCCTGACTTCCGCATATCAGTCCGCCGGGCTGTTTAACTGATGCCGCGCAATTCCCCTTGCAAAAGCCCCAGGATGTAAGCGGCTGGCACATCACTTTTTGGTCATGAACGAGGAGTTCACCAAGGAGTTCTGTGGCGTACTTCCGCTCCTCAATCTGTTGCAGAGCTTCTTTAAGTACCGTCTCAGGATTGCGTCCGCGACAGTTTTTAAGCTCCAGAATATAGGAGGGGTAGATCTGCTCAGACGGTCTTAAAATCAAATCAGGCCGACCGGCGCCACTTTCGTGATTTCTGTATACCTGATAACGTTCCCCAACACTGCACATGAACCCCAAAAGCAGCATATGATACGAGTTCTCATTCATACCTACGATATCATAGGAACTCATTACCACCGAGACCTGACGCTCAACAGTGGCATATGTGACGTCCTCCCATGAGCTGAAGCTCATGAGAGGACGTCACGAATACTGCCCGATGGGAAATCTTCAGCCGTTTAAAGGCTTCTCACCCTGAGCTTAAGGTACACTATACCTATGGCTATATCAACAGGTATAGTCGCGACCGGAAGCACATCGAAAAGAACCACTGTACCGGTGCCTTCTGCATTGCCGGCAATCCTGAAGCCGGGCGCAAAAGCTTTTTAATTGATACCCGGCCGCGATTTTTTAAAGAGAACGGCCGATTGGAACTAAATTTTCCGGAGGACGGCAATTCCTCCCCCGCTTTAGAAGCGGGGGGCTCTCTGCCGTAAATTTGATGAACGAGCAATTTGAAAACTCTCCCCTGCAGAGCCTGAAGCTCTACGAGCCCTTCCTCTTTTTAAAGGACGGGCTTGAGATGATCCTCTCCCGTGAGTACCGCTTCTTTCTCGTGGTGCCGCTGCTAATCAATCTCGTGGTAATGGGTGTGGGCGGCTATTTAGCCTTCGTGGGGCTGCACTCCTTTTTAGAGAGCTATTTAAACTTGCTGCCAGAGTTTTTAAGCTTTTTAAGCTACGTGGTGTACTTTCTGCTCATTGCCTCGTTAGGCTTTGCCTTCTGCTATTTCTTCTCCACGGTGGCGACCATCATCGCCTCGCCCTTTTACGGGATCCTCTCCGAAAAGGTGGAACTTAATCTCGCTCACACGCGGGGCAATGACGACGGGGTCATGGATATCGTAAAGGACGTGCCGCGCATTCTCGCGCGCGAATTAAGAAAGCAGGCCTTTTTCCTGCCCCGCGCCCTTCTGTGCCTTATCGTGACCTTCGTGCCGCTCCTTAACGTCATCTCCCCCGTGCTGTGGTTCATTTTAACGGCGTACATGGCGACCCTGCAGTACAGTGACTACGCCTTTGACAATCACAAACTGCCATTTGCCAGGATGCGCAAGACCCTGGGTTCCCAGAAACCGGTCACGCTTCTGTTAGGTGCCGTGGTGGCCTTAGCCTTAACCGTGCCGCTCTTAAATCTGCTCGTGGCGCCCGTGGCAGTGTGCGCGGGAACGCGCTATTACCTGCGCCTTCGTGATCTCGATCCCACGCTGCGTCGTGACTGGGAAGGATATAGCGCGAAAGAGGATGCGGCGGGCACGGCTGTCACGGCCGCGCATAAAGACAACTAAGGAGGCTCTATGTATTCCTTAAGCGGCATCACCATCGCCGAAGGCGTGGCGGCGGGAGTAGCGCGGGTTATCGTAAGCCGCGCCGAGGGCGTGACCCTCTTTGAAAACGATCCTAAACCCACGACACTCGATCCGGCCTATGAATTAAACCGTTACCTGAAAGCGAGCGCCTCCTTTGCCGAAAAACTGCGCCACGCGCTCTCGGGGCCCGCGCCCGACACGGTGCGCGATCTCTTCGGGGCGGTGTCGGCGTTTTTAACCGATCCGGAGAACACGCGGCAGATAAGCAAGCGCATCCACGCGGGGGAAAGCGCGCCCAATGCCTGCCGCAGCGTTTTCCTGGAGCGTTTAAGCGCCTTTACCCATGCCGAGGATCCGGAACTTAAGGCGCAGGGCAGAGAGCTTACGGCCCTGGCGCGCGAGTTCATCGCCACCTTAAATCAGAGCGCAGACAGCGCACCCTTAATGCCGGTGCTAAAGGAACCGGCCATCATCGTGGCCTCCGATCTCACGCCGGCGGGCTTTTTATGCCTGAGGACCGATATGGTCAGCGCCGTGGTGCTGGAGGGAGGACTCTCCTCGGGGCATCTGGGCACGGTGCTGCGCGAGCTGCGCATTCCCTCCATCTTCTCGGTGGTGGGGGCGACGGATATTAAGGACGGTGAGCACGTGTTAGTGGACGCCAATAACGGTACCGTCATCGTGGAGCCCCCAACCGACACCGCGGAGGAAATCTTAAAGCGCCAGAGCTTCAGCGATCACGAGGAAGACGATGACACGGAACTTAACGTGACCCTCGCCCCCTCCATCGGGGCGCGGCGCGAATTAGAGCTCAATACCGCCTTAAGCCGCCACGGCATCGGTTTACTGCGCTCGGAATTTCTCTTTCTGGGTTCGCCCCGCGAGCCTGACGAAGAAGAAATGGTAGCGACCTTCAGACGGCTCTTTGACAAAGTGCCAGGCGGCGCTCCCCTCGCTGCGCGAACCTTTGATTTCGCGGGCGATAAAAAACCGGTCTTCCAGGTACTTGAGGATGACGCGGGGCCCCTTAAAGGTTACGGGGCGCACGTCAACACGCGCCTTTTGTGCAAGGAACTCAGGGCCCTGCTGAGAGCCGCGCCGGAGCGCTCGCTCTCCGTGGTGTTTCCGCTTATCTCGCGCATCTCCGAGGCCCGCGCCTTAACCGGACTATTAAGTGACTGCGCCGAGGAACTGGATGCCAAAGGGCTGCCCCGTGCCGACTTTAAGAGCGTCTTCATGATTGAGACGCCGGCGGCCGTGCTCTCGGCCCGCGCCTTTGCGTCGCTCTCTTCAATGTTCCTAATCGGAACTTCGTCCCTCGATGAATACGCCTCGGCCCCGAGACTGCCAGGCGACGCCTTTACGCCGGCCCTTGCCAAGATGATCGCCATGGCCTGCAAGGGAGCGTCCGAGGCTCAGGTGCCGGTGGGGATCGCGGGTCGTTACGCACAGCGCCCCGAGCTGCTGCCCTTCTTCTTAAAATTAGGCGTCGGCTATTTCACGGTGGACTCCTATTCCCTGCAGAAACTGCGCCAGAGCGTCGAGGCTCTGGACCTTAAAGCGGGGCCGCGTTTTGACGAGAACTTCTATCAGCGCGTCATGGAATTAGCCACCGGCAGGGAAATCGCCTCCTTAATCAACAATCTCAACTTCAACGGGTAAGCGCCATGTCACTGTTCTCCTACCTCTTTCACTCCTCTCCCTCCGAGGATGACGCCGATCTCATCCTCTACGCCCCGGTAAACGGCCATCTCGTACCGCTCTCCGAGGTTCCCGACGTGGTGATCTCCGAGCATGTCGTGGGTGAGGGCGTGGCCTTTATTCCCGAAAGCGACACCATTCTCGCCCCCTGCGACGGCACAGTAAGCCGCCTTCTGGCCACCCATCACGCCTTTTCCATCCGTGATCCCCATAACCTTGAGATCTACGTTTCCTTTGGCATTGGTGCCATGGATTTGGGCGGCGAGGGAATGCAGGCCTTAGTCAACGTGGGCGATCCCGTCAAAAAGGGTGATCCCATCCTGCATATTGATTTGGCCCGCGTTGCTTCCAAAGTCAAATCCACAGCTACCTCGCTTATCGTGGTACGCTCCTCGGGCCCCATCGACAAAGTGACGGCCGCCACGGGCAATGCCAAGGCCGGTACCACCCCCTGCCTGTGGGTAAGATTACAGCATGAAGAGGAAAGCGCCCCCGCCACACAAAATGAGGAAAGCGATCTGTAAGCGCCCTAGGCCCGCTACCGCGTGCGGCGGGCCTGATCCTCTCATCCCTTAAAATACGTCTCCCGCGATCTTCTTAGGCGCTTATCACCGATCTTCTTACGCGATTATCACCGGTCTTCTTACGCGATTGTCCTCCTGCCCTGCCCTCAGGGAGCGCTCTGCCGCTAAGACCGGGACCGGGTACGGAGGGAACCCCCGCACTCAGGGGAGCACTTTCAGGCAGGAGAGCCGCATACGCCTTTTATACAGCATGATGTACAGAGCCGTCAG
>DVOQ01000015.1 GCA_018713485.1 Candidatus Avisuccinivibrio pullicola
GAAGGTCCCTGACTGGCCTGAGGATGATGCCGTGGTTTAACGGGTGACCTTATCCCTACTTAAAGGGGGTACGTGAAGAGACTTGCAGAATAGGCTTTTACTTTCCTGTGACCCCCGCAGAGGCGGGGAAGGTTCTATCGGATTTCTTCCTGCAAAGAGTAGCGAAACGCCCCCGCGCTTGCGGTGAAGATCGACCCATCAGTATGTGCGGCGGAAGAATCTCAGAAGCACCCCCGCGTATGCGGGGAAGATTTTTTGGGGCCACAAAATCATCATACTTACAAAGAAACACCCCCGCGAGCGCGGGGAAGATCCCTGCATTTTGATGTCTGATGCTTTAATGTCCGAAACACCCCCGCGAGCGCGGGGAAGATATCACGGGTTTCGCCTTCTGTAACCCACACCTGGAAACACCCCCGCGAGCGCGGGGAAGATGTGAAACCGGCACCTTTTGTCTCTCCGGCCTTAGAAACACCCCCGCGAGCGCGGGGAAGATTTCACGCCGGACTGCTCGGTGTAAAGCGGGCAGGAAACACCCCCGCGAGCGCGGGGAAGATGAATTCACCCCAATGAAGCAAGCGGCTAAGGCAGAAACACCCCCGCGAGCGCGGGGAAGATAGAAACAAAAGACCTTAATAGGGTTGCATACTAGAAACACCCCCGCGAGCGCGGGGAAGATCTGCTCCTCGCCTGAAGCCTATGCTTTAGCCTGGAAACACCCCCGCGAGCGCGGGGAAGATCGGGAAAACCGCACCGCGTGGGCACGCCTGGAGGAAACACCCCCGCGAGCGCGGGGAAGATTGGCCCTAATTCGTGGGGGCTGCAGGCATCACGGAAACACCCCCGCGAGCGCGGGGAAGATATGATTAAGCGGTACACGCTTTCGCCATAATTGGAAACACCCCCGCGAGCGCGGGGAAGATCATCGTTGAAAGTCAGACCCTTCGAGGGCTTGAGAAACACCCCCGCGAGCGCGGGGAAGATATTCAAATGCGCCAGATGCGTGGAGTGTGCCCAGAAACACCCCCGCGAGCGCGGGGAAGATTGCACTGCCCTGTCCAGCCTACCCAAAGAGCTGGAAACACCCCCGCGAGCGCGGGGAAGATAGCAATTTAAACAAAGTATAGCTTATACACCTATTTAACTTCTATAGAAAGTGCAAATTTTTAAAGAGCTACCGCCTATAGCTATAGTAAAGCGGTTTGTAATTCTTTATTTATTCTGGTGTCGTTTAACTTTTAGTTTTATTCCGCAAATGGATAAAAATTCATCTTGTGTGAACCGCTTTTCCGTGACCTTATAATAAGGCGGTCTCGACAGGTCACGGATGATAATCATTTGGGAGTCCATTTCGCAGTAGTTCCATATATAGTTAGCGATTTTCTCTGCGCAAAAATCCTTTACGCCGGAGACAAAAACGTAGGGAGCCACCTCAATGAACCAGAGTTTTAATTTCCCTCTAACGCGATCAGGAATGTCTTTGGCAATAACTACCACCATTATTCTGCCTCCAGAACGGATTGGATATCTTTTTGCAGGCGGTTAAGAATGTTAAGCTCACAGCAACGCTCGGTAAAGACAGAAGCCAGCTGAGCATGACTAAGATCTGTCTGTGAAGCAAGTCTGAAAGCAAGATCTATGGATAGCTCTGATTTATAGAGATCCGCCATATCATAGGTAAAGGGTAAAGGACAGCCGTTGTGGATAAATCCTATATATGGAGAGTAGCCCAGACTGATAATACTTGAGGTACACAGTCCATAGAGAAAGGAGTTAAAGAGTGTCAGACGGCGGTTTACTGGGTCACTTTGCTCGTTCTTCCCCGGAATGTAGTTGCGGCCTTGCCATGACACTCCATATTCAAAAGCCTTCTGACGGTAGAGATTTCTGACTCTGGCTCCTTCAATACCCATCATTTCCTGAAGACTTTTATCTGAGAGATCGAGTTCAGGAAAACGAAAGGCAAAGAGACGGCGGGCAACGTTAAGTGCCTTGTCAGGGCTTGAATAGAGGCCTATCTGGGAAAGCATGTTACGTGTGTCTGAGGTGACGGAAATTGCCTGGCAGTAGGTGGCGAAGCAGTTTTCTGCTACCAGCATGACATTACAGTTACAGGAAGCTAATGTCTTCAGTGCCTCATGGGTCACGGAGGTTCCTGGACCCAGAAAAAGCGTAGAGATCGTGGCAATAGGAAGCATGACCACGTTACATTCGCAATCGATCCATTTGACACTGCTGTCATCCACCTCAAGGCGTCCCCGCTCCAGGTAGAGGAGCGGGTAACGATCCTTAATCTGAGGAAAGTATGAGCGGTCAACTTTGATGAAAAGTCTCTTACTCATTCACTGTCTCAGTGCTGTTTAAAGATGGACACGTAGCGCGAGGCGTACTCTTTGTGTATTCCAAACTTTAAGGGCACGTCGTTGAGCAGGATACAGTCGTCAGCCTCATCATCCTGACCATCCGTCACCTTAAAACGCAGCGTCAGATCTTTTGATTTAGCGGTCTCCTTAATGGCGGACAGCGCGGTTCCCTCATCCGGATACGTTCCGAGAAGTACATGGGAAGAAGGCGTGTACGCTTTACGGCCAAGGTAGATCTGCCAGTAAGGTCTTTCCAGAGCGGTAGCGATTTCAGAAGACAGCTCTCCGTCAAAGCGCTGGAGCGCACAGAAAACACTGTCCTGAAGGGCGTATCTCCACGTCAGGATGTTTCCTGCAACGCCGGTAGGCTTTTTGCCTTCGCGCGTTTTAGGGATCATCAGAACTTCAAAGGGGTCATCCGCGTTGAGACCGCCGCCGACTCCGTGATAGTCCTGTAACACTGTCTGTCCGTAGTTATGATGTTCAAAAGCGAAGAGCTGCGGGGGATAGCGGGTAAGCTTCTTTAAAAGCTCAGTCTGCTCACCACCCTTACCCATGGCACAGCAGATGATGCCACACAGCCCTGACCAGGTAGGAAAGGGCAGAGTGTCACGGATGTCAAAGCGTGAGTTATGCCCCCAGCTTTGCAGGGGGCCCTCAAGCCACATTACTAAAAACTCATTCATGCAGTGCCCCGTTGATCTTGGAGATGACATTATCAATGGACAGATCTCCGGTTTCACTGAATTCAATGTCGGCGGTCTTGCCATAAAGACGTTCGCCGAAGAGTTTTTCATGCTGTGAAAGCGCTCCTTTAAGGGCTTCTATGCTTGGCTCCAGGAAGCCATTACGGGATTTAACGGCTTTATCAAAGGCTACCTGAATGCCCTGACCGTTACGTACCAGAATCCTTGCGTAGTTCCAGGGGCAGAAAGCGGCATGGGTGTGCTGGCGGGCGGAGGGTACCGCCACAAAGAGAGCGGTCGTGAAATCGCTGATCGCGTGTTCTAAGTCCTGAAGATTTTCCTCAGTGAGTTCGTTGATACAGAGATTAGCGGCCAGCTGATTGAGATCGAGGCAGATATAGCGGTAAAAAGTGCCGCCGGAATACTCAGAGACGCCAAGGAAAGCCGCACCCGGTTCCCCTGAACTGTCATCGTCTGCGACTGCGGTATAGAAATCCAGTTCACTCTCCATTTTGTGGGTGGTGATGGCATGCGCCACGCTGCAGGCTGCAGTAACGCCCAGATCGGCCTGCATGGCAACCATGCGGCCAAAGAGTGCGATATCAAGGGCATTGGAGAAGTTGCCTTTGGCATGTTTTTTGACAAAGCCTTTAACAGCGTCTTTGGAAACTGAATCTGAAAAATCCGCCTCTTTAAGGATGGTAACCAGATCATCGATTTCTTCAGGGGTGACAAAGATGAGGGCGTCTTTGGCAATGAGCTGTGAGGCAAGAGCTTCGGTAGCTTTGGCAGCCTTAGCCTCATCAGGGCACAGCGGTAAGGACTTAGCGGTGAGAACTGAGGCCAGATTCTTGGTTCTAAGTCCTATAGGGGTGCCTAATTCGTGCATCTTAAGACGCAGGGCCCGCTTCCAGCACTGCGAGCTGACGCGGGCGCGGGACGTGCCGCCGATGAGCGCGCTTTTAGGACTGCCCACGTCATCGCGGTTAAGGCAGCTGACGGGAAAAGACTGCAGGATGTGGAACTCTACAATAGGTAATCTGTTCATAATTTAATCCTCATTAGTGAAATCGGAAACGGGAGCGATCTGCAGCAGACCAAGACCGTAGGCTTTGCCTCTGCCTATGCCTCCTGTAAAAAGAGAAATAAAAGCCCTGCGTTCTTCAACGCGGAAAACACCGCGGAAGGTACAGCTATTGAGGGTGATGGTGTTTTTATCGTCTGACGTATGGCGGACAGAGAGAGCGGTGCGTCCCATCAGCTCATGACGCAATAAGGTACAGCCGCCTTTAGTAAACTGCCGTGAAAGCCATTTTGTCAGCTCTTCAGGATCGGTGATGGCGACTTTGCGGCGATCGGCTGTGCCCGTTTTTTTCTGATTATTGGGTACGTTACGTGTACAGCAGGCCTTAAGGGAAAAGGCATAGACCGGATGCGAAAGAAAGCGCTCACCGATGGGCAGTGAGTCAATGTGACACCATGGGACTTTTGAAGAAGAAAGCTCAGGAAGAGATGGTGACAGGACCATAAACATCTTGCTGTACTCCTGACGCTGAGCGTTACGCAGCCGCTCGCTCTCATCTGACCATAAAAGGCGCGTGTCTTTGAGATCACCAAAGAGACTGTAAATAAAGCCATGCGCCCTACGGAGATTGTAAGGATAGGCACCCGTGGGGCAGCGTGTGGCGTCAATGAGTACCCTGCTTAAGTAGAGCTTAGTCATGAGCGCTCTCCCCGCCGGATGCAGGCATGTTCTGTTCCGGAGCGTCCTGATTGTAAAAACCCTGCACAATCAGGCTGCGCCCTCGCTGCAGATCAAAGTCAAATAAAAGGATGAGCTCATAGAGCTTTCTGTAGCAGAGGTGTCTATTTTCAAGCCGGCTTTCGATAAGGCGCAGGAAAGAAGGCAGGATCTGGCATAGTTCCTGAGAGGACTCGCAGGCGGTAATGCGACGCAGACGGGTCTGCACTGAGGGATCTTCGGCCTTGTTTTCGCCGAAGGCAAGGCGCAGGGCTCTCCCTAAAGACAGCTCTCCGTCCTCGGTGAGCTTTACGCGGGCGATAGAGGCTCCTAAAACGGTATAGGGGAGACTGAAGTGCGGTTCAAGCCGGATACCGTTACGGGCCAGAGCCCCAAAAACGCGATAACGTAAGCGGGGGTGGTCGGCCATGCGCATGACTGAGAGATAACCGCGGTCATTATCTTTGACCTTAGAGTAAATCTCATTAAAAAAACTTTCATTAAAGGCCATGGTTACTCCTTCAGGTTTTTCGCTAAACTTTTAAGACCCGCGGGACGGTGCTTCTGATTGACGATCAGGGAACGCGCCGTTGAAGAGGGGCAGATTTCGTCATACGTGCGGTACAGAACTGCGTTGACTGCCTTAAGCAGTTTTTCTTCCTGAGCTTCGGGATTAGTCCCCGGCTCAAAGCACAGCCGCAGGATGTCCTCACTGAGCAGGTCAAGCCTCTGCCAGAAAAGCTCTGTACCTTTGCTGACTGCCGGTGGAATATTTTTAGACTGCCTGCTGACCGCTCCGTCCTTTTTGGGGAAAAGGTCATCAAAGTAGGCTTTTGAACACGCAAAAAGCCTTTTGGAGAGCAGCTCCAGCTTTTCGCGCAGCTCCATGAAATGCACCATGCAGGGCTCCAGATTAAAAATTAAAGAACCCTCTGCAAGAGAAAACACCGAGCTTAGCATGTCAAGATTGCCGGAGATTTTCTGCTCTCCGGTCTGATACTTTACGGCAATGCCTCCGCACCACAGATTTAGAAAACCAGCGGCTTTGGCGTGGGAGTAGCAGAAGGTAAGCTGTTCACAGGCGTACTGCCCGGCGTTAGACTGAGCGGTGCTTCTTACAAAGCTCAGGAAGGCATCCAGATCGCGCCATGGTTTACGGGCAGGGTTAACCTTTAAGGCCTCCAGGCCTTTTTTACCTTCACGGCAGATCATGGAGAGTTCATGAAAGTGATCGCCAAGACCATGGTGCGCAATACCGTCAGTACAGACGATCAGATCATCCTCTTTCAGAAGACAAAAGCGCACCATGGGCACTAGCCGGCCCAGATAGGTTTCTTTCATGTCTCGGGCATCGGGGCAGTCCTCACCGCTTAGGTCAAGCTCCCAGCAGGGACGCCCCATCTCCGTAAAACCGTGCCCCGGCTTAGCCAGCATCTCTTCGCTGACAAGATTCAGCCAGACACTCTGGGCTACGCTATGTCCAAGATAGAAACAGTGCAGCAGTCCGTAAGCTCCAAGGAAGGGAGAGACACTGCCGCTGGCGGGTTTGCCTTTGGCATTGAGCTTACCGGTGTAACCCCGGCTTAAGATAAGGGAGTTGTCAATGCGCTTACCTGCCATGCTGTGAGTCGTGATGGCGATAATAAGCAGTGCCTTAGCTGCGTCATCAGGAATTTCTCCAAGCGAAGGGCTTCTCAGAACGGTATTATTGCCATAAGCGCAGACTGGACTGAAAGCATTTAAGGGCTGTGGATCAGGAGCATTTTCCAGAGCTCTGATCTGCAGAAAAGGTTTATCCCCATACAGATAAAAGGCATCATGGTGCTCATCAAGGTAAGCAAGAACCGCCTGCCTGAAAGCGTCAAAGGAAAGATTCTGCCAGTCCCGCTCCGTCTTAAGAAGTACGGCTGCCTGCCCTATGCACAGGAGCAGGCGCATGACGGGTATGAAGTACCAGGGGTTAAGAGCCAGCTCACAGGGCTCCGTGACAGAGAAAACCTCCTTGAGTGAAAACCGTTTATTACCTGAAACAGGAATAAACGGCTCATCAGCTAAGTTAAAACGGTTGGTCATTTAAGCTCCTTGATTGTTTCAAAACCGGTAGATGGAGTGTAGGTGTAACGCGGTCCGGGACAGAGTCCGTCTGAGTCACAGAAGCTGAGCTGTCCTTCGGAAGGGATCGCAAGAATGAGGCCCCCTTTCAGGAAACGGGGAAGCAGGGTTAAAAGCGCCGGCTTTAAACGTTCCTTCATCTCTGCTGAGAGCTGATGTTTGTTCAGATCATCAGTTAGCAGCACTTCAACGAGGTTTTCTTCAAGCCTCAGTGTGGCCTCATGGAGAGCCTGACGGCTGCAGCCTGAGTGCAGATTCAGCGTACTTCCGTCATACAGCTGCAGGGTGACGGCACCGCTCTCTTCCTCTACGGGAGGCGCTTTAAGCAGAAGCAGGCTCAGAGTGGGACGCGTGAAATAGCGCGTACAGATATCTTCATCGCCGGGGGGCTGATCGGAGGCGATCTGATTCTGAGCCAGACGGGCCAGCGCGTCTGAACCTGCGTGATGCAGCTCTTTGCACCCTGCGCTGAGCATGTTTTTAAAGTCCGCGGCCTGCCCCTCTTCTTCACGCGGGCTATATACCGCGTCCAGCAGCTCCTGAATGGCCTCGGGAAGACGCACCTCTGAACCTGAGTATGGCTCTAAGGCCTCCATGGTGCGTAACAGCGTATAAGGCTCATAGACGTAGGCGCTGCCTTCAAAGGCCTTATAGCCTTTATCTTTAATTTCATCTAAGGACGGAGCGATTACGGTACAGGTACGCAGGCAGTGTGCAGGTCGCGGGGTGGAGGCAAAACGCCACGTGCGGCCGATGCGCTGCAGAATGAAGTCTACGGGACAGAGACGGGTAAAAAGACAATCGGCGTCAATGTCAATGGACTGCTCTAAAACCTGAGTGCCCACGAGGATGGCACCGCTCTTAACCCGTTCCTCAAAGCCGGTCTTGCTAAGGCGCTTAAGCCAGAGCGTTTCATGCTCGCGGCGATAATGCGGGGTAAAGCGCGAGTGTAAAAGTCCCAGTTTCACTTCATGAGGTTCAGTCTCTAACAGACGCTCAAAGGCATGGTAGATACGCTGCGCGTCCGCGACGGTGTTTTCCGTCCAGAGCACCTGCTCGCCTGCAAGAGCGCGGTGCAGGGCCTCCTGAAGCGACTGCTCCTCAGTATGGGACAGCAGTATCCTGCAGGTGCTCACGGGTACGTCTGTAAGCGGCACGCTGTGAGAACCGCCCTCATCCACGCAGGTGATGGCAGGATAAGGCGGGGGAGGAAACTCACGGTTCAGCAGAGAGCGGATAGCGGCTGAAGTTAGGGTGGCACTGAGAATGATGACAGTGGCACCGGCCTCTCTGAGGCGCTCAATGAGCGTGCGCAGCAGGGTGCTGACGTATACGTCATAGGAGTGCACCTCATCAAGGATGATGACCTTGTCGGCAAGACCGAAGAAACGGACCGTGTAGTACCTGACATTGAGAATGGACAGCAGGGCCTGATCGACGGTGCCGGCGGCAAAGGGAGCGAGGATCTGACGGCGGCTGCCTGAAAAGAAGGAGCCACCTGGCGCTGTATCGGCTCCGGCCTCCGTGAGCACCGCCTTAGTACCTCCGTGAATGAGAAAAGCCTGTTTTAAAGCGCTGTCAGGGCTTAAGGCCCGGCTGAGAAAGTCCTGCATGCGGCCATGAAACTGCGTGGCGGTAAGGCGCGTGGGCAGGGCTGCGTAAATGCCGCGGGCCTCGTCCCTCTGCAGGAGCTGATAGGCGGCAAAGAGTGCGGCCTCGGTTTTGCCAAGCCCCATGGGAGCCTGTACGATGTAAACGCCTCCGCGGTGGATAGATGCGCTGAGCGCGCTTTGCATGTGATTGGGCTTTAAAGGGCGCAGCCTGGCGTCGTGAAACAGGGAGCCAAAGTCCCTGTCCCTGAGAATATCGGGGCGGGAAAGACCGTTGTGCTCCATCGCGCGGGAAAGCAGCGGATGATAATCCTGCTTCGGATCGTCAAAGAGCGGGGATGAGGCAATCCAGTCGCTGACAGAAATGAGTCCCGACCAGAGCTGAGACTGTACCTGATTTAAAGCAGGTCCTTCCACGGTCTTAAACACAGCACTAAGCTGCTTTATCAGAGTTTCGCGCAGCTCTTCCCAGGCAGGACCTCCGGCGACGGCGATTTCACCCAGGTCACAGCGGTTAAGCGGGGGAGCGAAACCGTGATGGCGGGCGAGCGTGCAGGCTTCCGCATAAGCCTCGGGGTAGAGTTTTAAAAAGCTCTGAAAACTGATGCCCGCGTGCCGGCCAAAAAGCTTTTCGATGCCGGCAAGCGCTTCAGAGCTGTAAGCCCTAAGATACTGCTGAAATTGTGCTACCCTCTCCGGGGCACTGTTGCAGGCTTTGAGAATTCGGCACTGAAAGGGCGGTGTGGCTTTACCGATGTCGTGCACTTTTGCAAACTCAGACGCGCGTGAGTCAAAGAGCTTCTGTCCGGCTTTAGAGAAGAGCGCAATGAGACTTACGGCAATGCATCCCGTGATGAGGCCGTGTTCCATGATCGTGCGCCCCGGTAAAACCTCACCCTCCCGTGTAGTGTAGGTTTTAGCGAGACACTCTTCCGGAAGCGGCGGTGCCGGAATGGGCAGGGGCTTGCTTTTAGGAACGCGCATGATCTCTCCTGATACCGTTTGTCTTTACGCTGGCTCTTAAAGAGCTTTAAGCTTATGATGTCACCTTACCTTTCCATGCTCTGGAAATGACCCAAAATTTTTTAAAAAGAATGGAGCACAGCATCGTGTTTACTATTATGGGCAGCGAACAGTAAAGAAAACTGTGATCTGCTCTGAATTTTGGAAATGGCAGTAGTGGTGCTACCAGTTCAGGTAGTGGATTCGAGACTGATAAGGAGTGATCCGATTTTACTGTCTAAGAGATAACGGCAAATTGAACATTATCCGCAGAGCGCATGGTCGAGCCTTGATTCATCACGAAGATTCCTCTCCCTGATGATGTTCTTTCTTGACGGATCAAAAGCGCGTATCCAGGCACCTCCCTTGCGATGGGAATGAGCAACGAGCTCAAAGGGACGCTTTTTAAGCCAGAAATCAACGACTCTTTGCAGCTCGGGTATAAGCTCCGAGGTAGTGTCGGCTTCTTCCCAGATCCTGTCACCACCATACAGGCAGTAGTCAACGTAGATTTCACGTATCACCGGACCAAAAGACCACGCTTCAAAAGGATGATCTTCAATGAGTCGCTCTTCATGACGGTCATACCAGTATAGCGGGCAGAAATACATCAGTTTCTGCAGCTTAAGGTTGCTAACTGCAATACCACGCGTGATGGCGTAGTTAATGATCTGCATGGCCAGCTCTTTTGCTAACAAGATGATACTCCCGTAAATGAAGGGGTTAGTTCGTCAGAGAAAGGTGTTTATCCTACGCTTTGATTTTAAGATAAAGCTCCGATGCGGACTTACCGCTACTTAGCAGCATGTAAACTCAGGAATAGCTATATTTATCACTAAAATATTTTACTGATAGGACATCTGCCAGATGCACCTTAAGCTCTCAAACTAAATTAACTCTCGTTTGCAGGGGGATTATGTAGGGAATCGCTGATTGAGAGTGTGATCTTTTTTGATAACAGCTGTTGCCTGTCTCCTTAATTCATGGAACTGTCTAAAACTTCCAGAACATGCGTGTCATGCACAGGAGAACGGGGATGATCTCAAGACGCCCCATGAGCATGTCAAAGGCAAAGAGGAGATGGAGGCTGTCCGAGAGGTAGGCGAAATTCGAGGTGGGGCCCAGCTCATAGCCCATGGCGGGTCCGACGTTGGAGAGACAGGTGATGGAAGCGGTGATGGCGTCAGTGATGTTAAGGCCCATTAAGGTGGCGAGGATCGAGGAGGCGATGAGGACCAGAACGTAGGAGACTAAATAGGTGATGACGGCACGCAGGGTCTCGGGGCTGACGCGGCGGCCGTTAAAGCGCGGCTCGATGGCGCGGTGCGGGTGCACCGACTTGACGAGCTGGCTTTTGAACATGGCAAAGCACACCTGGAGGCGGAAATACTTTAAGCCTCCCGAAGTGGAGCCGGAACAGCCGCCGATGGCGAAAATGATCATGAAGAGAATGGTGGAGAAGCTGTTCCAGGCAGTGAAGTCCTCGAGGGCAAAGCCTGAGGTGGAGAGAATGGAGACGACGTTAAAGAGGGCGACGCGGATGGCGCGCTCGACGGGGTAGTCGTTTTTGAGCACAAGGGAGAGGGCGATGGCGGCGGAAAGAACGAGGATGAAGAGGGTGTAGCCTCGCACCTGCTCGTCCTTAAAAAAATAGCGGAGCTTTAAGAGATTGACGGAGAGCGACGCGAGAACGACAAGGAAGGGGACGGAGCCTAAATACATGAAGACAATGGCCGTGTAGTGGGCTCCCGCGCTTAAGTCGTTCATGGAGGCGTCAAGGGGCATCATGCCGCCGGTGGCCACCGTGCACATGGCGGCGTTAAGGGCGAGGAAGAGATCATGGCCGCAGAGAAAATAGGAGACCGTGCACAGGACGCAGTTGCCTAAATACCAGACGAGAATGTAGAAGGCCATGGTCTTCAGGTGCGGGGTGAGCTTGGCGTTGCCGTCAAAGGAGGTGGACTCGGTCTTGAAGATGTTAATGCCGCCCAGGGAGAAACTGGGCAGAATGGCAACGCCGATGACCACGAAGCCGATACCTCCTAAAAACTGCAGGATGGAGCGCCAGAGGAGGATGGCGGGGGGACGGGTCTCAAGGCCATTGATGACGGTGGCTCCGGTGGTGGAAAGGGCGGAGGCGCTTTCAAAGAGTGAACCGGCTACGGAAACGTCCTCGAGCATGAGGTAGATGGGAATGGCGGCGATGACGGTGACGGAGGTCCACAGCGAGACGGTGAAAAGAAAGAGATCGCGGATGGTGAGGACGGTACGGGCATGGCGGCCTATCTGGCGTAAAACCTGGCTTAAGCCGATGGCGGCGGCGCACATGGGCAGAAAGGACATGAGACCCTCAGTGAGGGTGATGAGCGAATAGGCAAGCGGGATGAGACCGATAAGACCGACGTAAAAGAGGGCCGGCGAGAGCAGACGGGCAACGAGCGGAAGGTTGATGACTACCATGGCATGATCCAGAAGGAACGGGGTTTGAAGAGACGGACCAGGGCGCGCATGCTCTTCTGCTCCTCAAGGTAGGCGATGACGTGATCGTCAGGCTCGAAAACGAAATCGGGATCGATGGGGATGACCTTTTTGTCGCGCAGCGCCAAAGCGAGGGTGACACCGCGGGGCAGATTGAGATCGCCTGCCTTGCGGCCTACCACGCGGGAGCTTAAACGTCCGCCGCGGACGGTAAGCTCGATACCCTCGGAAGCGCCGCCGCGGTAGAGGCGGACGCGTTCGACACCCTCCTGGAGAATGTCGGAGAGGAGTTCGGAGATGATGGCCTCGCGGGGACTCACCACGGTATCAACGTCCTTTTCGGCGTGGCGGATTACCTCATAAAAGGAGGACTCACGCAGAACCGTGATGGTGCGGACCGAATCGAGACTTTTGAGCATTAAGGCCGAGACTAAATTGTCCTCGTCGTTCTGGGACGCGGCGATAAAACGGGCGGAACGGTGAATATGCTCTTCAATGAGAAAGTCGAGATTGGAGGGATTGGCCTCGAAGATCTCGACCGAGGTGTTCTGGAGACGATCGGCACTCTTTAAGGCCCGCTCCGGATTGGGCTCAATGAGCTTGACCTGATAGCGGGAGCTCAGGCGGCGAGCTAACTCATCGGCGATGTGGGATCCGCCGGCGATGGTTATGACCTTGCCGGAGATCTCAATGGGGACTAAAGCGGTGAGAATACTGAGGGCACGGGAGCGTTCGACGCAGAAACAGAGCAGATCGCCCTCGGCGATGTACTCGTTTAAAAAGCGTTCTACGGCCTCGCCGTTGCGGTGGAGGGCCACGATACGGACCTTGTCGTCGAGCTTTAAGAGGCTTTCGACCTTGTGGCCGATAAGTTTGCCGCCGCGGCTGCAGCGGGCCTCGATGAGAACGATGCGGCCCCCGGCGAAATTGCCGACGCAGGAGGAACCCGGCAGATTGATGAGATCGATGATGGCGTCGGCGGTGATGTGTTCGGGGGAGATGATGTGATCGATGGGAATGGCGTTCTGCCCGAAGATCTCGTCGGCCTCGTTTAAATAATCGTGATCGCGGATCCTGGCGATTTTACGCGGGACGCGGAAGAGGAAGGCAGCGATGCAGCAGGCGGTGATATTGGTTTCATCGCTGTCGGTGGTGGCGACGAGGAGCTCGGCGTTTTCGGCACCGGCTTTCTTTAAGGTGGAGGGCAGAGAAGGACTGTCCTGAACCACGCGCAGATCAAGACGGTTGCCGATGGCGGAAAGTTCCTCGGAGGGCCGGTCCACGAGGGTGACGGCATGGCCGCCGCCCACAAGGTATTCAGCGAGCTCAATGCCGACGCGGGTGGCACCGACGATGATGATATTCATAAAAAATACCTGTTAGCTCAATATGGCCATTGTGAACAAAAAGCCCCCCGAGATCAAGACAGCTTATTTCACCCTGACGAGGCGGGCGTAGAAGAAGCCATCGCCGTTATCCTCGCCGGTAAGGCGCTGCAGCGTGCCGTCGGTGAGCTTATCCCCGACCCTGAAGGGGGAGAGGGCAAGCTCGGGATGGCGCGCTAAAAAAGCCCCGATCTGCAGACGGTTTTCCTCGGGTAAGAGCGAGCAGGTGGTGTAAAGAAGGACACCGCCAGGGGCTAACTTCTTAACCGCGGCCTCGAGGATGTCACTTTGCAGGGCACTTAGGATCTCGATGTCCTGACGGCGGCGCAGCCACTTGATGTCGGGGTGGCGGCGGATGACGCCGGTGCCGGAGCAGGGAGCGTCAACGAGGATACGGTCATAGCTCTCTAAAAGGCCGTCGACGTGCTCCAGATCTGAGGCGTCGGCTACCTGTACCTGCGCCTTACGCTTAAGACGGGTCAGGGTGTCCCCGATGGAGGCGGCGCGGTGGGGATCCTTCTCCAGGGCCGTGAGACGAGCGTGAGGAAGGAGATCCAGAAGATGGGCGCTCTTGCCGCCCGGGGCGGCGCAGCAGTCGAGGATGGCGGGGGACGCGTCAGGGGAAAGACCGTCGGCTAACAGCGGGGCGGAGAGCTGGGCGCTTATGTCCTGGACGGAGAAATAACCTTCCCTGAACCCTGGGATGTCGGGCACGGGGAGGGGCTCCTCAAGGAGGATGGCCTCAGGCAGGAGCGTGCTCTGACGGTAGGGAAGACCGGCCCTGTCTAAAAGGGACATGAAGTCCTGAGGGCTGATGGCACTGCTTTCAACACGCAGCCAGAGCGGGGGATGATCGTTACTGCAGCGGAGGATCTCAAGCGTGCGCTCCTGACCGTAGGCCTCCGTAAGACGCTCGTAGAGCCAGTCGGGGCAGGATTCCTCGACGGCGGGGGAAACGTCTTTGGCAAGATGGGCGCCCTCGCGCAGGAAACGGCGCAGCACGGCGTTTAAGGTCGCGGTAAAACGGCGGCAGTCGCATAAAGAACTCGCGCCCACCGTAGCGGCCACGACGGCGTGGGCGGGGGTGCGCATAAAGGAAAGCTGATAGAGCGCGGTCAGGAGGAGATTACGGGCCGGGCGGTAGTGCTCGTTGATCTTGACGGTAAGGAGCGGCTGTAAGGTTGCGCCCAGAAGACGGCGGTGGCGGAGCGTGCCGTGGACAATTTCCGAGACAAAGGCCTTGTCGCGCACATCGAGATCGCGGGTGTAGTAGGGAAGGGCCTCGTTCAGGGAGCGGCCTTCCTCAATGGCGGTGACGCAGAGCGCGGCGGCAGCACGGGTTTCGGAACCGCGGCTTACCACCGAGACGCCTTTTTTGAAATGGCGGACGGGATGGGGGCCGGAGCGGTCAACGGAGACAGAGGGGCCTTCAGGGCGCTCCTTACGGGGTGAGGAGAAGGCGCGTTCGGCCTTTTCCTCACGCTCGAACTCACGGCGGCCCTCAAAAGGGCGGGAACCGCCGTGGCGGCGCTCCTTGAAGGAGGAGCGGGAACCGCGCCCGCCACCCTGGCTGTCAGAAAAACGGGTTCTGCGGGGGCGCTCCTTCTCTGCGGACGTGCTCCTGTAGACGGCGACATTGACGGTGTGGCCGCGGGTGGAGGTTAAGTTGCTCTCCACGCGCTCCGGAGCGGGAGTGTCCTTATGAGGACGGTTAAGGCTAAGACGGGGTTTGACGTCGGTCATATCTAATCCTGGAGATGGGTGCCCGGAACGAAGAGTTCAGGGCGGGAGCGGGCGAGATCGGCGGCGCTGACGGGACCTTTGCCGGGGGCCTGAATGGTGATGAGCGTGAGCGTGCCATCCGTGGTGGCGATGTGAATGCCGGCTCTGTCCACGGCGACGATGGTGCCGGGAATCTTACCCGTGGCCGCCGTTGAAGGTGCGGCTTTTAAAACCTTATAGGTGATCCCCTGATGGGTAAAGACGGCTTTGGGCCAGGGACTGAGGCCGCGTACCTTAAGATCAAGCTCACGGGAGCTTAAATTAAAGTCCAGCTGCGCCTCGCTCTTGTCGATTTTGGCCGCGTAGGTGACCTCTGAGGGATCCTGTTTTTCAGGGGTGAGGCTGCCTTCAAGGATGCGGGGGAGACTCTCCACGAGGGTTTTAGCGCCTAAATGGGCGAGTTTCTCAAAGAGGGTGCCGGAGGTGTCGTCATCCTCAATCTTTAAGGAGGCTTTGACGAGCATGTCACCGGCATCGAGCTCCCTGGCAATCTGCATGATGGTAACGCCGGTCCCGGACTGACCGTCTAAAAGAGCGCGCTGAATAGGGGCGGCACCGCGGTAGCGGGGCAGGAGCGATCCGTGAACGTTGATGCAGCCAAGGCGCGGGGCCTTCAGGACACGCTCGGGAAGAATGACGCCCCAGGCAACGACGATGGCGAGATCGGCCTTCAGGGACTCAAAGGTCCTGATATCAGCTTCATCCCTGAAACTGACGGGCTGATAGACGGGGATCCCCGCCTCCTGAGCCAGAACCTTGACGGGAGAGGGGGTGAGGTGATGGCCACGGCCTGCCCTGCGATCGGGTTGGGTGTAGACGGCAACGGGGATAATACCTGCCTCAAGCAGGGCTTTAAGATGCACGGCAGCAAAATCAGGGGTGCCGGCGAAGACGATACGCTCTTGCATGAGGTACCTCCAAAAGGCCGCACGGGGCGGCAGTTGCTAACGGTGTTCCTGAGCGCGCTTTAACTTGGTGTACTTAATCTTAAGGCGCTCGCGTTTTAAGCGGGATAATTTGTCGATAAAGAGCTTGCCGTCAAGGTGGTCTAACTCATGCTGCACGCAGATGGCGTGGAGATCGTGAGCCTCCAGTTCATGGACGTTGCCGTCCAGGTCCTGATAGCGGAAGGTGACGCGGTTGCAGCGATCCACCTCGGCGGTGTAATCGGGAACGGAAAGGCAGCCTTCCGAGGAGCGGCAGGGCTCGCTCTTTAAGATGATCTCGGGGTTGATGAGAACTTCCTTAAAATGAGGCTGTGGCCGGTCGGGAGTCTCTTCGACGGTGCTGTCCACGGGAACATCCATGACCACGATGCGCTTCAGGACACCGACCTGGGGGCCGGCAAGGCCCACTCCGTCATCGTCGTACATGGTCTCGAACATGTCGGCGGCTAATTTTCTTAACTGTTCATCAAAGACCGTGACGGGCGTGCAGACCTTACGCAGGCGCTCGTCAGGATAAGTCACCACTTGCAGTATGGACATAGGGATCCTCTTATGAACTACCTACGCACTTATGTGCGAGGTTTCGTGAAGACGGTGCCTCACTTTTAGTAAGCACCCATTACCGGGCACTTACGGGCATGTCCACAATGCCCCCGTCA
>DVOQ01000016.1 GCA_018713485.1 Candidatus Avisuccinivibrio pullicola
AAATACAGGATATCAGATACGGAAAAGGTCACCTGCCTTATCGGGTGACCTTATGCTTACTTTAAGGCTATATTGCTGAGTGATGAAAAACCCCGCCTTGGCGGGGTGAGATATATGACATGGAGATTAGAGGGAAATTAAGGAAGTGAGGACCCTGCCCCTTAAGATCACGGCTTTGAGATTTAAGGAAGCGTCCACGAGATTGAAGGAGGCGATCTTGCCCTCACCGAGGGTGCCGTAATCCTTAAGGACGCCGATGGAACGGGCGGGATTGTAGGTCGCGGCCCGCACTGCGGTTTCGGGGCTAAGACCCATCACCTGATGGGCAATGCGCATGCAGGAGAAGAGATCGGTGGCCGAGCCTGCAATGGTGCCGTTATCAAGAAGCGCCCTGCGATCGGTCACGGTCACTCTCTGACCTCCGAGGGAATACCCCCCGTTTTCTAAACCGCAGGCCATCATGGAGTCGGAGATGAGGATCATACGCTCCTCACCAAAGAGCCTGAAGGCCGCTCTCACCGCGGCGGGATGGATGTGAATGCCGTCGCAGATGAGTTCCGCCTCGCACCAGGGCGCATCGGAGCCGGCGGCGATGGGCCCCGGGTCACGGTGGTGAAGCGGGGGCATGGCGTTATAGAGATGGGTTAAATGGGCAGCTCCCTTAGCGATGGCCTCACGGGCCACCTCGTAGCTTGCACAGGTATGGGCGATGGAGGGCAGCACCTCGTCCTTTAAGGCGGCGATAACTTCCATGGCCCCGGGTTCCTCGGGCGCGATGGCCATGATTTTAATGAGGCCCTGAGCGGCTCTCTGGGCGTCTTTATAGAAGTTAAGATCGGGGGCGTGTACGTAAACGGGGTTCTGCGCGCCAACCTTTTTGGGAGAGACGAAGGGGCCTTCCATGTATATGCCCACCAGCGAGGCTTCGTGTTGCTGAGGCTTAAAGGCCGCGCCGTTGGCGCAGGCTTTAAGAATATCCTCCTTACTCATGGTCATGGTGGCAGGGCAGATGGCGGTGACGCCCGCTGAAGCCTCGTAGGAGGCAATGGCGCTCAGCGCCTCCGGTGTCCCTTCCATGAAATCGTGGCCGTTAGCGCCGTGAAAGTGAATGTCGATAAGCCCCGGAATGGCGTAAAGTCCCTGACCGTCAAGAACCTCGTTATCTACGGATACAGCGGAGAGACGTTCGCCTGCCGTGCAGATCTCCCCGTCATGGAACTTAAAATCGCTGCCAAAGACCTTAAGATTGTGAATGCGCATAAACTGTCTCTCTTAACTGTGACGCTTAAGATAATTGTACAGAGCTCCGAGCATGCCGGCCTCGTTTTTAAGCGCGGCAAACTCAAGGCGGGTCTTTTCATACACGTGAGGTCTCAGCCTTTCCTGCAGCGCCTTTTCAAGGCGCGGGCGTAAGTAGGCGCTGCGGGCCATGATCCCGCCGCCTAAAATCACCGCTTCGGGATTTACGACCGTGACCACGTTGCAGATCCCGTCACTTAAATGCTCCACTAAGGCGTCGGGCAGGGCGTAAACGATCTCTCCCGTGGCAGGGGACACCATGCCGGCCGTGGAGATGGCAACGCCTTCAAGAGCACTGTCACGGGAGAGGGCGTCTGTAACGAGCGCACGGACTTTGGACACGATACTGGGCCCGCCGTGCTCTTTAGCCTCGGTCTTCATTTCACCGCGGCTTGAGAAAACGCCTTCGCTGGAGCATAAGCCGTATTTGATCGCGGTACCGCCGATATCAATGAGTAAAAACATGTAAGGACATCTCCTGATAACCTGAAAGCAGGGCCGTAGCCCTGCTCAAATGAGGTTGCGAAATTAAAACCTTACTCGGATTTGGCCGTCGCGTAGGTGGAGCCTGCGCGGGCGACGAATTCCTTTCCGGTAACGGCGTGCTGAATCTTTGATACAATCACGCCGACCACGGTGGTTGCGAGAATAGCAATTAAGTCGTAAGCCGGCAAAAATCCCGATGCCGAAGCCGAATGCGCGCTATAACCGCGTCATTGAGGAGCTGGGCGGTATCGATCTGCAGCTGTTAGGCATTGGACGCAACGGCCATATCGGCTTTAATGAGCCCGGCGCTGCTTTTGAGAAGTACACGCACTGCGTCGATCTCACCGCGAGCACTATTGAGGCCAATCAGCGCTTCTTCGCCTCGGCCGATGACGTGCCGCGTCAGGCCTACACCATGGGTATTTGCTCCATTATGCACGTGCGCAAGGTGCTGCTCATCGCCTCCGGTGAGGATAAGGCCGAGGCGGTGTATCAGTCCTTTTCGGTCCGGTGACCCCCAATGTACCGGCCCCGGTGCTGCAGCTGCACCAGGACGTGGTTTAGTGGCGGATGATGCCGCTTTAGCCAAAGTTACGGAAAAAGGTCTGCTTTAGGCTGATTTGCCTTAAATACAAGGTACAATGGCGGTAATGACCGCCAGATTAAAAAGGCGCGTGTGCTTACCCCCCATGCGCCTTTGACGTATATATGTAAGGAGAACCAGGTGATCAACCGTAAAGCGCCCTTAGAGGGTGAGTCCTTTTTAGCTGCCATCAGGGAGGAGCTGCGCAGGGACGCGCAGGCCCGTTATCTGCACCGTGTCGCCCTTGTGAGCCTGATGGTGGGAGGGCTTAATGTCAATACCTTAAGTGAGGTCAGCGGCATCAGCCGTAACACGCTCTCAGCGTGGCTGACGCGGGCCATGGAAGAGGGGCTCGAGGGACTGCGCCCCAAAAAACAGCAGGGCCGCCCCTCACGGCTGTCACCTGAGCAGTTAAACTCCCTTAAGGAAGTGCTCGACAATGATCCTCTGCTTTACGGTTTCAGTGCCTGGGACGGGCCGTCGCTGGCCGCTTTCATTGAAAAGCGCTTTGGCGTGGGCTTTTCAGTGCGCCAGTGCCAGAGACTGTTCCGCCGTCTTACCCAGGGGCGTGTAAGAGCGGTGAGAACAGTGTGTAAAGCCTGATTAAATAAGGCTTTAGCGACACTTTTGATTTGCAAAACGGGGGGGCGGTAGTATACTGCACTCCGCTATCTGAAGTAGACAAATTGTCATCCTGTATGAAAATTTTCTTCTTTAATAACAACCCTGTAAGGGGAAAAGGAGCGTGAGGGCATTTTCTCGGGGAAAGCTCCTCATGGCGTAAATGATTTACGTCCGGTAAGGGCTTTGCCTTGCGGCTCTGAGGTACATGCTGTAACACAAGAAGGTTCCACTATGGCACAGGCTTCCGTTTCACAAGGCCAGGTACAGATTCTCGATACGTTAAGCCGCATCAGGGATGAGCTGCCCACGGCGCTGAGACGTCTCGCCGCCTATATCCTCGAGCATCCCCGTGAAGAGGCGCATTCCAATCTCACCGATATCTCGCGTGACGCCGGCGTGGGCGATGATTCCATTGTGCGTCTGGCCAAAAAGCTCGGCTTTACGGGCTATCACGATGTGAACTACCCACAAGCGAGACGCTTGTTGGCTTCGTACTTCATTGAGGACTAGTCAGATTAGTCTGACTATATCTTCCTCTCCATACGCTTAACTTTGCTGCGTTCCTACAGCTAGTACTATGATAGTAACCTTTACTAAGCATCTCCAGTCCTGCAGCCTTTATGACTTTGGCAGCATTAACATCGCGCTGATGGACTGTATGACAGTTTGGGCATTCCCAAACCCGGATGCTTAGGTTTTTAACTTCTTTATTCTGATACCGGCAATGACTGCAAAGCTGAGAACTTGGCAGCCATCTGTCAACCCTGACGAGTATGCGCCCCAAAGCATATGCTTTATACTCAATACAGCGTCTTAGCTGATAGAAACCTGCATCAGCAATGGCTTTTGCAAGGTGATGATTTTTAAGCATACCCTTTACATGCAGATCTTCTATGATGATAATTTGGTTTTCATTTACAATCTTATTAGAAGTCTTTTGTGCCAGGTCATAGCGTTGATTTCTTACTCTTTCATGTTTTCTGGCAAGCTTTGCCTTCTCCTTTAAATAGTTTTTGGAAAGCTGAACTCTGCATCCCTCAGGAGTGCGCTTTTTTGCCGCTTCATATTTGCGACTTAAGCTCTTCTGAGTTCTTTTAACTGATTTTTCACTCTGATAAAGAGCCCTGACTGAATGGATGACAGTACCATCGGAGCAGACAACCGAATCCTTAATGCCTAAATCCAGGCCTGCTACCTTTTCGTTTTCCGGAAGCTCATCAATTTTAACTTCGCAGATTATTACTGCATAATAATCGCCAGTTGCATGGCGTACCACATGTGCTCCAATGATGCGACCCTGTACTGAGCGATGAATGACAGCCTTAACCGGACAGCCTTTCCTCTTATTGAAGTAAGGCAGCTCCACAATTCCATTCTCCTCATCCACCTTGATATTATTGTTAGTGAAATTAGTGGTAAAGCTTTGTACAGAATCAGATTTCTTTCTAAAATGAGGCTGACCTCTTTTCCCTTCCAGAAAGGCGCTGTAAGCATCATGCAACTGATAGGCAGCGTGAGTAAAACAAAACTTATCAACGCTGCCCCGAAGAAATGGGTGCTGTTTCTTTAGCTTTCGGTTAACGTAATTATTTAAGTCTGTCTTTGACGGCAGTTTCTCACGATTATCAAGTTTCCTATCCACATAATCCTTAAGCTTATTGTAGACAAAGCGAGTCTGACCAAAGGCATTTGCTACCCCTTTAAGAAAAGGCTCAGACTGCGCCGTCTCCGGCACAATCCAATACTTATATGCTCTGATAAAGCAGCCTTCTTTCATGGTTAGCCCCGGTTCTCAATATACTCTTTTAAGAGTTTTTTCTGAAACACTGCCAGTTGAACAGACAAAACAGCCGTCAGTCCAAAACGTACGCTCTCTCCAGAAGTGCTGATTTAATCTGTCCGCAAACTCTGAACGCCACACATGATATGTAGTGTAAGCCTTAAGGGTTCTCACTAAACTGCTTACACTTAGCGCTGGAGGAAATTCCATCATATAGTGAATATGATCTTTATCTGTCTCCACATGCTTAATTGTAACATCATGGCGCGCACAAATGATCCGTGACAATTCTTTTATTTTATCTGAGAGACCGGGAAGTAAGAACAACTGCTTCCTATACTTGCATACAAATATAATATGATACTGAAGCAGGTACTTATGGCGATTGCGTGAATTTCAGGTGCTCATGTAATTATTATAGCGCCAGGCTCGCTAACCCAGAAGTTAAAACTCTGGGATTGCGCGAGCTAAACCTTATTTCAAGGCCGCCAAGACCAAGCAGATCACCATTGAGGCCATCGAGCGCAGCCTGGTCCCCGAGGATTAGCTTTCCGCCGTAAGGCAGAGTCTGAAGAGAACCGAACCCCCATCTTGTCAAATTGTCCTGCAGGGGGGACAATGGGGGAGATCTCTTAAGAGGATAGAAGCTATGGATTTTGAGAAGCTGATGCAGGAGCGCTATACCTGCAAGCATTATGATGCGTCAAAGAAGATCCCCGCTGAGCTTATCACAAGGCTTCTGCAGACGGTGCGGCTGACCCCGAGCGCCGTCAATTTGCAGCCGTGGTATTTCTTTGTGGCCGAAACGGATGCGGCCAAGGCCAAAATCGCTCCCGGTGTCATGGAGATGAACGCGGAGCGTTTTGAAAAGTGCTCGCACGTTATCGTGCTCTGCGCCCGCACGGATGCTACGGAGGAGTACATCAGCAAGGTGGTGGACAAGGAAGACGCCGATGGCCGCTTTGGCCGCGTTCCTGGCGCCAGGGCAGGGCAGGATGCGGGGAAGAAGCGCTTTGCGGGGCTTCACGCGATTTCCCCGTCCGAGCTTATTGCCTGGAACTCGCGCAACGCTTATCTTGCCCTTGCGACCTTAATGTATGCCGCCGCCGACCTTGGCATTGACTCCACTCCTCTTGAAGGAATTGTTCCGGCTGCCGTGGATCGCTGCCTGAATCTTTCCGAAAAGGGCCTCACCTGTCTGTGCATGGTGTGTTTAGGCTACTGGGCCGCTGACGATTCCAATGTGCTCTCGAACCGTCCTAAGTCCCGCTTAGCCCTTGAGGATATCGTTACGGAACTTTAGACCGTCCTGAGTACGGGCACAGTGAGCTGAAGAGTTATGGCACGGCAGAACGTCTTTCCCCTGGAGCGGCTTGAGGATATCCGCAGGCGGCCGCGTGATTTTCGTCTCTTAGAGCGCATTCCCTTTGAGTATGCCCGCCTCGACGGGCATCTGCCTATCGTGCTCAATGAGCCGGAACCCGGGGAGAGAATTCATACCTTAGTGATCCTCGATACCGAGACGACGGGTTTAAAGCACAGTGAGGACGTCATCATTGAGCTCGGGCTTATCAAGGTGACCTTCGCCTATGACAGGCGTCTGGTGCTTTCCATCGATCGCATGTATGACGGCTTTGAGGATCCGGGCCGGCCGCTTTCACGCGAGATCACCGATCTCACGGGGATCAGCGATGCCATGGTGTCAGGACAGCGCCTTGATGAGGACAGGGTCGGTCAGCTCATGGCAACCGATCCCTTAGTGGTGGCGCATAACGCGGCTTTTGACCGGCCTTTTTTTGAAAAGCGTTTCCCCTCGCTTGGCAATCTTGCCTGGGCGGATTCCTACAGCGGCGTGGACTGGAGGCGCATGGGCTACCGGCGCGCCAATTTAGAAGATCTGGCTTTTAGCGACGGATGGTTTTATGATGCGCACCGCGCTAATGACGATTGCCTGGCGCTCCTGTGGATGCTGTATACGCATCCGGGCGCCTTCGGGCAGCTGATTAACTCGGCGGTAGGGGAAAGTTACCTCGTGAGGGCCTTACGCACGCCCTTCAGTGCTAAGGATGAGCTCAAGTCCCGCGGTTATTTCTTTGAAAGCCGCTATAAGGCGTGGAGCAGGAACTGCCGCACAGAGGAGGAAGTGCGTTCCGAGGAGGCTTTCCTGAACGGTCTGCGTGAGGATGCATTTTCGCCCATGGAGATCGTGAAGTTAAGCTTTAACGCCCGCAACCGTTTCAAGAGCGCGTAGGAAAACTCTTTTTTTACAGGAGCTTGTATGCAGACACCAGGCGCCAGTCGCCCTGGCAGCGTGCTCACCTACGTGATACTGTGCACGCTCATTCCGTTCTCGGGATCGCTCGTCTATCCCGTGTTAAGCCTTTACGTGACCACGGAATTACTGTTTACACCGCTGGGCACGAGTCTTTTGTACATCCTTCTGCCGGTTACCACCGTCATCGTGGTGCAGGTGGTGGGGCGTATGTCCGATTACGGACTGCAGCGGCCGCTTATAGTTTCCGTCTCCTGCGTGGCGGGGATCTGCTCCGGGGCCTTTCTGATGCTCCGTCCCGAGCTTATCCTGATGTGTACGCTAGGCGTGCTTTTTCTGGCCTTAAGTTCAGTGGGCTTTCCGCAGATGTTCGCCTCAGCCCGCGAATTTTCCCTGCGGGGCATGCGCTCGTCCATCATGTTCACGACCTTCCTGCGCGCCCTGTGCTCACTTGCCTGGGTGATTGGACCGCCTGTCGCCTACTTTATCGCCACGGGGCATTCCTTTAATCTGCTCTTTATCTTGAGCGCCCTGATGTACGTCGTCTCGGGGCTTATCGCCTTCTTCTTCCTCCCCCATATCCGCATCGAGCCCGTGGAGGGCGTGAGCGCTAAGGAAAATCCCTTAAAGAGTCTGCCGGTGCTGCTGCTCTTTATTGCCTGCGCGGCTATGTTCACCGCCTTTAATTCCTATATTGTGACCATGCCGCTCTATATCACCGAGGAGCTTAAGCTCGACAAATCGCTCCCCGGCTACATGATGGGCCTGGCCGCTTTCCTTGAAATCCCCATCATGTTGCTGGCCGCAAAGGCGGCGCGGGTTACGGGTTTAAAGAGCATCGTGGTGACGGGCGGCGTGTGCCTTGTCCTGTTCCTTGTCTGCATGATCTTCGTGAAGGACGCGCGGCTCTTTTTAGCCCTGCAGATCCTAAGCGCGCTCTTTATCGGTCTCGTCGGTTCCATGGGTATGGTGTATTTCCAGGAGCTGCTGCCCACCATCCCGGGGCAGTCCACCTCGCTGTTTATCAATGCCGGTACGGCCGGGCAGATCGCAGGCGGTGCCCTCATCGCGCTCTCGGCCCTGGGTTCTTACCGTTATATCTTTATGGCAGGACTCGCTTTTGCCCTTGTAAGCCTTGTCGTGCTTATCTTCGTGAAAAAGCCTGCGTCCGTGCGCTAGAGGAGGGAATTTCTCTTTTCCTGAGGCAGGCGGGGCTGCGCGGTACGGGCTCTTTTGGTGCGGCGTGCCTTGCAATAGGGCGGGTGATACTCTATATTTAAGGGTTGATTTGAGGTACACCGCTTTGCTTAAGGAATGATCATGGGTTCGGAAATCGCTTTTACCTATACTTTTGGCATGCAGGAGACGGTCGCCATCGCTGTGTTGCTGCTGATGTTAGGCCGTCTCGTCAAACATTTCGTGGAACCCCTGAGGCGCTTCTACATTCCCGCCCCCGTGGTCGGAGGCATCATCTTCTCCTTCTTCACTCTCTTCGGTCACGAATTTCAGCTCTTTGAGTTTACCTTCGATCAGTCCCTTAAAAATCTGCTCATGCTCGCCTTCTTCACCACGGTGGGTTTTGCCGCTTCGTTCCGCATGCTGGTGCGCGGCGGTATCAGCGTGTCGATTTTCCTGTGCGTGGCCATTCTGCTTATCGTCACGCAAAACTGCGTGGGCGTGGGACTGTCGGTGCTCTTTGGCATGAATCCTCTCATGGGACTGGCCACCGGCTCCATCGCCCTGACCGGAGGTCATGGCACGGCGGCAGCCTTTGGCCCTGAGCTGGTCAAGGCCGGCATGGAGGCGGGGCTTTCGGTGTCCATCGCTGCGGCTACCTTTGGCCTTGTGGCCGGGTGCATGATTGGCGGTCCCGTGGGCAAGCGTCTTTTAAACCGCTACAACTTAAAGTGTCACACCTCCGACGCCACTGACAACAGCGAGATGGTGGAGGGCAAGCTTACCCACGAGCAGAAAAACATCGATGAAAATCTGCTCTTCAAGGCGGTGGGCTATATCATCATCTGCATGGGTATAGGGCATTTCATCATTCTGGGCTGTTCTTCCGTGGGGATCGTGCTTCCGGCCTATCTTGGCCCCATGATGGTTGCCGCTGCGGTGCGCAACTTCCTTGATTTCACGCACCGCCCCCTGCCGCTGCATTCCATTAACGTTGTGGGCAGCATCTCGCTGCAGCTCTTCCTCGCCATCGCTCTCATGACCTTAAATCTCTGGGAATTAGCCTCCCTGGCGGTGCCGCTCGTTACCATTCTCCTCGTGCAGACCGTGGTCATGGCTCTGTTTGCCTACTTCGTCACCTTCCGTATCATGGGACGTGATTATGATGCGGCGGTGATCGCTACCGGTCACTGCGGCTTTGGCCTCGGCGCCACTCCCAACGCCATGGCGAACATGGAGACCTTCACGGGAGCTAACGGCTATTCTCCCAAGGCATTCTTCGTAGTTCCCATCGTGGGCGCGCTCTTTATCGATTTCGTCAACGCTACTGTGCTGACCATCTTTATCAGCATCCTTTAAGCTACGGGAGCCTGGCTCCCGTTTTACGCCGTGAGATTTCAGGCAGGGTTCCTTAAGGGGCTCTGTCTTAGAAAGGTTAAGAACTGAGAAGAGCAGGGCAGGACGTCTTGCTCAGGAAAAAGCATGAAAAAAGGGAGCCAGTGCTCCCCTTTTTCTTATCTGAGGCTATTAAAGCAGCTTCTCTATGCTGCTCTTAAGACCCGTATAGGCGTCTAATTCATCAGGTCCTTCGCAGGTGATGGTCACCTCCTGCTGATAGCGGATCCCTAGGCCCATCAGGGCAAAGATACCGCCCTTAAGGCTCACGGACTTGCCGTTGGTGCTTAAGGTGATATTGCTCTTAAACTTGGAGGCGGCGGCGATAAGCTGCCCTGCCGGACGGGCATGCACGCCGTCACGGTCTTTGATGGTATAGGTAAATTGCTGCATATACAGAACCCGGAAAAACTAAAGTTAATCTACGCAGGTAATTATACACCTAAGCGCTGCGTCCGTTGGAGACTCCGTCCTGAGAGGACTCACTGTCCCCGGGGACTTCTCCGGAGAGCAGGCGCTCCTTTAATTTCTGTCCCGATTTAAAGGTCGTGACGCGACGCGGGGAAATCATCACTTCCTTCCCCGTCTTGGGATTACGCCCCGGACGGGCGTTTTTCATCTTGAGCTCGAAATTACCAAAGCCTGTGAGTTTGACGGGATCGCCTAACTCCAGCGAGGTGGCAATGGTCTCAAAGAAATCCTCAACGAACAGCAGCGCCTTGGACTTGGGAAAACCGTATTTCTCGATGAGCCTGTCGGCGATTTCTGCGCGCGTTAATGCCATGGTGTCTCTTTTCATCCATAATACCTATAGTACTCTTCAGGCCTCACCGCTCTCAGGGCGACACATTTTCCTGAGGGTTATTACCTGATCTTGACCGCTAGAGGGCCTTACATGAAAATCCACAGCCCTATTATAACGGAACGGCTTTAAGTGCATGGAGCTTTTTGGGCAAAAACAGGTGATTTTTCAGGATTTTTTGAGCAAGGGCGCATTTTTACGCGGCCAGGGGCGTTCTCCCCTGGAGAACTATGCACTTAAAGAGGGCCCCGAGGTTCTGAGAAGAACCGGCACGTGCCCGGACAGGAAAACAGTTAGGTTAAGATTGCAAAAAGTCAATCTTTCGTTCTATTTTGCAAGGCAGCTTACATTTTTCAGATAATTTTCATGCATTCGGGGAACTTTGGTTTAAAGTGTATTAAAGTGTATTATTAATACGTGGGTGTGCTTATTGCGCAGATCCCGCTGAGGACAGAGAGAATGGAAGTTGAAGAAATAGGCTGCGGCACGGAGCTTGATCTCAATGCCCTGCTGCAGGCTGATAGACCTTCTTCCTTTATCTTCAGGATGGGCTCGGGCGTGATGCATGAGGCGGGGATCGACAAGGGTGACTTTGTGGTCATACGCCGCGATCGCGAACCTGAGAACGGGGATCTGGTGGTGGTGAAGGCACCTGCGGGATTTTACCTGAGGCTGTGGCGGGACGGCGAAAGACCTTCCCTGCTAGCCGGCATCAGCGGAGATGATCTGCTTCCAAAAATTCACGGGCACTGTCACGTTTTTGGGGTAGTAGCGGGAATTTTTCGACGCAGGTCACGCCGTAGCGGTAAAAAAACGGACGGGGTCTGCCGTTAAAAAGCAGACGTTGTCATAACAAGAACAACAACGTGACTCCCAAGAGGACATTTGGAGACTTTGCGGAGAAATCCGCAGAACTAAATTTAGAAAGGGGCCAGTATGACTTTCTTCAGAAATCTCGGAATGCGCAAGAAGCTGCTCAGCGGCTTCGGTTTCGTGATCATCCTGTCGATCATCGTTTCCGCCATTGCCGCTACTAATATTTACACCTCCATGCAGGTGGAGCAGACTCTCAAACAGGCCTCTACCGTAGAGACGACACGGACCCTGGCCTTATTTGAAAAATACAATGCCGTCCATAAGTGGCTGCATGATCTGCAGGTAGCCCCAACGCCGGCTCTCGTCAATCAGGGCAAGAATTTAGTCAATGACCTGCGGGCAGGTGTGAACCAGAATGCTGAGTTCGTGCCGCAGTTCTTTATTGAGGACGTGCAGGCCGCCCGCTCCCACTGCGTCAAGCTCGTGGATGCCCTTGAAAAGAGTTCCTTCTATTCGCTCCTTGAAAAGGAAGACTATGAGGCTGCCGATAAGGTTTTCCTGAAGGAAATCCTGCCGTACTCCTCGGCCGCGAACGCCGCCTTCTTCAGATTAGTGAAGGAGAGCAACGAGAATATCGCCACCAACATCGATGAGCTTGAAATGAGCTCAGCCTTCATCACCGTGCTGGCGGTGACGGGCGTGGGCGTGATCCTGGCCATTCTCCTTGCCTATTTCACCGCTAACTACATCGTGGGTCACACGGTCAGGCTTTCGCAGATCGCCGACCGTCTCAAGAACGGTAACTTCAACCTCGACATTGATAAGAAGAAGGTGCCGGGCGATGAAATCGGGCATATTTACCGCGACTTCTATGAGATTGCCGTGACGCTCAATATGACCATCGCCAGGGTTATCGCCGTGTCCAACGCCCTTGAGGAATACTCCAAGGAACTCAATACCGCCTCGCAGTCCATTTCCGACGGCGCGCACGTGGCTGAGAGCCGTTCCATCACGGTGGCTGCGGCCTCTGACGAGATGGTTTCCACCACCACGGATATCGCCCGTAACTGCCATACCGCGCAGGATACTTCCGAGCTGACCCGTCAGGAGACCTCTAACGGCGTGGATAAGGTGCGTACCACCGTAGCCCGCATTAAGGAGCAGAGCCTGCAGACCCAGGAAGACTCCGAGAAGGTGCTGCGTCTTGCCGAGCAGTCGCAGAAGATTGGCTCCATCGTGGGAACCATTGACGAGATCGCCGCGCAGACTAACCTCCTCGCGCTGAACGCCGCCATTGAGGCGGCCCGCGCCGGTGAGGCCGGACGCGGCTTCGCCGTGGTCGCCGATGAGGTGCGTGCCCTCGCTTCCCGTACCTCGCAGTCCACGCAGGAAATTACCGCCATGGTCAAGTCGGTGCAGGATGACAGCCGCGAGGCTACCGAGTCCATGAAGGCCTCCGTGGAGCAGATTGAGGATATGGCCTCCAAGGCCGGCGAGCTTGAGGAAACCCTCAACAACATCATGAACAGCGTGAATAACGTGAACTCGCAGATCATCCAGATCGCCACCGCCGCCGAGCAGCAGACCACGGCCACTTCCGAGATCTCCACCAATATGCAGGGCATTACCGAAATGGCCCAGCAGTCGGTGGACGTGTCGGACAATGCCGCGGCCATCGCCCAGACCGCCGTGGAGCTCATCGAGACCCTGATGAAGGATCTGGATTTCTTCACCTTAAACGAGGCGCTGCTTGACCGCAAGGAGTTAGACAAGTTAGCTCATGCCGCTCCTGTGCCGCCTAAGAACATGGGGGTAGTGGACGAGAGCCCCGTCTCGGTGCCTGGCACTACCAAGGCTAATGCGGGCGAGAATGCTCCCGCTCCCGCAGCTGAGGAGACTCCCGCTCCCATGCCGGTTTAGGTTTGACTTTAACTAATGCCGCGAAATTCCCCATGCGTGAGCGTGGGGATGAAAGCGGCAGGTGTCGCACATTTTGATCATGTAGAATGCCCTCTAAGAACTCAGGAACGAGTTTTTTGCTCCTACCTGATGGGGGCATTGTGGACATGCCCGTAAGTACCCGGTAATGGGTGCTTACTAAAAGTGAGGCACCGACCTCACGAAACCTCGCACGGAAGTGCGTAGGTAGTTCATAGCTTAAGGACTCTGTCCTGCAAAGAAGGCGGTAACCCCGCCTTTTTTGTTGCCCTTCTTTCATGCCTCTGAGAAACTGCATGCCGCACGCGTTTACACAGGAAAACGTCTTACGTCATTTTTGAAGAGTAGTTAGTTTAACAGAGTATAGTTTTACCTCTTTTAAGACCGGGGCTCTTCAGGGATGATCTGCCCGTCAGGTGAACTAAAGCCTGTGCTGAGTGTGGCTTTTAACGCTGTTAAGATCAGAGGACAGAAAACTGTCCTCCTGCAGTAAGGTAAAAGATGTTAAACGGAATCTCCGAGCGCGCCGCCCTGCTTGGTAATCGCGCCTCTTTTTTAATGGCAGGGCTTGGCATTGCAGCCTGGGCTCCCATGATCCCCTTCGTCAAGGAGCGTTTTGCCCTTGATGAGCATACCTTAGGTCTGCTCCTTCTCTGCGTGGGAGCGGGAGCCTTTTCCTTTATGCCGGTATGCTCGGTCATTGCCTATCGCCTCGGCTGCCGTTTAGCCTGCCGCCTGGCCGCCCTCGGCCTTGGCGCGATGCTCTGCGCCGTGGCGGTTATCGACAATGTTTATCTCATGGCCGCAGCCCTTTTTGTCATGGGCTGCTTCTCAGTAACTTTAGATGTGGTCTCCAATATCAACGCCGCGCAGCTTGAAATCGATATTGACCGCCCCATCATGTCGGGTATGCACGGACTGTACAGCGTGGGCGGTTTTATAGGCTCGCTGAGCTTTACCTTCCTGCTCTCGCATGAACTGTCGCTTATCAGTTCCGCTCTCATCATGGTGGCGGTTCTGGTTTTAAGTGCCGTGTTTCCCTTCCGGGGACTTTACGGTTCCATGAAAGCGGCGGAGGAAAACAGGGAAAGCTCTGAGGACAGACGCCGGGGAAAATCCGCGCTCTTCCATCCCACGGTACTGCTTATCGGCGTACTCTGCTTTATCATGTTCATGACCGAGGGATCGATCCTTGACTGGTCGGGCGTGTTCCTCAACGAGAACCGTCATCTCGATATCAGCATGGCCGGTTATGGCTACTCGGCCTTCGCCATTACCATGACCTTCTTCCGTTTAACTGGCGATCGCATTGTGCGCACCTTTGGCCGCCGTGCGGTACTGGTATCAGGAACGGTGTTCGTGGCCTTAGGTTACGGGCTGACGGTAAGCGTGCCCACAGTGTGGGCGGCGCTTCTTGGGTTTGCCCTGATCGGAGTGGGGGCTTCTAACGTGGTACCGCAGTTAGTCTCGGTAGCCGCCGCGATTAAGGAAGTGCCGGTGCACGTCTCGGTATCGGTGGTAAATGCGGTGGGCTTTACGGGATCGCTGATAGGTCCTGCCCTGATTGGCTTTATCGCCCATCAGATCACTCTCCCCTATACCTTTATTCTGCAGGCCATTGCGGTGCTGTGCGTGGGGGCGATCTGCTTCAGGCTGCTTAAGGGCAGGCGCTAAGTCTGTCGCCAGCGCGGTCAGTTAAGTTACAATAGTGCCATTCAAATTTAAGGAAAAAAGAATGGCACTTAAGTTAGCTCTTTACGGATACGACACGGATTTAGGCAAGCTCGTCATTGAGACTTTAGAAGACAGTACCCTGAAGGTAGACGCGTTTTACCCCTTAACCCCGCTTTCAGGCGAATTTGACGCCATTAAGTTACATGGGCGTAACTTTCTGATTGGAAACATTGAGGATTTTGATTTTTCCACGGTAGATGTGGCGCTCTTTCTTACGACGAAGGACGAGACGCAGCGCCTCAGTACCAAAGCCCGCGAAGCAGGAGCGATCGTTATCGATCTGAGCCATCTCTACTCAGGGGATGGCAAGGTGCCGCTGATTTTACCTGAAATCAATCCTGAGGACGTGGTCAGGGCCGTGGAGACGCGTCTGGCCGTCCCCGCCTCCTCGGTCAGCACCGCCTTAACCCTCGTGCTCCATACCCTGCATGATGCCTATGAGGTTAAGCAGGCCGTGGCGACGGTGTTAGAGTCCGTTTCCGAGCACGGACGTTTCGGTACCGAGACTCTGGCACGGGAAACGGCTTTCCTTTTAAACGGCAGGGCCTTAGAGGAAAGCGGCTTTGAGGCGCAGGTGGCCTTTAATTTACATACGCGCATCGGCAAGAGTGACGCGCAGGGCGAAGCCTTCGAGGAAAAGGTGATTAAAAGCGAGGTGACACGTCTTTTAGGCGGATTTTCGCAGGGCCTCAGTGTCACGGCGCTCATGGTTCCGGTCTTTTTCGGGCATACCTTATGCCTGCACGTAACCTTAGGGGAGAACGTTTCCTTAGAGGATCTGAAGACGACCCTGGAGGAGAGTGAGCATTTAGAGCTGCTTGATGACAGCGATGAACTCATCACCCCCGTCACGCATTCCGTTAGTGCCGAACGCATTCTCGTCACGCGCGTGAGGATGTGCGGGCCGCGCAGCTGTGATCTCATGGTGCTCTTTGATAACGCCCGCCGCGGCGAAGCTGTCAACTGCGTGGCGCTGCTGAAGCTTATTGCCGCTTATCTGAAAAAGTAGCACGCTTTTTGCATAAGATGGGGTGGCGGGCTGTGCCGCCGCAAAAGAGAGGTGCCGTATGCATAAACTCAAACTAAGTCTGCTCCTGCTTGGGCTGACGGCCGTACTTAACGTGCTGGCCGCGCCCGGGGATGGCACTTTTACCTTCCGCATTACGGGACCTGGCGGGGAAAATCAGATGCAGGAGACTGCGCTCGCCGCTTCTCAGGAGCGGGAGAGCCCCCGCGCCGCGGCACGCCAGACTACAGCGCCGACGGCAAATCCGCCCCGTGAGGAGGGCAGAACTGCGGTTTATGCGGCAAATCCTGCACGGAATGCAGAACCGGTCAGCCCCGGAACCCGCTATACCGTGCAGCGCAGCGACACCATCTGGTCCATTGCGCACCGCGTGCTGCCCACTGACGGCTCGGTCAATGAATTTCAGGCCGTAGCTGCCATCTACCGTCATAATCCTGACGCCTTTGGCAACGGCAACGTCAATAACCTGCGCACCGTGACCCTGACCATTCCGCCCTCTGACGACATGGCCCGTGAGGACACGGCCACGGGCTCCCGTCTGCTGCGTGAGGGTTCTTTAACCTTACCGCCCTTAACTGCCGCCTCTGAGGAAGCTTCCCCGCAGTCTGGAAGCTCTGCACAGCCTGAGGCGCAGGGTACGGCACAAGCTGCGTCATCTGTTCTTACGGACGGCACGGAACCTGCTGCCATGCCCCGTGAATACGTGGCCCGTGAAACCATGGCACGTGAAGGGGAGCGCAATCTGCTTGCGGCCACGGCCGGAGAGCGGCAGCAGGAAAATGCACTGCTGCCCGTCGCGGAGGCTGACGTTTCCACGGCTGACGGGGAGAGACGCAATGCGGAGGACAGCGCCTTATCTGAAAAGGCCCCTGCAGCCCCGGCCGAGCCTATCAGTGCCGAGAACATGGATTTTCAGGTGATCCGCGAGCTTATCGACTCGGCGAATAAGGCTATTGAGAAGACCGGCGCGGACGTGGAGAAAAAATTAGATACCGCGATTAAGCGCACGCAGACCGTGGCTGAGAATGCCGCAGCTTCCGTGGCCCGTGAGGAGGTTTCCGAGGTCATGGCCCGCTATGAATCGCTGATCTCGGATTTACAGCAGTCCAACGCCGAACTGCGTGCCAATATTTCCAAATTAGGCCGGCAGATCGATCAGGTACGATCCATCAGCATTGAAAACTCCGATAATCTCGCCGCCATGGAAGAGCGTCTGTTAGCTGCGGATACCGATACCTCCAATGCCTTTATCCCGCACGGACCCATGATGTGGATGCTCCTCGGGGTCGGTATCATGGCCCTGACGCTCGCCGGTTCCTTATTCTTCTTCAAGCGCCGTCTGCGTCAGGACGCCGCCGGCTCGTCCTCGGAGGATGAGTTTGAGGACGATCTCTCCTCCACCGAGCTCATTTCCTCTACGGTAGCCTTAAGCGAAGAGGATCGCGAAAAGCTTAAGGAGCAGGAGGAGAATCCTGCCTCTGAGGAAAGTAAGGAGGGCGGTGAGGAAACGCAGAAGGCTCCCGAGACGCAGGGCTCTGAGGCAGAGCATGCGGAGGCCGCGGCAGAAGCTGAGGACGAGAGCGGCAAGCGCAGGATCCTTGATACGGACGAGGTGCAGATCCCCGAGAGCATGTTCAAGGAAAACGAGAATCTCGCCCGTAAGGCCCGTGAGGCGCAGCAGGCTAAGGAGGAGGCGGAGGCGCGTAAGGCCGCCGAGGCCGCACGCAAAGCCGAGGACGAGAAGCTCATGCAGGACTGGCAGGAGCAGAATAAGATTGCTCCCGAGGTCTCCGAGAGGATCCGCCGGAACGAGGAAGAGATCAAAAAGGCCTGGGAGGATGCCGCCCGCGAAAAGGAAGATGACAAGGCGACCCTCGATGCCTGGTCTGAGGCTTTAAAGGAGCAGGAGAATGCTGCCGCCTTGAAGGCAACGGAAGTGAAGCCCCCTGAGAACAGCGCGGTCTTAAAGGATGGCAGTGACGCCGAAAACCCGGATGAAGCTCTCGCCCGTCAGTGGGAAGAAGCCTTAAAGGCGCAGGAGTCAGGTAAGGATCAGAGCGGCTCCGGCACGTCTGTCGCAGGGGCCGGAAAGGAAGATAAAGCCTTAAGCGCGGACGAGGAGTTAGCCCGTCAGTGGGAAGAGGCTTTAAAGGCTCAGGCAGAGCCGCACCCAAAAAATGATGCACCGGATGATGTAGATATCGGTTCAGACGGTGCCTCCCGGGAAGGAGAGGGGGCCGATCCCTCGCTTAAATCTTCCCCTGACACGACACTGCCTCAGGCGGCAGCAGATTTAGCCGCCGCCATGGCAAACGGCGCGGAGGAGAAAAAGGTAAGGCCGGATCTCCCCGTGCAGAAGCCTGCAGCTGTATTCGAGGAGAGTGCGGTGCAGGACACAGCAGCTCCTGCAGAGGAGAGCTCTCATGCTGAGGCGGATACGGAAAGTACTCCTTCACCGGCAGAAGCCCCGGAGGAACAGGCTTCAGAGAGTGATACTGCAACAGAGGCGGGCGTGGCGGATGGCCCATCCATCCTGCAGGATGACGCGGCCTTTGCCGATGCCATTTCGGCCCTCGTGCAGAGCAATTACGAATACTATCCCAGGGTTCATCATGAAAGCTTTGAGGAAAGTGATGAGACCGCAGTGCTGCCGCAGGACGGAGAGACTGAGGAAGAGGCGCTAAAGGAGAAGGCTGAGAGTTACGTTTATGCAGGTGAGCCTTCTTTGGAGGAGGATTACCGCACGCAGGTAATGCCTGCAGCTGAGAACGGGGCTGCAGATACCCCAGAGCAGACTGAGGTTCAGGGCAATGCCATGGTTAAGGAGGACGCATCCTCTCCTGAGGGGCAGTTCCGGGCTCCCTTAGAAGACCCGTCCCCTAAGTTAACGGAAAAGGCCGATCCCGTCACCTTAGCGCAGCAGCGTGCCATGGCCATGCTTACCGGTTCTGATGAAGAGAATGACGCTGCCTCCTCTGAAGATCTGCCCTTTACGTGGATGGTGCCTCCTGAAGAGAACAGCGCTGCGTCAGCCGCGCCGACGGAGACTTCAGGCAGTGTTGCCGTGCAGGATCCCCTCACGGAGAGAGTTGCAGATGCTGCTTCTCAGGAAGAGGAGGCACAGGCTGCGGCGCCTTTAAGTGAGGAATTCCCGGCTGAAGAAGATGAGGAGCACTTTAAACGCCTCGCTGAGGATTTAAAGTCAGGAGCGGGAGATAATTTAAGCGGCCTTGAGGACAGTGAGCTTTTAAACATGCTCTCCCAGGGGGATGCGGGAAGTTCCGTACCGTCTTCAGAGCAGGGGATAGCCGCGCTGTCCTCTGCACAGCCTGAGGAACCGGATGACAGTGCGCTCTTAAAGATGCTGGATGAGAGCGCTCAGGGTAGTGCCGCTGCTGTTGCAGGTGACAGCGCAGAGCCTGAGGGGACGGCTCCCGGGGATGCCTTATCGCCGGAGCTGAAGGAGGCCTTAGCCTCTTCGCACAGCACCGACAGCGGTTTGGACGACGCGTCTTTAATGGGGATGCTCGACAGAACGGGAGACACCTCGCTCAATCCTCAGGATGTCACTACCGCGCCGCTTTCTGAAAGTGAGCTTGAGGAGATGCTCTCCCCTGAAAAGGCGCCCGCGGGGCAGGGCATGGAGAGTCCGGCAGAGACCGCTGCTGCCTCTTCCCTGACGCGCTCGCAGCGTGAAAAGCTCACCGCTGCACTTAACCTGGCGCTGCTTTACTTTGAAAGCGGCGACGAGGAAGAGGCCCTGAGCACTTTAAGTGAGGTGGAAGAACGCGGTGACCGGGAATTAAAACAGCGCGTAAGGGAACTTAAGGAGCGTTATGCCGCTCACGCTTGATCCGCTTGACCGTATCTTCCCGGCGCTGTGTGCGGGGGATTTTATGGCCCTGCCTGAAGGGCGTTATATGAACGTCAGGGTGTTTCACGCCTTTGAAAAACTCAGGGCGAGGGCCCTGCAGGCCGGCTTTTCGCTGGATGTGGCCTCGGCCTTCCGCGATTTTTCCTCGCAGAGCCGCATTCTCCTTGCCAAATTAGATGGCATCCGCCCCGTGCTCAATGAGCGCGAGGAGCCCATGGAGACAGGATCTCTCACCCTCGAAGAAAAAGTGGCGGCGATCGGGCGCTTTTCGGCGCTGCCCGGGCTCTCGCGCCACCATTTAGGTACGGATCTCGATGTTTTTTCATTAAGCCTGCTCCCTCAGGGACAGAAGCTGCAGCTTACGGCCGCAGAATACGCGGAAGGGGCGTATTTTGCGCCTTTAAACGCTTTCTTAGAGGAAGAGCTGAGCGCGCACGGTTTTTACCGCCCCTATGACGGTACGGGAGCACTGGGCTTTGAACCCTGGCACATCTCCTTTAAAACCGAGGGCGGTAGACTTAGCGAGGGTTTTAAGCTTAAGGCCTGGGAGAACGTTATCAGAGAGCGCTTCCCCGCGATAGCCGCGGCGCTCATCGCCTATGGCCGTAAGCATTACCGGGCATCCCTTGGACTTGAGACCTGCAATTTGCTAAGTCAGAGCTAAATTTTTAGATCTACACTGAAAATGTTTACCATGACGCTTCAGGCTTTGAGTCTGAGTGTGATAAGGTAAGGAACATTAAGGCCGCATCTTTGCGGTGTCATTAATCAGTTAAGGAGCACAAGATGAATCAGAGCAAAACCGTGATGGCGCTCGCTGCGGCCGCGTTAGTGGCCTCTTTATCGCTGACGGCTGAGGCCGCCCCCAAGGCAGATGTGGTTGCCGCCACTGGAGCCCCGCAGGGTTTTGACTATACCGCCCCCGACGCCCGTCCCGTGCCGCCGCGTCCTGGCTATGGCTATGGCCCCGGCATGAACCGTCATCATGACTGGGGCTGGCGCGGCTACGGCCACCACCATCGCGGCGGCTACTACGGCTGCCCTTGGTATAACGAGGGCCCCATGGTGATCCAGGGCAGAGGCGGTTCCCAGGTATCCTTACCGGCTCCCATGCCGCTTGAGGACATTCTCGCCATGGACAGCAAGTATGCCGAGCGGGTCAAGGAGATTGACGAGCTGCGCGATCTGATTTTCGTGGAAAGTCAGGCTCTTGACGCCATGGTCAATAATCAGCGCAATACCGCCGAGGACGTGCGCCGTCAGGCCCGCATCGTCACCTCGCTGCGCCATCAGTTAGATGACCGTATCGCCGATCTCTATGCGGCTCTTGAGGACGACGGCTATCAGCTGCCGGCCCGTCTGCCCCGCCGCTAAGCCCAGCAGAGCGCTTAAAAGCGCTTAAATAAAAGTAAGAGGGCAGGCCATGAGTCTGCCCTTAACATATCTAAAATAAGGAGAAAGAGATGACCGCAGTGGGAAAAACTCTTATCGTAGGTTCAGGTCCTGCCGGGCTTACCGCCGGTATTTACGCCGCCCGCGCGGGCTTAAATCCGCTCTTAATCGAGGGCGGGGAGCCTGGCGGTCAGCTGACGCAGACCCCGGAAATCGGCAACTGGCCGGGCGCCAAGGATCAGCCTTCAGGTTATGAGCTTATCGACAGCCTGACCGGGCACGCCAAAGCTCTCGGGGTGCGCTTTATCTCAGGCGAGGTAGTCAGCTGTTCCCTTCAGGATAAGGTCAAGAAACTTACCCTTGATAACGGTACCGTGCTGGAGGCGCTGACCGTCATCATCGCCACGGGTGCCCAGGCCCGCTATCTTAACGTTAAGGGCGAGGAACAGTACAAGGGGGCGGGCGTGTCGGCCTGTGCCACCTGCGACGGCTTTTTCTTTAAGGGCAAAGACGTGGCCGTGGTCGGAGGCGGATCGGCGGCCTTCGTGGAAGCTCTCTATCTCACCACGATCTGTAATAAGATCTATTTAGTGCATCGCCGCGAGGGTTTCCGTGCCGAGCAGGTTCTGATTGACAGGCTGCAGGCTAAGGCTGCGGAAGGCAAGGCGGAGTTCGTGCTTAATGCCACCGTGGATGAGGTCGTGGGCGATGGCACGAAGGTGACGGGCCTCGTGTTAAACGTTCAGGGAGAAAAACGTTCTCTTCAGGTGGACGGTGTCTTCGCCGCGGTAGGCCACACTCCGGCTACGGGCTTTTTAAGGGACAGCGGGGTGATCCTCGATGAGAGCGGCTATATCGTGCTTAAGGGCGGGGAAAGGGAAAGCGCCACTTCCGTGGCGGGCGTCTTTGCCGCCGGTGACTGCGCCGATAAGGTCTACCGTCAGGCCATCACCTCCGCCGGCACCGGCTGCAAGGCAGCGCTTGATGCCGAACATTATCTTTTAGAGAACTCCTGATAGACGGGCAGGGCCGCTATACCTGCGGCCCAGCTGCGGCGCTAGCCTATCAGCCTTTCCATGACCTTTACGTAGATCTCTCTGAGAGCTTCGAGCGAGCTTAGGGAGACATGTTCATTGATTTGATGAATGGTCCCTGACAGGGGGCCAAATTCCACCACGTCCACGCCTAAGGGGGCGATAAAACGCCCGTCCGAGGTGCCGCCTGCGGTGGAGGGCACGGGCTTTTGCCCCGTCACCTCCTCAATGGCATTGCTCAGGGCCTCCCGCAGGGGACCGCCCGCGGTCACAAAGGGCAGACCGTTGAGGCGGAAGTTAAGCGAGGCCTCAATGCCAAGGCGCTTACAGAGCCCCTGGACATGCGCTTCCAGGCTTTCCCGGCTGTGCAGGGGATTGAAGCGGTAATTGCACAGGAACTCACAGCTGCCGGGTACCACGTTCTCCGCGCCCGTGCCGCCTTGGAAATTGGTCACCTGAAAGGAGGTGGGCGGGAAATCGTCCGTACCTTCATCCAGAGGCTCGTTCAGGGCCTCAATCAGCCGTGCCGCGGCATGCAGGGGATTGAGCACGCGCTCGGGGTAGGCGACATGACCCTGACGTCCGTGTACGGTAACGAGAATGGAGAGCGAGCCGCGGCGGCCTGCCTTGAAGGTATCGCCAAAGACGCGCTCGGAGGAAGGCTCTCCTACGATGCAGTACGTGGGAGTGAGCCCCTGATCCTTCAGCCAGGGGGCCACGTCCCGGATCCCGCCTTTTCCGTCTCCCTCCTCATTGGAGGTCAGGAGCAGGCCTACGGTGCCCGCATGGTCAGGGTGGGAGCTTACATATTCGGCGAGGGCCACAGTCATGGCCGCGTCCGCGCCCTTCATGTCGGCTGTGCCGCGCCCTGTGAGACAGTCCTCACCGTCAAGACGGCGGATCTCCGCGCCAAAGGGCGGGAAATCCCAGTCCTTAAGCTCACCTGGCGGTACCACGTCGGTATGTCCCACAAACAGGAGGAAGGGTGTGCCGCTGCCGTGCAGGGCGATAAGATTGCTGCAGAGGCCCGGGCTGTGCCGGATAAGGGAAAAACCGCACTCCCCAAGCTCGCGGGCGACAAGTTCCATACATCCCCTGTCCTCAGGGGTCAGCGAGGGCCTCTGTACCAGGGCCGCGGCTAAAGCGGCAGTACGCGTAAGGGACATGCTAATCCTCGGTGGGGTACTGTAAGAAGAGCTTGCGCTCCAGCTTTAAGAAGAGCTGCGCGGGCGTGTCTTTCACGGCGGAAGCGTCTTCGCGGCCATAGCGCACCTTGTAGAGCAGTTCCCTTAAGTTATCATCGAGCAGGGACACGGCACCCTGATACTGACGGATGAAATCGGAAGCAAGCAGTCTGTCCCACGGGTAGACCGTGGAGATGGAGCGCATGATGAGCATGGACAGCGAATCAAGCAGGATGTAGCAGTCCTCGGCAAGGTAGTTAAGAAAGTGCGCGTAATCCTCAGGCTTCTGTGCCAGATCGTAAAGCGGCTTTTTCGGTCCTACGGCTCCGTCGGCATACACGGGATAAGCCGTGCCGTCAGTTTCCGTCTTTAAAAAGGAAGGTTCAATTTCCGCCTCCTTAGCGTGAGCGAGCACCTCGGTGATGAGCTCTTCTGAGCCTGCGATTAAGGGTTTGCCACCAAAGAGGGAGAGAGCTTCGGTGACGTCGGCCGGACCGAAGGTATGTAATTCCTGATTGCCAACGCGTACCGCGAGAGTGGCTTTTACCTCATTTTCAGGCGGACGCATGACCTTGTGAGCGTCGGGCGGGCAGGTCGGATCGAGTCGTTCAATTTTAGACATGGGATGCTCCTTGTAAAACTGTGCTGATTGTAGCAAAGCCGCTGCACTCTGGCACGTTGAAGCGCTGAACTGCGGCGGTTTAATGCGGTCTTCCTCAAACTGTGTCCTGCTGCAGCATTTCGGCACGGAACATGCATTAATTCACATTTTGTACTAACATAGGGGCTAAGACAGAGGTTACGGTAGATAAGGAAGACGACGGTATGCAGGCAAGATACAGGGTTCAGTGGCTTAGGCGCATGCGGGGAGTACTGTTCCTCGCGGCGCTGTCCCTGTGCGCCCTGCCCCTGCTTAGTGCCTGCAGCGATGAGGGGGTGGTGGCCTCCCGCGTGAAAAAGGACAGCGTGGACGTGCGCACCGCCAAGGTTACGGTTACGGGAGCCACGGTGTCCCTCAGTCTGCCAGGCCGCGTGGTGGCCGTCAGAGAGGCGCAGATCCGCCCCCGCGTCTCAGGGATCATTCAGAAGCGCTTTTTCGAGCAGGGACAGATGGTACACCGGGGACAGCCTCTCTATGAAATTGAACCTGAACGCTATGCCTCACGCGTGAAGGCCGCTAAGGCCGAAGTGGAGCGGGCCGCGATAGCCCTTGAGATCGCAGAGCATGATTATGAGCGCTACCAGACCCTGCGTGAGCAGGACGCCATTTCCGAGGAGGAGCTTGAAGACCGGCGCCTTACCTATGTCCTGAATCAGGCTACGCTGCAAAGCGCGCAGAGTGCTCTTGATGAGGCGGAGCTGGATCTTGAGTATACGAAGGTCTTGTCGCCCCTTGATGGAAGTGTGGGGATCTCGCATGCCCCCGTAGGCTCCCTGGTGACGGCTGAGCAGTCCGATCCCCTCACCACGGTGGTCAATCTCGACGAGGTTTTCATTGATGTCAACCTCAACGCGCGGCAATGGCTAAACTTACGGCGCATGCGCCTGTTCGGTACCTTAACGACCAGCGTGCATACTTCGGAGGTGATGTTAAGTGTCGAGGGAGTTCCCCTGGAGCAAAAGGGCCATCTCATCTCCGACGAACCCACGGTGGAAGAGAGTACCGGCACGGTGACGCTCCGGGCTATCATCACCAACGATCATCACTTTTTAATGCCAGGCATGACGGTGAGCGCACAGCTCATGCTAGGCGTCAATCCGCTCGCGAAAATCATTCCCGTCCGCGCCGTGCAGCGCGATCCCAAAGGACATACTTATGTCTTCGTGGTGAGTAGCGATAACCGTGTCGAGAGACGGCGGGTAACCTTAGGCATGCTCACGGAGCAGGGCTTTGAGGTAGCGGAAGGTTTAGAGGAGGGCGAGGAGATCGTCGTGGAGGGCCTGACGCTCTTAAAGGACGGCAGTCCCGTGCGTATCGTCAATCTCGTGGAAGAGGAAGGCGATGTTTAGCCGCTTCTTTATCGCCCGTCCCGTCCTGACCGCCGTGGTGATCCTCATCACCCTGCTTTTAGGCCTGCTCTCCCTAATGCAGCTGGAGATCGCCCGCTACCCGAGCATTGCCCCGCCGGCGGTGAGTATTTCGCTCTCCTATCCCGGGGCCTCGGCCTCCACTCTGGAGCATACCGTCTCCCAGGTAGTGGAGCAGCAGATGACGGGTCTTGATAACCTGCTTTATTTCCGTACGCGTGCCAATTCCGAAGGCCGCGTTTCCATGAACTTTTACTTTGATCCCTCGGTCAATCCCGACGTGGCGCAGATGCAGGTGCAAAACCGCCTTGATACCATCATGTCCTCGCTGCCGGAGGCGGTGCAGCGCTCAGGGGCCAGGATCCGCAAGGTCTCGGATGACACTTTGCAGAATATTGCCTTTTACGCCACGGACGGCTCGCTCTCCCAGGAGGACGTGGCCGATTTTTTAGCCTCGGTGGTACAGGATCCCCTAAGCCGTTTAAACGGCGTAGGCCAGGTGACCCTGCGCGGCTCGCAGTACGCTATCCGCATCTGGCTTAATCATCCCCGTCTTTATGAGTACGCCTTAAATCCCTCCGACGTGGTGGCGGCCATTGAAAAGCAGAATCAGCAGGTGTCGGCCGGACAGTTAGGCGCGCTGCCTTCCGTGGAAAATCAGCCGCTTAACATCAATGTTAAGTCGCGGCAGCTTTTAGAGACGGTCACGGACTTTGAGAACCTGCTTTTAAAGGTGGACAGCTCGGGGGCGGCAGTGTACTTAAAGGATGTCGCCACCGTGGAGATGGGGCGTGAGAATTACACGTACTTTGGCAATTACAACGGCCGGCCTATGGCTGCCCTGCAGATTGAGCTCTCCGAAGGAGCTAACGCCGTGACCACGGCCGGGGCCATCGAGGAACTGCTCAGGCGTCTGCGGCCGCTCTTTCCCGATAAGCTCACTTACGCTTACGCTTACGATACCGTGCCCTTCGTCAAGGTCTCGCTTTACGAGGTGACGCAGACCTTAATCGAGGCTCTCCTCCTCGTTGCGCTGGTGCTCTATATCTTCCTGCGCTCCTTAAGAGCCATGCTTATCGTGGCCCTGACCGTGCCCGTGGTGCTCTCCGGCACGGTTTGCGTGCTCTTTTTCATGGGTTATTCCATCAATACCCTGACCATGTTCGCCATGGTGCTTGCCATTGGCCTGCTAGTCGATGACGCCATCGTGGTGGTGGAAAACATCACCCGCCTCGTAAGCGAAGAAGGTCTTTCCGTGCCTGCGGCGGCGGTACGCAGTATGCAGGAGATCGCTCCCGCGCTCATCGGCGTGGGTTTGGTGATCGCCGCTGTTTTTACCCCGATGGGCTTTTTCCCGGGGGCCGTGGGTAATATCTACAAGCAGTTTTCCGTGACCATCGTCGCGGCCATGCTGCTTTCGGTGCTCACCGCCATCCTCGTAACGCCCAGTCTCTGCGCCCGGTTTTTAAAGGTAGCGGGCAAGGCGGATAAGCTCCCTGCGGATGGGGAATTTAAGGCAAGAAGCGTGTCCCGCTCTCCTTTCACGGCGCTCCTTAATCTCTTTGACGGCGGTTTCAGGAAAAGCCGCGAGCTGACGCTTAAGGCTGCCGCCTGTGCGGTGGAGCATTTAAAGCTTTCCTTTTTGACGATCCTGCTCTGTACGGTACTTTGCGGAGGTCTTTACGTCCTCATCCCCTCATCCTTTCTGCCCGTTGAGGATCAGAGCGTGCTTTCCGCGCGCATCGTCATGCCGCCCGGCACCACGCAGGAGGTGACGGCGAAGGTGGCCCTCGATATTGAGGATTATTTCCGCACCTCTGAAAAGGAATACGTGGAAGGAGTGATGCTTTCCCTGGGCACCGGGGGCGGTTCGGCATCCGGTCAGGCCACGGCGCAGCTTAACATCCGTCTGAAGCACTGGGACGAGCGCGTCAGTGAGGAGAGCTCGGCGCAGGCTATCTTAAGGCGTGCCAAGGCCCGCTTTGATAATGTGCCGGACGCCAAGATCAATTTCTCGCTGCCGGCCTCGGTACGGGGACTGGGCTCATCTTCGGGCTTTGACGTCTACGTGCAGAACGTCAACGGCCATGATCACGCGCAGTTCCTAAGTGACGTGCAGGAGATCGTGCAGCGGGCCAATGACAGCGTGCGGCTTTTCAACGTGCGCTACGAGGTACAGGACGACGCTCCCGAGCTTATCGTCTCCATGGACGATCTCAAAGCCGGCCAGTACGGGGTGGATTTAGACACGCTCAATGAGAACCTGGAGATCGCGTGGGGAGGTAAGTACGTCAATGATTTTGTCGATCGCGGACGCATCAAATCCGTTTACGTGCAGTCCGCGCCTGAGTTCCGCTCGCTGCCTTCCGATCTCAATTCCCTGTATTTAAGAAACGCTCAGGGACAAATGGTCAGCGCGGGAGCCATCGTTACTACCTCCTATGACTACGGCCCTAAGCAGTTAGAGCGCTTTAACGGCGTGGCGGCGATCGGCGTGACGGGCGATCCCGCCCCCGGAGTGAGTTCAGGTGAGGCGATGGCCGAAATTGCCCGCATTATCAATGCCCATCCGGGCAATTACGGTTACGCCTGGTCGGGCAGTTCCTATCAGGAGCAGACCTCGGGACAGCTTTTGCCCCTGCTCTTTTCCGTTTCCGCGCTCATCGTGTTCCTGTGTCTTGCCGCTCTCTATGAATCGTGGTCCATCCCTCTGTCCGTGATTCTGATCCTGCCTCTTGGCGTGCTGGGCGCTCTGGGAGCCATTTACCTGCGCTCGCTGACCTTTGACGTGTATTTGCAGGTGGGACTTCTGACCACGGGAGGCCTTGCCGCCAAGAACGCCATTCTCATCGTGGAGTATGCCGCCTCTTTCCATCACTCGGGCATGAGTCTTAAGGACAGCGCGCTTCTCGCCTTAAGGCAGCGCTTCCGTCCCATCATCATGACTTCGGTGGCCTTTTTGCTGGGCGTTCTGCCGCTGGCCACCGCCACGGGCGCAGGAGCGGCCTCACAGCAGTCCATCGGCACGGGCGTGCTGGGAGGAACCCTTATGGCGACGGTCTTAGGCGTTATTCTCGTACCCGCCTTCTTCGTGATGGTGGGGCGTCTCTTTGATAAATCAGCAGATGGGTCGGGTACAGCCTCTAAGGAGCTCTGATGGTTCAGCATGTCATTGTGAAAGGTCCTTCCCCTGAGTATAAGCGGCTCTTTGACAGAGAGGCGCATCTGCTGCACGCCATTCTGGGAACGCATCTTACGGGGATCTTCCATATCGGATCCACGGCGGTGCCGCATCTTTACGCCAAACCAGTTATCGACATCCTGATTGCCGTGGATACGCTTAAGGCTGCAGATGTGCGGCAGGGCATTTTTGAGAAGGCAGGTTACGAGTACCTGGGAGAGTTCGGGATCGAGGGGCGGCGCTATTTAAGAAAGGGCGGCGATGAGCGGACCCATCAGGTACATATCTTTGACCGCGCTGATCGCCTGAATATTGATCGCCATTTAGCGGTGCGCGACTATCTCATCCGTCATCCCGAGATGCGTGACGCCTATGGTCTCCTGAAGTGCGATCTCGCCCTGCGCTTTCCTCTGGACATCGCCGCTTACTGCGAGGGCAAGGCGGAGTTTATGCAGGAGCTGGAAAAGAGGGCTCTGGAGGAATTCAGAGGCGGCTATAGTTATTAAGCTGACAGTACACACAGAGAGGACATCCATGTTTAAGATTTTTCTGACCGTCACGGCCCTGATCCTTTGCCAGGGATTAGTACATGCCGCTCCGGCACAGTTAAACGCCCCTTCTGCCGGACGTCCGCTGCTTAAGGCCTTTACTTTTGGTAAGGGACAGTACAGTGCTTCCTTAAAGCGCCTGCAGACCACTGCCTGCAGACCCGTTAAGGCCGGCAGTGCGGTGCGTTTTGACGGCTCCTGTTTAGGACTTGCCGGAGATCCGGAGGTGGTGGCTGACGGCGTGCCCTCCTCGGATATCCTCTTTGATCTTACCCTGAGCTTTAAGGATGAGACGTTTTTTGAGGATTACGCTAAGGCACTTAAGGCCCGTTACGGAGAGCCCACGGGAGAGGTAAAGACCTACTTTGCAGGCGAGACTCTGGTGTGGCAGGGAGAGGAGCTCTTTGTTGAGCTCTCCGCTCCTTTTAATATCGGCGGGAAGATGACCTTGCGCTATGCCGATCCGGAGTTCACCGCTCTCTATGAGCAGATGCGCATGGCAAGACGGGAGCAGGGACGCAAAGACGCCGCGCCGGTAAATACCGGGGCGGCTCTTGAGGATCTGCTGTAAGGACGCACCTTGCGGGGCGCTCTTAAAGGTCAGGGAGGGGACAGGTCTGCCCCCTGGCCTTTAAGCTAACGGCGGCCGCGGCGCAGCATCATGCCCGCAGCGCCCATGGCACCAACCGTGCCCAGGGTCCTGCCGGTAAGCAGTTTGCGGGCAGAGTCGCTTTTGGCTACTTTGCCGATACTCTCCGCCAGTTCATCCAGACCTAAATTCTTTTCCTTGCAGTAGCGGTAGCCTAATACCCCCACCACCACGCCGGCGGCGAAGACGGCACCGTAAGTTAACAGGCTTTTATTCACGTCTGCTCCTACTGGCCGTTTGCCGGGGTAGAGTAACGGGACTGATACTCGGCGATGAGATCTTCAAGGCGCTCCTTCTGGGCCATGAGCTCCTCTAAACTGAGTTCGTCCTTAGCTCCCTCAGCGGGAGCGGCGGCTGCGCCTTCCTCAGCGGGACCGTCTTTAAAGAAACCGGCCTTATTGAGGCGTTCCCCGATTTCGTCTTTGTGCTCGTTATAGAACTTAAAGCCTAAGGCACCGACGGCGGCACCGGCTAAAAAACCAATGAGCAGATTTTTGTCAAACATGTATGGCTCCTTAATTAACGGCGTGAGCGCACGTTTTTCGGTAACAGCACGCGCACGGAATTGGCAACCACCCCGAGGGTGGAGGCATTATGCACCACCGAGGCTACGAGCGGATTGATGACTCCGAGGGCTCCCAGGGTCATGGCCGCCGTATTGACGAGGATGGTGACGGTGAAATTCTGATGGACAAGACGCATGGTATCACGGCTTAATTCGATAAAGCGCGGCAGCTTTAAGGGATCTTCGGAGCTTATCGTGACGTCCGCCGTTTCCATGGCGGTGTCGGTACAGCCCTTGCCCATGGCGACGCCGATGGAGGCGTAGGCGAGGGCGGGAGCATCGTTAATGCCGTCTCCGACCATGAGTACCGTACCCACATCCTGTTTCTGCGAGACGATCTGTGCCTTATCCTCGGGCAGCACCTCGGCCTTGTAACCGTCGAGATTAAGCGACGAAGCGATGTCGCGGGCGGTCTTCTCGTTGTCTCCTGTCAGCATGATGATCTCCTCCACGCCTAAATGACGCAGACGGTTCACCGCGCGCTTGAACAGCGGACGTACCGGATCGGCCACCTCGATGATCCCGGCAAGGCGCCCCTGATGGGCAACATAGATAAGCGAACCGCTTTCGGCTTTACGCACCGGCGTAAGGTCAAGATCCGTGACCTGTCTTTCCTGCATAAACTTTAAGGAACCCACGAGAGTTAATCCGCCCTCGCAGCCCTCAAAGGGGCAGAGCTCCCCTTCCATGCCGCGGGCCATGACGGTGCGCGTGTCGTAATGGTTAGGCAGGGTGAGACCGCGCTCTCTGGCCTCATCGAGAATGGCCATGGCCATGGGATGGGTCGAATGCACCTCGGTGCCTCCGGCAAGCTTCAGCAGCAGTTCCTCGCTGTAGCCAGGCGCGCAGGTCAGGGAGGTGATCGCGGGACGGCCGCGTGTGATGGTGCCGGTCTTGTCAAGAATGACGGTATCGATGGCCGCGGCACTCTCAATGAAGCTGCCGCCCTTGACTAAAATACCCTCGCGGGCGGCCCTGGAGATCGCCGCGGACATGGCCGTGGCGGTGGAGAGCTTTAAGCCGCACGAGAAATCAATAAAGAGCATGTTGAGTACGCGCTGCAGATCCCGCGTGGCGAGGTATACCGCGGCCGCGGCGATAAAGGACACGGGCACGAGCGAGGTGGCCATGCGGTCGGCGTACTGCTGAATGGGCGCACGGCGGTTCTGCGCGTTCTCCACCATGTGCACGATGCGCGAGAGGGAGGTGTCATCGCCGACGCGTTCGACCGTGACCTCGATTTCACCTAAACGGATGGTGCTGCCGGCGTAGACCTTATCTCCCACGCCCTTAGTGGCGGGCACCGACTCGCCGGTGATGGCAGCCTCGTCCACGGCCGCCTCTCCATGGCAGACCACGCCGTCAACGCAGATCTTCTCGCCGGTGTGCACGGCTACCTTCATGCCCACGCTGACCTTTTCAATGGGGACGCGCACCTCGGTGCCGTCCTCACGGGTCACCCAGACTTCCTGCTCGTTAAGCCCCACCAGATCCTGAATGTTCTGACGGGCTTTCTGCGCGGCGAGAATGGTCAGGGTCTCGGCGAAATTGGAGAGGGCTAAAAGCGAGAGCGAGGACTCCGGCCTGCCTGCGGCAATGGAGGAGAGCACCGCCGTAACTGTCAGCGTATCGGCGTTCGGGCGTCGCTCTTTCACAGCTCCCATGAGACCTTCCTTCACTAGCCCTGCGCTCAGGCTGAGAACGCTCAGGTGGCGCAGCAGGGCTGTCGAGGCGTAAAGGGTGGGGTTCACGCGCTTCAGGAGGGCGAAGGCGACAAAGGCGGCGATGGAGGCCAGAGCCTGACGCTTGTGACGGTCAAGCTGCGCCTTAACGTCGCCGGGCGTGGCACTTTCCTTCTTCCTTATCAGAGTGCCGGCACTGCTTACCGTCTCCATGGAGGAGGCAAAGAGGGCTCTGCCCAGGTTTCTGCTCACTAATAAAGTTGCCCTGAGGTAGCTTAAGCCGTTCACGGTAAGCTTTAATGACGTGCCTGCAATGCAGGCGGAAATCACGCCTTTCTCACGGCGCAGGCGCGCCTCCAGCAGAGCGCTTTGCGTATAGGAAGGAGCGCTCAGAAGCGGATAGGTAAAGTTTTGCATACAGCCTCTTAACGGTTTTTACCGTTATCCTGAAGGTTATCTTTTACTCCCTTAAGGGGATCGGGACGCGAGAAGAGCGAGGCCTTCACCGTGCCCTCGTTTAAAGTACGGAATTTACGGTGGGTCTGACGCAGTAAGAGCGCCACGCCCCACCAGAAAAGCTGTGGTCCCGAGGGACGCTCTCCGCGCAGCACGCGGGAAACGCCGTAGGCGATGAGAGCCAGTCCCGCGATACGGCTTACAAAGACCGGCTCGGAATGATTTAAAAAGGACGCCATGCCGTCTTTTAAGCGGCGGGCGCTGTCATTGAGGTTCTCACCCATCTCAATTAAGGAGCGGGGCAGGAGGCTTTCCTCCTGCTGCGCGTGACGTCCTGAGAGCTCGTGGGAGAGCGTGTCAAACAGCGCGTCCATGACGCTTTCTTCCTGGGAATAGGTGACGGTAAGCGAGCCCGTGACGGGATTAGCGTTCACGGAAGAGATGAGAGGAAAATCGCGCAGGGCCCCGGTTACCGCCTCGCAGAGCGCCGGATCGCCTTTTAATGCCTGACAGGTATAGCGGCGGCGTCCTTTAATGCGGTGGGCGATGATGAGTACGTCAGGTGAGCCCTCAAAAAGCGAGCGCACGAAACCTCCGGCCTTAAGGCCCAGGGAAAAGGGAGTGAGTGCGGCCATGTTCAGTGTCCTTGTGCAAGATAGCGCTCCCTGGCCTTTTTAAGCATGAGCCCCGGCAGTGAGGCGGGGTCAAGGGCAGATAGCGCATAATAAACGGTGACAGATCCGGTTACGGGGTTAATGCTGAAGGATCTGACCGCCTTAAGCGAGCTTAAGGCTTCTTCAAGAGAGGCTCGGGTGTCTGCCTCATGCTTTAAACGCGGCCAGAGAAGGCGGATCCGGCAGGGATCCGTGTTCTCGATAAGGTGCATGACGGTCATCTCGTTAAGAGCCGTCTCCGCCTTTAATTTAAGCCACGCATCCTGAAGCCACGCCACGCTTAAGCTCCTTTAATTAGCCTTGACTAACTTAAATTTAAGTTAGCCTACAGTAACCTTGAAAGAATATTAAACCGCGTGCATTATAGCGCATTGCCGGAAGGGTGATGCAAGCGCCTTAAAAGTGCGCACCGCTTGGAAAAGTTAGGTTAGCTAAGGCTAATTCTACGCGGACTTTACTTTGAGCTCAGGGTGAACAGGGTGATCTCCCCCGAAGTGCCAAGACGCGGCACGTAGCCGCACCACAGGCCGCTGCCGTCACTGACATAGAGCAGGGTATGCCGAAGCTGATAGAGGCCTTCAACGAAACCTGAGTTGGCATTGGCTGTCACGCCCTTTAAATAGCTGATCTGACCGCCGTGCGTATGTCCCGAGAGAATGAGATCGGGAGCGTCCTCACGTGCGGCGTACTCAGCGGCATGGCGGGGCTGATGACTTAGGAGAATGGTAAAGTCAGCGTTCTGTGTGCCCTTAAGGGCCTGATCGGGACTGGGACCCTCAAAGCCGCGCGAGGGGGCGGAATCATCAGGAAGTCCCGCCACGGCGAGCGTGGCTGCGCCCACCTTCAGGGTCACGTTATCGTTAAGGAGAAGTTTAAGGCCCTCCTTACGGTAATAATCCATCCATTCCTTAAAATCGGTGATGTATTCATGGTTGCCGCTTACAAAATAGGTGCCTAAGGGGGCCTGAAGGTTCTTAAGGGGTTCGAGACTGTGCGCGCGGGCGGCTGGAGTGCCGTCGCTCTGATCGCCCGTGACGAGGATGAGATCGGGCTTTAAGGCATTCACCTTCTCAACGATGGCCGCTGTGCGTTTCTGAAGAAAGAGGGGGCTTGCATGTATGTCCGTCACCTGCACGACTTTAAGTCCTGAAAGCTCCTCGGGTAGTGCGGAGTAGCTTAAGGGAACGGCTTTGATTTCCGGCACTCTGACTCCCTCATAGGTGGCAAAGAGCGCAAGAGGTACGTAGATAAGAATGAAGAGACGCGTGAGACGGTGACGCCAGAGCTTAAAGGACTGCGACTTGAAGCGGTTTCTGAAAAAACGGCTGAGGATGAGGGTCAGGGCATCGTAGGCGAGAGCCCAGGGCAGCACCAGCGTTCCCAGGACGACAGTGGCGGCAGTGATGAGAAGCGGGTAGTAAAGGGATCTGAAATCATAGTAGTTGCCAATGGACAGCAGCGCCTGATGCAGGGCACCGAGCAGGGCAGCGCCCAGACATAAAAGAAGCACATAGAGACGGGGTAAGCCGGCGCCTGCAGCCATACGGTGCACGCTGTAGCCTGCAATGAAGGCGGAAATCAGGACAATGGAAATAAAGATGACGGTCATAGCTCTCTCCTTCGCCCGCTTAGTGTAAGACAGGGGCAGCCGTCCCTCAAGATCCTGGAAGGGATACTGCCCTCAGGGAGAGTTTTGGGCAAGAAAGTGCCTCAATCTGACAGAACGGGGGAGTTATGCAGAGGCAGGACCTCCTTTACGGAAGCAGAGTGCGTCACCTCAGTGCAGGGCGTAAAATCCTTAAGAAACTTAGTGACTTAGCCTGAGTCTTGTTTATAATAGGTCGTTACGCTGTCTGCACTGTGTGCAGAGCGTCAGTACGGATGCGCCCGGCCCTGCCTTTCCTGAAGAAGGTATGTGGTAAGGAGTGCTTCGTTTTATGCTTTTTTAGTCGGATGTTTGCAGGAGTTTCTATGGAAACCCAGAAAGAAGAACAGCTTCAGGATACACAGGCCACAGCTGCTGTGGCTCCTGTGACCCCCGAAAATCCCGCGGCGGAAACCGAGGCGCAGCAGCCACAGCAGGATCCGCCTGGCGGAGTGCCGGGCAGCCGTTCCGAGCATATCAAGGCTGCTCTTGAGGTTTTATATCAGCGCTACCCCAAGTGCTTCTTCCGTGACGGTGATTTAAAGCCGCTTAAGGTCGGTATCTTAGAGGATCTCAAGAAGGCCGTCCCCGAAATGGAAGGCATGTCCATTTCCAAGCTGCGTGCCGCCGTGCGCATGTATACCACCCGTCTGCGCTATCTTTACAATGTGCAGGAAGGCGTGATGCGCATTGATCTTGACGGTAACGAGACCGAAGCCTGCACCGCAGAGCATCAGGCTTACGCCAAGGAAAAGTTCAACGAAATTAACACCAAGCGTAAGGAAAACCAGCTCAAAAAGCAGCAGATGCAGGAGCAGGGCCAGAAGCCTGGCCAGAGACCGGGCCGTAAGTTTAACGGCAAGCCCGGCTTCAGAAAGGGTGGTAAGCCCGGCTTCCAGAACCGTCAGGGCGGCAAGCCCTTTAACCGTGAGGGCGGTTTCCAGCGCCGTGACGGTGCTCCCCGTCCTCAGGGACAGTTCCGTCAGGGACCGCGTCCCGAGGGCTTTAAGAAGTCTGCACCCAAGGTGGGGTTTGCCGGAGCCGCCGGTTCGCGACTCAAGAAGGACTTCAAGGTACCGAGGATCACCATTAATGCCTCCAGTCACGCCTCCGAGCTGACGCAGGGTACAGAGGTGCTGGTGAAGACCCAGGCCGGGTTCTCCCGCGGTACCGTGAAGGAAAATGCCCAGGGCGGCGTGGTCACCGTTACCATGCAGAACGGCATGACACTGACCTTACCGGTCAGCCGCGTGTCCGTCGCCTCTAATTAATGCGCCTTTTAAAGGTCAGTTAAGGACAAGAACGTGCGTGAGCTTTTAAAACTGGTTCTGATCGTACCCCTGTGCCTGATTTTCACGGCAGAGGCTAAACTCACAGTTCCGGATGCCGAGGATGTGCCCGTGCTCACCTCGCAGAGCGTGCACTATACCGCCTGCTCGCGCACGGCCAATTATTTCTTAAGGGCGCACTACAAGCCCGTGGCAGTCAATGACGCTTTTGCCGATCACGTCCTTGACCGCTATCTTTACTTCATGGATTACAACCGCTCGCTGTATACGCAAAAGGAAGTGGACGCTATTCACACGCACCGCGATCGTATCCTGCGGGCCATTACCTACTGTGATCTGGCTTATCCCTTTGAGCTTTACAACGACAGCTTAAGACGCCGCTTCAATAAGTATTCCTTCTTTGTGGAGGCGGTGAAGGGAGATCTCGATCTCAGCACACATGAGCGTGTCGAATTTGACCGCCGCGAGGTGCCGTATCCTGCCTCTGAGGACGAGATTAGGGCCTTATGGCTAAGCGAAATCAAGAATGAATATGTAAATCAGCTCTTAAATGACAAGAGCCCTGCGGAGGCTAAGCAGCGCTTAAGACGCCGTTACGAGGCGGCCTTGGGCAAGTTAGTGCAGACTAAGTCCGAGGACGCCTTCTCGGCCTTTGAAAATGCCTTTGCCACCGCCATTGATCCGCATACCTCTTATTTAAGTCCCGATGACAGCGAGAACTTCAACGACGATATCAATCTCTCCCTGGAGGGAATCGGCGCGGTTCTCACTTCCGAAGACGAGTTCACGGTCATTAACAGCCTGCTGCCTGGATCGCCTGCCGAGCTTTCCAGAAAACTCAAGGCCAATGACCGCATCGTGGGCGTGACTCAGGAGGATGGCACCTACGAGGACATCATCGGCTGGCGGCTTAGCGATGTAGTGAAGCGTATCAAGGGGCCCAAGGGATCTAAGGTGACTCTTGACATCGAGCGTGAGGGAACGGGCGGCGCGGCCTCCCGCACCTTCCAGGTGACCCTGGTGCGTGACCGTATCCGTCTCCAGGATCGCGAGGCCAAGGGCGAGGTGAAGGAAGTCAATGGCCAGAAGGTCGGCGTGATCTCGATTAAGAGCTTCTACACCAACTTAAATCAGGATATCCGCCGCGAGATCACCAGGTTAAAGGAAGAGGACATTAAGGCCCTTGTTATCGATCTGCGCTCCAATGGCGGCGGTCTCCTTCCCGAGGCGACTCTGTCTACCGGACTTTTCATTAAAGACGGTCCGGTGGTGCAGGTGCGCGATACTGTGGGTAATGTCATTCCCCAGGTGGACTCGGACAGTGACGTGGCCTATGATGGCCCCTTAGTGGTGCTGATTAACCGACTTTCGGCTTCCAGTTCCGAGATCATGGCGGCGGCTCTGCGCGATTATGGCCGGGCGCTGATTGTCGGTGATACCTCCTTTGGCAAGGGTACGGTGCAGCAGAACCGTCCCCTGGCCCGCGTCTACGACTTTGACGGTTCGCAGTTAGGCTCCATTCATTACACCATCGCTAAGTTCTACCGCATTACCGGCGGATCGACGCAGTTAAAGGGCGTAACCCCGGATATCGCTTTCCCGGGGCTCGTGGATGACAGCGAAATCGGTGAAAGATCCGAACCCTTTGCGCTGGCCTGGGACAAGATCAATCCCACGCCGTACACCGGTATTTACAATATTGACGCTTATGTGCCGGAACTGAAGCGCCGCCATGAGGAGCGCGTGGCGCATAACCTTGCCTTCTCCATCATGCGCGAGGATATGGATCGCTATTTAAAGCAGAAGGCCGAAGGCTCCGTGACCGTCAACCTGAAGGAACGCGAGGCCCTAAAGAAGGAAGAGGACGCGCGTCACTTAAAGAACGTCAATGCCCGTTTAGAGGAGATGGGTGAGAAGCCGGTTAAAAAGGTCGGTGATTTACCCGAGGACTTCGAGTTCCCGGATGCCCTCTTAAATGAGGCTGTCAACATCGCTCTTGATTTTGCCTCGCTCATTGAAGAGCACGTCTATAAGGCCGAGGGCACCCCTGAGTTTACGCGCTTTTCCCTGACTCAGACGATGCTGCCGGATAAGGCCGAGGACGAGGTATTAGACACGGAAAGTCAGATCGTCTCCAAGGATCCGGATACCGGCAAGGCACCGGCGGAGGCGGTCGAAAGTCAGGTACAGTAGGGATCTGACCGGCCGTGACAGAACAGGCTAAGGGGCGGCGCAGGCCGCCCTTTTGCTGAGAATAAAACCTAACGTAACCGGAGATAAGTAATGGCAGGCTTTCAGGCACAGAAACGACTTGATTATCAGGAACCCCCCTTTACCGCTACGGACACGGAATTAGAGTTTTTCCTTTCCGATGAATATACGCGGGTGCGTCAGGTGACCCGCTATAAGCGTCTCACTAAAGACCGTAGCGTGCCTTTGCGCCTTGACGGTGAGGACATGGAGCTTATTTCGGTGCGCCTCAACGGTCAGGAAGTGCGTCCGCAGGTGGATCCGAAAGGTCTGACGCTTGCTGGGGTGCCGGATGATTTCGAGCTGTCGCTTGAAAATGTTATCGCCCCGGCCTCCAATACCACCCTGATGGGTCTCTATAAGTCCAATGGCGTGTTCTGCACTCAATGTGAGCCTGAGGGCTTCAGGCGCATAACGTATTTCCTGGACCGTCCGGATGTGCAGTGCCGCTATACCGTGACGATTCACGCCCCGGCCTACGGCTGCCCGGTGCTGCTTTCCAACGGCAATCTGATTAAGGAAGGCGAGGATCGTGACGGCTATTACTGCATGTGGCAGGATCCCTTCCCCAAGCCCTCCTATCTCTTTGCGCTGGTGGCAGGTCCCTTTGACATTCTCACCGACACCTATACCACGGGATCGGGCCGTAAGGTCAGCTGTCAGGTCTATGTAGACCGCGGCGCAGGTCCGCGCGGCAAATATGCCCTGGAGTCCATCAAGACGGCGATGCGCTTTGACGAGGAGCGCTTCGGGCTTGAATACGATCTCGACAATTTCAAGCTCGTGGCGGTAGATTTCTTCAATCAGGGGGCCATGGAGAATAAGTCGCTCAATATCTTTAACTCCAAGTTGGTGCTCGTGGATGCGGCCACGGCCACGGATAACGATTTCTATAACGTCGAGAGCGTGGTGGGGCATGAATACTTCCACAACTGGACGGGCGACAGAGTGACGCTGCGCGACTGGTTCCAGCTTTCGCTTAAAGAGTCTTTAACCGTGTTCCGCGATGAGGAATTCTCCGCCACCACGGTAAGCCGGGCCTTAAGCCGTCTCAAGGCCGTCGAAGTCATCAAGGGACCGCAGTTTGCCGAGGATGCCTCGCCCATGGCCCATGCCGTGCGCCCTGACGAGGTCACCGAGATGAACAATTTCTACACCGTGACCATTTACGACAAGGGCGCCGAGGTCATCCGCATGATTCACACGCTGCTCGGTGAAAAGCTCTTTGTCAAAGGCATGCGCCATTACCTTAGTGTGCATGACGGTAAGTCCGCCACTATTGATGATTTCGTGAAGGCCATGGAAGAGGTTTCGGGAAAATCCTTAGAGAAATTCATGCGCTGGTATACCCAGGCGGGTACCCCGACCCTGAAGGCGCACTGGGAGCAGGAGGGCTCTGAGCTTACCCTGATGCTCTCCCAGAGCACCGGGCCCACCTTAAAACAGCCGGCCACGGAGCCCTTTGTCATTCCCGTGCGTCTGTCCTTTATGGATAAGTCAGGACAGAAGGTCACGCCTCCGGAGCTTGCCGGGAGCGGCGTCATTATCCTTGAAAATGAGAGTGCGGAGTATGTCTTTACGGGCCTGCCGCCAGAGGCTCTGCCGGTGCTCCTTGAGGATTTTTCAGCCCCGGTGCGCCTTGAGGCCCCGTACAGCGAGGAGGATTACAGCCACATTCTCGCTTTTGCCTCCGATCCCTACAGCCGTTATGCAGCCTGCGAAGGCCTTATCGAGCGTTATCTAAAGGATAATTTAGCGAAGGCGCAGCAGCATGAACCCTTGCCGGAGCCTCATGCCCTGAGCGCCGCTTTTGCTGCGGTGGCTGAAGGCTTTGAAAAGGAAGAGGATCCCCTGGTGACGGCGGAGCTTATCCGGGTGCCGCCGCTGGCCACGCTGATGCAGATGTTCCCCGTCATTGATCTTGATGCCCTGCATACGCTGCGTGAGCATCTGGAGACGCGTCTTGCCGTAAACCTGGAGGAGCACTTTGCCAGACTGTATGAAAAGACCCGCCTCAGGGGGGCCTACCGTTATCAGGTAAAGGATTATGCCTGCCGCAGCGCAGGTAATCTCGCTTTAAAGATGCTCGTCATAGCGATGTGCGCCACGGAGCGTAAAGCTCAGGCCGACGCACTGGTGCGCGGTCATTTTGAGAAGGCCAATAATATGACGGATTTCCTTGCCGCCATGACGCTGGCCATTCATCATGAACTGCCCTGCAGGGAAGCGGTTGTCAGTGAGTTTACCGTCCGCCACGGTGACGATCCTCTGGTCTACGACAATTATTTCCGCATCATGGGTCAGGCCGAGGGCGAAAGCGCCGTCTACGACGTGCGCCGCCTGATGCGCGATCCGCATTTTGATATCGGCAATCCCAACCGCCTGCGCGCCCTCGTGGGCTCCCTGGTGCTTAACAATCCGTGGGCATTCTACCGTAAGGATGGCACCGGTATGCTGCTTGCCTACGACGTCATCAATGAGCTCAATAACGTCAATCCCATGATGGCCGCACGTATGGTGACTCCGCTTTTAAGCTTCCGCCGCTTTGATCCTGAGCGTCAGGCGCTGTGCCGTGAGTATTTAGACAAACTGCGTGCCCGTCCCGATCTGGCCCGTGACGTCTATGAAAAGGTGGAGGCGGCTTTAAGCGAGAGGCAGTAATGTACGGCTTAAAGAAGTTTCATTTCGCGCTGCGTATCCCCAGAGAGGAGCTGATGCGGGTTTATACCGGCTCGGCTCAGCATCTGGTGGTACGCTGTGAAGAGGGAGTGACGCTGCAGCTTGATGCCAGTCACCTGCGCTCCTTCACTACGCTCTCGGGGATCTACGGCCGTTTTGAGCTGGTGGTTAACGCCGAGAACCGTTTCGTTTCCTTAAAACAGATAGGATAGATAGAAAGATGTCACTTTACGCGCTCTACCCATATCTCATCCGTCCCTTCGTGTTTATGCTCGATCCTGAGGACGCCCACACCATGACCATTAAGGCCGGACGTATGCTCTCCTCCCCGCTGTTACGCCCGTTCTTCGGACAGTCAGTTCCCGACAGGCCCGTCGAGGTGATGGGGCTTAAATTCCGTCATCCCCTGGGGCTTGCTGCCGGCATGGATAAAAACGGTGACTGCATTGACTATTTGGGGGGCCTTGGCTTTTCGCATCTTGAATTAGGCACGGTTACCCCGCGTGCGCAAGAGGGCAATCCGCGTCCCCGCATGTTCCGTGTCAAAGAGGCCCGCGGTCTGATTAACCGCATGGGTTTTAATAATAAGGGTGTTGATTATCTGACCGTCAATCTCACGCGCCGCACCTATAAGGGGATCATCGGCGTCTCGATCGGCAAGAACGAGACCACGCCGCTGGAAAACGCGGCTGATGACTATCTGTACTGTATGCGCAAGGTCTATGCGCATTGTGATTACATCGCCGTCAACGTCTCCTGCCCTAATACGCCGGGGCTTACCGCTTTACAGGAGGCTGAACCTCTGGTGGCCTTAATCAGGACCTTAAAGGAAGAGCAGAAGAGTCTCAGCCGGAATACCGGCCGCTATGTGCCGCTTGTAGTCAAGATTTCCCCCGATCTGACTCCTGTGCAGTTAGAGGCGGTATGCGACGCCTGCGTGCGCCTGAGCGTCGATGGCATGAGCTGTACCAATACCACCACCGATCGCGAGGTCATTCATGGTCTGCCTCACGCAGGAGAGTGGGGAGGACTTTCGGGTGAACCGCTGAAGCAGCGCAGTACCGAGGTTCTGAAAAAGGTTGCGGAATATACGGCGGGTAAACTTCCTCTCATCGGGATTGGCGGGATAAGCGGCGCCGTGTCGGCCCGCGAGAAGCTCAATGCCGGCGCCAGCCTGCTGCAGCTCTATTCGGCCTTTGTCTATCAGGGACCGTCCATTATCGGCAAGGTAGTAAGTAACCTCTAGTTCCTTCCTCCGTGTCAGAGCGCCATGACTGTTCTCTGACACGGCACTTCTCCATAATATTTTCTTCAGTACGGAAAAACGCGGATACAGGTGCCATACCTGTATACCGGGTGTCGTTTAGTTATACGTTACCGAGAATAAGAGCACTCTCATCTCATGAGGAGCTCAGGGAATGGGTAAACGGAGGAGGTAATGCATAATTGAGAGGAAGAGGGAGTAATGTGAGAGGCTCTGTCCCCGGCTTTGAAAAAGACGTTGCGGTAGGGGAAGAGAGGTAAGCTGCGGCAGAAAAGAGAGCAGAGTGGCTAGCATAAAAAAGAACTGGCAGTTAAAAATGATAATATCTGTATACTTTGGTTAATTTACGTTTCTTAAACAATAGTATTTACAATTAAAAGTATTAAACGGTAAACTCTCAATAAGCAGAAGAGAATAGGGAGCTAAATTCAGAAAGAACATAGTAATCAGGGGTATCGGAGGCTATGTCAAAAAGCTGACAAGTGTTCCGGACAGAGGGGGGGGATTCTTCTTAAGAAATACAGATTATTTAAGTATTTAAATGTGTAAGAGGCAGCCTGGCAGAGACAGTTAGGAAAAGGATTGAAAAACTGTGATAAAGATCGGATTGATATTTGAGTAAGTTGGCACGCAATTAGCAATGATTAACGTGTGTAAAGTAATCTTTACTAAAAACCGGAGGTGGCTCACAAAAATAAGCAGAATAGCTTTTTACTTTTAAGCGCCGATTGGCTACAATAAACCTGAAATTAAATTACAAACAGGAAATCATTTCGGTGAAATTCACGTTAAGCGCCTCCTGGACATGGGATTACCACCCTATAGGAAACGCTGAGTATCTGGCCCTTAATCTGGTAAGCGATGAAGGAGAAAAGTTCTTCTTCAACACCTGCTACCGCAAAGAAGATCTGCTTTCTCTCCCGCAGACGGGTCAGGCCTTTACCGTGGAAGACGCCCTGTTACTTACGGATTTCCAGGACGGTTTGTATGACATCAACCTTCAGGATCGCTGGTGCATGCCGCTGGCCCTGACTGCTTTAGCCTGTGCCCGCTTTGTGCGTCTGCCCAATCCGAGCGGTGGCCGTATGTATCTCCCTTACGGCGGCCGGGAGGCAATTTACCGTGGGCAGGTAGTCTCTCTCTACGCCAAGGAAGGCGGGGTGGGTGATTTCATCGTCCTCGATGATCTCCCTGACGGGGACGTTTACCGGTTGATGCTGCTGAATAATGAATGGGATCTCGGCCGCTATGTCTTAAAGCAGGGCATGATGGTGCGCGTTTCCTCAAGCGTGATTTGTCCGTACCGTTCCGTTGATATTTCAAGGAGAACAGTCCGTTACGCTTAGTTCCTCTTTCTTTCCTAAGTTGCTGTAGTCTTAACGAAAGTTAGGATGGCTTATCCCCTCAGTTGCTCCACGGAGGGGATTTTTTTTGCTTTGGCGTAAACCGGAGAGGTGGCCGTAAGGATTGGGGGACCGGTGTGAACGGAGAGTGGGCGGGGCAGGAACGAGGGAAGTGAGTTACGCTTAGAGCAAGTCTATCAGATGTTACCTGAGGGCACGGGACGAGGACAGGGTTAAGCATCCTTGCTGAATAACATGCGATCTCCTGGTAGTCAGTACTTTTCAAGCTGTCTGTTGCAGGAAGCGAAACGTCTGCACCCGTGAGCAGGGAGAGCGCATTGAGGTACCGGCTGCCCCTGGAAAAACCGTGTAAGGCAGGGTTAAACGCGGATACTTAACGGATCATTCTGCGCCGCTGATGCTGTCAGTTACGACAATGAAAGACGCAGGGCACTGTTCTGTAAATTGGAACGGTGTGGGCGAGCAGAAGAACTGAAAGACCGTTGAAACCCGCGAAAATGTTTAAACTTGCTGAAAATAATAACTCTAAATAACTCTAATTTTAATAAATTCACAATAAATCAATATCTTAATAAGAAATAAGCGCTGGGTTTATTTTTTTTGCTTTAAAACGCATATGTAAATACGCTCTACAAAACTGTAACTAAAAACGTAAAATTTACAATAATGAAAGCAATTTACAGAAATTACTTTCAGGCAGAACTACAGCGAACTGAAAGCGGCAGTGCTTCGGTCAGAAATGAGCAAAAAGCCTCTATAATGTGTGTTAAGTAAATCTAATCCTTTCATTACATTTGTAAATTAAGCTCTTGCAGTTAATTGAACCCAGCCCGCTGCTCTGGAAATAGATTTTTCAAATACAGGCTATATTTAATAATAAATGATGTATATAAACATAGATTAAATTGAACTTTTGTGTTAAAACTTAAAAACATGGTTTAAGTTTAGTAGTAAATACTTAGATAAAAAGTTCTTAACCTTTTTTGATCTCACTTGTCCCTATCCTCTCCCTCTTTTCCTTTTATGCCACCCACAGATAATTACCCCGTCTATATTCTGGTAAAGCTCTGGAATACCTTGTGATACCCTTCACTCCCTGGATTAAATCTTAACCGCTGCCTTTAAACCTATCAGTTAAGTGGCTGTGTATTAAGTAAAATGCCAAAAAGTGGGCTTATAACTTTAAGCCGGCATTTTTCTGTACCTATTCAGGTTAAAGCCTAAGAGTTAGGAAAGATCTTTAGCTCCCTTACTTTAAGTTTCCTGCTAATACTCATTACTGGGGTATTTAGCAGTTACGCCAAAGATGCAGTTTCCTTCCTAATATGCCCGGGATTTACGTCCCGCGGGGGGTGTTTAGTCAGCTTTCGTATGCAGAATTTCAGTTTAGCTCCTTTGTGACAGCGTATTTTAGAGGACGGTAGTTTTTTGAGTTCCGGTAAGCGCCCTTGCGCGTCCTGACTGAACCCTTCCGCACTCGGGATCTTACAGATCCTGAAGAAAATCAGTCTTAGGTCAAGGTTAGCGTTATTTTTTAAGATGCATAAATTTTCCGTATCCTAAGTTTTGCCTAATTGTGAGTCTCTAAACTGTAATCATCGCTTCAGTTAACCGCACCATCATTTAACTTATGAGGATTGAGTTATGAAAAAGTTAGCCTTAGTTTCCGTGATCGCCGTCGCCCTGACTTCCGCTGCAGTCATGGCCGCTCCCCAGGGTTTTGGCGGGGGTGCTCCCGCAGCCGCTCCCGGAGCTCCCGCTGGCTTTAACAACGCTGCCCCCAATACCATCGCCAGTGTGCTGGCCAGTGCCTATGACGATCAGGTGGTGACTTTAGAGGGCCGTCTTACCAATTACCTGGGTGAGGATCATTACGAGTTCACTGATGCGGCAGGTGATCGTATCGAGATTGAGCTTGATGACGATCAGGACTGGAGCTTTATCTCCAAGGATATGCTGATCCGCATCACAGGTGACGTGGACAAGGATCTGCTCTCCACCACCATTGACGTTAAGCGTGCCGAGCCCGTGCAGCCCTAAGCCGTCTTAACTGTCGCTTTGCGTAAAAAAGGACCCCGCAGTTGCGGGGTCTTTGCTTTTTGAGGCTATCCTGCGTAGCAGTTACTGTTCGCTGATAAGCAACGTGTTCTGTGTGGCCGGAACGACCGAGCGTAGTCCGAGGTGGGTGCGGCTTAAGAGCAGACTCTCAGGCAGGGCGTAGTTGCCAGGAGAGGCGGCGCGCAGCACGTAGCACAGGGAGCCATTACGCAGCCACGAGGTCGTGGTCAGCAGACGGTCATCAACGTGGCTGGGATTTAAAAGCTGCGCCTGTGCAAACTTAGGCAGCGTCTGCTTGAGAGCGTGAGCGCCTAATTCTCCCTCATAGCTCATGCCCGAGGGCAGGAGCGAAGAGAGCAGGAGGTTTTCTCTGTCCGAGAGACGGTGGCTGAAGTCCTCGCGCACGATGAGCCTCTCGCCTACCCTGAGCGTCAGGGGCGGAGTCAGCTTCTCTCCCCGCGTATTGTAGTAGGTACGCGTGATCTGAAGCCTGGGATCGCTACCTGATGCAGGATCCTTAAGTTCGCCTACGGCGCCGATACTGATAAAGGCTGCCTCCCCGGTATCATTAACTAAGGTAACGTTTTCAGGCACGGTCGTTTCTCCGCCCTTCAGGAAATCGGTACTCTTTGTTACCGGAGGCGTGGAACTCAGGCTTAACAGCCCTGCCCGCTCGCTTAAGGGCAGGTAGTATTTACCGCTCAAGGCGGCACTTAAAGAGGAGGCCAGCGTGGCGGCGCTTTCCGTATCCTCAAGGGCCATCGCCGCACGCAGCAGGGCGATGATATCAAGGGCTTCGGTATTGAGCGGGCTTTCCTCATAAGGCTCCATGAGGTTGTAAAGCTCTCGGATAGTTTCCTGAGAGGCATTCCCGGCATAAGCCTCGGAGAGGGTGGCGCGCAGTTCCTGATGCTGTTCATGCGCCTCCATGCCGCGTGCGAGTGCGAAACGGGCGCGATCAGGATCGCCTACGGCGAAGAAGACCTTGGTGAGCAGAGCGAGAGCCCGCACGTTTTCGGGAGTTTCCTCGTCCAGCATATAGCGCAGCGAACTCAGATCGACGCTGTCTCCGGCTCTAAGCAGAAGCAGGGTCGCTCCGGCGCGCTCCAGGGCCGTACCATAGACGGCACTGCTCTGTAAGGCGTTTAATGCCTCATCCAGAGCCTCAAGACCTACGTCATAGCCCCGTTCCCTGGCTATGAGCAGTGTCTCGATGGCGTAATGGCTTACGCTGCGCTGATAGTCGCTCCAGCCATTACCAAAGTAGCCGCCTCCTAAGTTGCTAAGGCGCAGCAGATCGATGGCATCCTGGATTTCGCTGTCCGTACTCCCGGGCATACTCAGGAGAATACGTACTTTAGCGGCCCGGTCCAGAACGGTCACCGGCTCAAAGTCCATTTCCTCAGGATCAGGATAGGTACAGGGCAGGGCACTTACCTCGCCGCGCAGAGCCTTCAGACTCTTAAACAGTGAACCTATCTCAAAGGTGGCGCTCTGTCCTGCTGTCACGTACTGAAGGGAGGTATACAAAGCCGGACTGAAGGCGCTTAACACCGGCAGCGTAAAGCTGCGGGCATAGCGGTAGTCTCCGGCCTGCGCCGTCACTTCCACCGTACCCTGTCCGACGCTTAAGGCCGTAAGATCAAGAGGCAGAGCTAACTTATGTCCATGTGAGAGTTCGAGTTTCTGCGTCAGATCGCAGCTCAGGGAGCCTTGGCACTTCACGCTGAGCTGAATCTGAGAGCTGCCTTTAAGATCAGTATTATCCAGGGATACCGAGGCGCGCAGGCGCTCGTTCTCGCGCAGATAGACCGGTAAGGAGGGCTGCACCACTAAGGGTTCACGTACCGTAAGCCTGCCTTCCTTCTTAACCAGGGTGTCTTTTCCTGAGAGCACCACGGCAAGGTGCATCTCACCGTTAAAGACAGGCAGGTCAAAGTTAAGCAGGGCCTTGCCGTCCTTCACGGGAGCGGTGGCGTGCAGCGCGATGGCTTCCGAAGAGAGGGCCGCCAGGGATTCGGCGCTTAGGGCCTTGCTCAATAGCGCCTCTTCCATGCCGCCATAACCCTGTCCCCTCGGACTTAAGGAACTCATGAGCAGACCATAGGAGTCGTAAAGCTTCAGGTTTAGAATCTGAGGATCATAAAGAGCCTTAAGGGGATCGGGATAGTTAAAGCCGCTTAAGGACAGAATGCCGCTATCCACGAGGAAAGCCTCTGCCTCCAGTCTTTCCTGAGAGCCTTCCACCGTTACCGGAACCGTCAGGCTCTGACCGCCCTGTACTTGCGGGGGCAGATCCAGGGTTACCTCCGGATTGCGCTCTTCAAGAGCATAGGTGAGAGGCGCGACAGCGAGGAGACGGCGCGTCATAGGACTGTCTTTTGCGGAAGAGGGGTAGAGCGTCAGCAGAACGCCTGAGCGCGGGAAATACTCCTCGTGGTAGGGCAGGGTGAGATGATTGACGCCTTTTTGTACCCTGAGATTCTTAAGCGTCAGTACGCGATCGCGGCCCACGGCCAGCGTGGCCTCCCCCTTAAAGGGACTGTTAAAGGTCAGTTTCACGTCCTCTCCCTTAGCGTACACCTCCTTGGAGAGGGTAAGCGGCAGACGGTCCGGGTGGTTGGCATCAAGGTTACTGACAAAGCCCAGCGTGGTTTCAAAGGTGGTGACACTCTCGCCGCAGCTAAAGGTCACGAGATAGCTGCCGTCCTCGCCTGCGAAGGTCAGCGGCGTGACGCTTTTACCGTCTTTAAAGGTAAGTTTGCCGGCTGTCACGGGACGGTTGAGGCTCACCTCGCGGAAGGTCCAGCGCCCGTTCTGAAGCACGTACTGATAGTCCTTGAGGACGCGCTCAAGCGTGTAGGAGGCGCTGCCGTCTGCAGGACGTCCTGCGCTGTCAACGCAGATGGCCTCGAGATTTAACTTTCCGGGCTCCCCTTCAAGCAGCTTCACGCCCACCATGGGGCCGGAGGCGGGTACGGTGTAGTCGGTACGGGCGATCGCTCTTTCACCGTTGACGTCATACACCTCGGCGTGCAACGTGGCACTCTGGGCATAAGGCACCCTGGTCAGTGTCATGGGCATGCGGCTGTATCCCAGGGCGTCGGTGCGTGCGGGGGACAGGGAGATAAGCCGCGTCAGAGCAGGGTTTAAGCGCGGATCGGGGCCGAAGGCATAATCCTTAAACTGCGGGTAGGGATGGCTCTCAGGACGCACCGTGAGCGTCGCGGCGGTCGTGAGCGCTGAGGCCGGGGCCCCGTAGTTATAGCGGGCACTTAAGGTAAAATTGTTATTGTCAGGGGAGGGATCGGGCACCAGGCTTACCGCAAGGCGCGAGGGCACAAAGCTCTGCACGCTAAGTCCCGTATGACTTAAGACCGTGCCGCTTAGATCCTCAAGGCGTAAGGTCCAGTGTCCAAAGGGCGCGGCCTTAGGCAGCGTATAGACGGTGCTGTAGCGTCCCGTGCCGTTGTCTTTAAGTGTCAGTGAGGCAGTTTCCGTGCCGGAGGGGGACAGGACTTTCAGCACATATTCCCCGTCCGTGACCGCCGTGCCGTCCGTCTCCCTAAGATAGGCACTGTAGTAGATACTCTCACCCGGGCGATAGAGATCGCGATCGGTGAAGATGACGGGGAGCTGTCCTTCCACGGCCTGACCGGAGTGGAACTCCTCGATATACAGGGGCGAGGAGCTGAGATCGTAGGCAAAGAAATCCTCATCGCTACGGGCCACGAGGTATGCGGGACGATCACCGCGTTCACCCTCAAGCAGGGTCTTATCAAAGAAAGCACGGCCTTCGCGGCTGCTCTGTGTCTCGCCTAACACGCCGCCGCTTTGTGAAATCAGGGTCAGGCTCACGTCTTTAAGTGCCCTGGCGTTTTTATAGGAGCGCACCGTGGCGTGCAGACCGTCGGTCCCGGAAAAGAGCGTCAGCGCCAGATCGGAAACCTCAATGAGTTTGCCGTCAAGGGGCTTGCCTTCGTTAAAGGCGCGGTAGAGTGCGCCGTTGTCAATACCTTCCTCCAGATCGAGTTTTAAGGAGCTGTCCGCCACTACCACGTAGTAGAGACCCGGCCTTATGTTTCTGTCCCCGGAAAGCCGGATTAGAGCCGTGGACTCCTGATTACGCTCTCCCTTAAAGCTGACTTCCGTCTGGCGGATCAGCGAGGCGTGATCGCGCAGGAGGGTAATTAACTGCGAGGCCTCGGAACTGCCGTTTAAATAGCGGCTTAAATCAATGGCCGTCAGATGCTGAGGATGCAGTCTGTAAACGTAGGCCCTGGCTCCGCTGACATTCAGGGCGCTGACGGCTACCCTGCCTTTGCGGGAGACAGGCAGCAGCTGGCCTTTTTCAAGGCGCAGCCGTGAAGGGGCGTCGGCTACCGTGAAATCATGCTGCTGCTCCGTCTCAAGGAGCGCTCCCGAGGCTCCTTTAAGTCCCGGCTTTAAGGTCAGGCTATAGCTCTTACCGTGCTGCAGGGGGCCTACGCACAGGGACTGTCCTGAAAGCGAGGCATTAACCGGCAGACTCTGAGACTGGCCCTGCAGATGCAGGCTCAGATAGTCCGGAACTTCGCTTACCGGCATAACCGCGAGGTTTTCGTTAAAGATAAGACAGTAGGTGGCAGGATCCTGATCGCTTCTGGCAAAGGAACGCGTGATGTCAAGCGGGGCTGAGTGCACCAGAGCAGGCAGGCATAGCAAAGCCGCGCTCAGGGCCAGTTTTCGGGACAGCACAGACGGGGCCATATGACCTCCTTATATGAAGTGGCACTGAAAAGAGTATAGACGATCCCGTACAAAAAAATCTCCGTAAATCATGAAGTTGCGATCTGCCACACATGAGCGCGGCGCGTAAGCGTTTCCATGACGGAGATTGGTAGCGCAGGTATGATTTTATGGAAAAAGAAAGCGCCGGTGCGTGCTACAATGTGCGACCGCAGGAGAGGTAGATCATGGCAAAAACCGGTGTCGGCGGCTTAAGACGCATTTATAACGCTTTCTTCTATTCTTTAAAGGGCCTCAGGGCCGGCCTTAAATACGAGGCGGCCGTGCGCCAGGAACTCTGTTTAGCCGTGCTCATGACGGCCCTCGCCGCTGTCATTGCCGACAGTCTGACGCTCTTTCTGATCCTGTTCATCCTGCCCTGGCTGACGCTGGCCTTTGAGCTGGCCAATTCCGCCATTGAGGCGGTGGTTGACCGTATCGGCGATGAATATCATGAACTTTCGGGGCGTGCCAAGGATCTGGGTTCGGCCTGCGTCTTTGTGCTTTTGTGCCTTGATGTTATCGCCTACGCCGCGGCCTTATGGCGCTATTACAGCTAATGCCGGATCCTTCCCTGCCCTCGCAGATCCTTAAGCGCGACGACAGCTATTACATGCGCCTTGCCATTGCGCAGGCCCACCGCGCCGAGGAGCTCAATGAAGTACCCGTGGGTGCGGTGCTCGTCGCTCCGTCCGGGGAGATCATCGCCTGTGCCTGCAATGAGACCATCTCGCGGCACGATCCTACCGCGCACGCCGAGATCCTCTGTCTCAGGGCAGCGGGAGCGCGTATTAACAATTACCGGCTGTTAGATCTCACCCTTTACGTGACGCTTGAGCCCTGCGTGATGTGCGCCATGGCGCTGATCCACGCCCGCATTGGACGTCTGGTCTTTGGCACCTGTGATTTAAAGACCGGGGCCTGCGGCTCGGTTTTTGACATACTCTCCGATCCGCGGCATAACCACCATCTCACGGTAACTCAGGGGGTTCTAAAAGAGGAATGCGCAAAACAGCTGTCCTCCTTCTTTGCCCGCCGGCGCGCCGAGATCCGTAAGGCGCGCGGGCTTAAAAAAGCCTCTGAGGGCGCAGCGGGCGTTTAAAGGACAGGTTTCTGATAAGGCCAGGGCCTTTCCTTTAGCGTGTGCACTTGCCGCGTGAGCTCACAAAAAAGCCTGATTTCACCGTGCTATAATCAAAAGAAAGCCCAAAAGTCCGATGCTTTTAGGCACATCCTCAGTTTAAGGTACATTAAGGAGAACCCGGTGAAAAATCGCAGTTCCATCCGCACGGAGATCAATCTCTTTTACCGTAATAAAGTCAATGGATGGCTCACCTCGCATGTTAAGGAGAAAAAGGATCCTCCGGCGGATTTTCCCGTGTCTCTGTACTTAGGCGCCCCCACGCTGGACGAGGAAGTGAAAAAGAATAAGGATGCCTTCCTGCGTTTCTGCAAGGACTGGCAGGAGCCGCTGATAGCCGGTCACGTCGATTTCCTCGAAAAGAGCTACGACGGGATCGGCACGGTACAGGTGCCCATTCATCTCGTTTTTGACAAGCCCTCGGAGGTCGCTACCTGGGCCGGTAATCTCGTTGAGTACAATTCCGCCGTGGAGCGCCTCGATGTCATCGCCAAGGAACTGCCTGAGCTCGTGGACAGCGCCCTGAGCGTCATTTCGAGTATCTCCAACCTCGAGGCGAGCGATTTCTACCGCTTCACTCTCGTGTGCAAGTGGCTTCTGGATAACCGCAAGAGCCACGCGCTCATCCGCTCCATCCCCGTGCGCGGCGTGGATACGCGCTGGTTTGAGATTAACCGGCATCTGCTCCTTGATTTCCTGCGCGAAAAGCTCGACTTAAATCCCGTGCGCAAGGATCTGCTGCAGTTAGGTCTCATCCCGCCGCCTTCCCTCGTGACGCTGCGTGTCCTTGATCATGTACTGCGCGGCCGCGCCGGAGGCATGAGCTATTTCTCCACCACCTGCGCCGATCTGGAGAAACTGAATCTCAAGCCCATCCGGGTCATCTTCATGGATAATGTGCCCACTGTGCTGTCCCTGCCTGACATGCCGGGGACGGTGATCATCATCACTCCCGTCACGGGACTTGAGGAGATCTGCAAGGTCTCGTGGGTGGCTAACGCCCGCTGCCAGTACTTTGGCTCCATCGATCTCAATTCCTTTGCCAAGCTCCACAATCTGCGTCTCTTCCTGCCTAAGATCGAGTCCGTGCTTATGGATGAGGAGACCTTCTTTGCGCACCGCGATCTGTGGACTTATGATGACGTGGGCACCTTCAGCGGCTATTTAGGGGCCTTAAACGAGCGCGAGGCCTGGTTCTACCGTGCTCTCGTCGACGGCTCTTACGGTTTTGGTGTCAGACTCTCCCAGGAGCGGCTGCCCCTTGACTGCGTCTTCAAGGCCCTGGGTATCAAGGGCGATGATTTAGACGACGCAGAGCCCGAGCCCCTCGAGCCTTAATCCGTCATATCCGCGGAGGCGATAATCCCCGCGGGCTCTTATTTTCACCAGGCCTGCCTGTAAGTCATTCCCGGGTAGTGCGGTGTGCCGGGAAAGTCCCCGGTATGAAGGCGGTTAATTTTCCTTAAGTTTTAGGAGCCGGGGCCGACATCTAAGGTGCAGGCGGAAAACGTCTGCCCCGGTCCTTAAAAAGGACTTACGGAAGTTACCTGTTGGCCAGTGAGCCGTCAGGAGAGAAGGAGACCCGAAGCCCCGTGCTTCGGGAAATCCTCCCTGAAAGACTAATCCTCCCCCTTCCCTCTGTAAAATTCCTGTAGTCCCCGGATGCTTTGCAGGTATAATCAGATACGGTTATACATTACACAGGTACTTGTTCCCATAAAGAAGAGGTCCGTATGTTAAGGCCCGCACTCCTGTTTCTTACCGCTGCGCTGTCCCTTGCCGGAAGCGGCAGCGCTCTTGCCAATCCCTTTACATCTCTCTGGAATTCCCTCTTCGGGGACGGTCAGGTAACGACCGTTAAGGAAGCGGTACTGCCGCAGTATTCTAAAACCGTGACCCTGGGGGACGCCCTTGAAAACTACTCCGACTGCGCCGGGGACACGGTTGTCTGGCAGAGCCTTGAAGCCAGGGGGCGCAATCTCGTGGAATTTAGCTGCAGGCTGACTAAGTCGCCATCGGTCATAGCCTCTAACCGGGCAAATCCCCTCATGCTGGGGCTTCTCAAAGCCTCTTCCTTCTTTACGGGCCGCAAGGCCCCGGAGCTTTCAAGCGAGGCCATGCAGGCTTATTTCAAGTTTGAGCGCATTACGCTTGCGGTGCGCTTTGCCATGAGCAAGCTTGACGAGAGCGCCTTTGAGACGGACTCCGTCCTGCTTAACGTCAATTTCTCTGACGGGCAGCGCGGACAGATCCGCCTTGACGGTGATCCCTTAAGACGCGTGTACGCCGACACGCCCATGACCGATTTTGATAATGCCGAGGACTTTGCCTCCTTTCTGCAGGATTTAGTGGAGATCCACGACGCTGATGTTTCCTCAGGAGACACCATCTAAGCTCTGTACTTTCCTTTAGTCTCTCTCTCTTACGGAAACACGCTCCTTGAGGCGGTAAAGGAGGTGCACGCAGGCGGTATGCGTCTTCTGGAGATCACCTTTGATCAGGCCTCTCCCACGGCGCTTAAGGATACGGCCGACTTCATTGCCCTCGTGAAGTCAGCTCTCGGCGACAGTATGTGCGTGGAAGCCGGTACCGTCATGACTGTGGATCAGGCCCGTGCCGCAAAGGACGCCGGTGCCGATTTTGCGTTAGCCCCCAGTACCGATGTCAGGGTGATCCAAGAGATGAAAAAGCTGGGACTTATCGGAAACTGGCCGGTCTTGAGTCCCTGACGCCAGACGGGGATGAGTGCTTCCTGAAGGGGATCCTGCCCCTTGCAGGAAACCTTTAGATGACGCGGGGCTCCGTCACGGGGCCCCGTCCTCCTGTTCCTGAAGTTAATCTCTCTCCTCTTTTTCCCGTTGGGGCGTGGCACACCTTAAAGCAGGGCGCGGTACACGGAGGCGATCTCCGCTGGGGTCAGGGTCACGTAACCGTTGGCAATAAGCAGATTCTGGCGGGTTAAGACCATGTCGGTGAAGGAAAGGATCTGCTCTTCGGTCATGCCGTAGGAAGAGAGTCTGCGGCGGGGCAGGAGGGCCTGACAGTAACCGTCGAGCTCGTCAAAGGCCTGCTCCTCGCTTCCCTGCATGGCGGAGGCGAGGACGCGCTTCACTTCCTTCAGGGGCCCGTCGGGGGCCTTCTTTTCGTAAAGGCGCAGTACTTCGCGGCAGACCAGGTAATTGGCCTCGCCGTGGGGGATGCGCAGACGGACGGATAAGGGATAGGAAAGAGCGTGGATGGCGGCACAGCCTGCGTTGGCGTAACCTATCCCTCCCATGGTGCCGGCCATCTGAATGTCAGTAAGGGCGCCGTGCAGAGCGCTGATGCCGTCGCGGGCTATGCCCATGAAGGCGCGGATGAGAACGCGCATGGCCTCAAGGGAGACGGTACGTGACAGGGGCGTGGACAGGGGAGAGAGATAGGACTCAAGGGCGTGAGTGAAGGCGTCTAACATGCTCGCGGCAAAGGGGGAGAAAGGCATATTTTCTAAAAGCGCGGGGCAGAGCAGGGCGCTGTCGGCATAGAGCAGATCATGCATGAGGATAAGCTGCTGACCTAGATCCTCGATGTAGAGAGCCACGTAGGGGGTGACCTCGGAACCGGTACCGGGCGTAGTGGGCACTAGGATAAGCTCTCGGGACTTGCGCAGGAGATCCGGATTTTCAAAGAGATTTTTAACCGGCAGGGGACGCTCTAAAACGAGCAGTTTGGCCAGATCCAGCACCGCCCCTCCGCCCATGCCGATGACACGGTCATAGGCCGTTCCGGCGTCGTCCACGGCCTGGAGCAGCGTTTTGTCGGTATTCGGTCCCTTGCCGTAGCGATCGCGGATGAGAATGCGGCAGGCGGCCGCCTCTTTGGAGAGGTAGTTCTGATAGACGCGCTCTTCGGTGACGATGAGATCGCGCGGGCCTAATTTTAAGGTGTCTAAAAGCAGGTTCACCGTCGGGCATTGCGCGACGGTGACGGGGGCGCAGAAAGCGTGACTTACGGACATGGGACCCTCCTTAAGGACAACGGCTGAGCTTTTCCCCCAAGATATAGCAAAAATTACAGACGGTGTGAGAGGCGCGGCAAAAGATTTGATTATGAAGATAATTTTTCTTGATAGAGTTCACAAAACGGGGGAGAGCGGGGGCTTTTTGCTATAATGGCGCGAAATTTTAAGGAAGTGCCTGCCCATGCTCAATTTCTTTGCCACCTGCCCCAAGGGGCTTGAAAATCTTCTCTTTAACGAATTAAAGGCCCTGGATCTCCCCGAGGTGCACGAGACCGTGGCCGGTGTGTCCTTTAAGGGTACCTTTGAGGCGGCGCTGCGCGTCTGTCTTTGTTCGCGCTTTGCTTCCCGCGTCATTCTCATTCTCTCGGTGTTTCACTGCGAGGACGATACCGATCTCTATATGGGAGCGGCGGGAGTTGCCTGGGAGGATTATTTCAACTCCGGGGTGACCATGTCCGTGGAGTTCGTGGGCGTCAATAAACAGTTGCGCAATACCCTTTACAGCGCGCAGAAGGTCAAGGACGGCGTCTGTGACCGTCTCCTGAAGGCCTTCGCCTACCGCCCGCGCGTGGAGCGCAAACAGCCTGAGGTGCGGGTATACGGCTATCTGCATGAGGATGAGGCGCGCCTGGGAATCGATCTCTCGGGGGAGGCGCTCTTAAAGCGCGAGTTTCACCGTAGGACCGGCATGGCCCCCCTTAAGGAAAATCTGGCCGCGGCGATGGTGGTCCGCTCGGGATACAGCGGGGAGAACTTCCTTGATCCCATGTGCGGCTCGGGCACGCTCTTAATCGAGGCGGCGCTCATCGCGACCGATACGGCCCCGGGGCTTCGGCGCCATCACTTCGGCTTTCTTAAATTAAAGCTCTTTGATAAGGCGGTCTTTGAGGCCCTGGTGGAGGAATTAAAGGAGCGCTCGGCGCGGGGGATCGCGGCCTTTAAGGAAAAAGGCTATAAATTAGTGGGTTTTGACAGTGATCCCGCCAGCATAAGGCGCGCCACCGAAAACGTGCGCCACGCAGGTCTTGAGGAGGTGATCGCCTTTGAACACCGTCCCTTAAACGAGCTTGTCAATCCTTTCGCTGAAAGCCCCGGCAGGGTAACGGTGGTGACCAATCCCCCCTATGGCGAGCGCATGGGCAATTTCCACGAGCTCATCGGCCTTTACACGCAGTTAGGACAAAAGGTGCGCACTCTGTTTAAGGGAGCGACCCTCGCGGTGATCTCCTCCTCTCAGGATCTGCTCTCCTGCCTGAGACTTAGCTATGAGAAGTCCTATAAGCTCTTTAACGGCGCGCTGCCCTGTCAGCTGCGCGTCTATGACATCCGCGACTCCGGGGAGAGTCAGGAGGAGGCGATTGCGCCTGACTTTGCCAACCGTCTCTTAAAGAACCTGAAGGTGCGCGACAAGTGGGCAGAGCGCGAGGGCTATGAGGCTTACCGCGTCTATGACGCCGATCTGCCTGACTATCAGGCTGCCATTGACCGCTACGGTCCTTACGTGGTGATTCAGGCCTACGCCGCACCTGAAAGCGTCCCGGAGCATGTGGCCAGACAGCGCAGCATGGATCTCATCGCCGCCACCCTCGAGGTGATGGAAAAGCCAGGTTCCGAAATCGTGATTAAGGAACGCGCCCGTAAGAGCGGTACCTTACAGTATGAGAAGACGGATGAGGACAAGAGTCTGCACCGTACCCTGACCGTGCGCGAGGGAAGGGCACGCTTTGAGGTCAATATTGACGATTATTTAGATACGGGCCTCTTCCTTGACTCACGTCCCATCAGGGAGCTCATCTTTAAGAAGGCGGAGGGAAAGAGCTTTTTAAATCTCTTTGCCTATACCGCCACCGCCTCGGTGATGGCGGCCTTAGGCGGTGCCTCACGCACGGTGAGTGTGGACATGAGCCGCACCTACCTCGACTGGGGCATGCGCAATTTCCGTTTAAACGAGATCGCTTTAAAGCAGCATGCCTTTATTCAGGCCGACTGCCTGGCGTGGCTCTCTCAGGAGCAGGGGGAGAGCTTTGATCTCATCTACGTCGATCCGCCGACCTTCTCCAATTCCAAGCGCATGGAGAAAAGCTTTGAGGTGGGGCGCGATCAGGTGGCGCTGCTGTCCAATCTGACCCGCCATTTAAAGGACGGCGGCGAGATCATCTTCTGTACCAACAAGCGCCGCTTTAAGCTCGACAGTGAGGCTTTAAAGGACTATGGCCTGACGGCAGAGGATGTAAGCGAAAAAACCATTCCCGAGGATTTTAAGCGCGATCCCGACATTCACTCCTGCTTTATCCTGACCTTTGACAGGAGCGCCTGCGTTAAGGAACCCGCCCCCATCGTGACTGCGAGGGCCACGCCGCGCTGGTCAGGCCGCCTTAACCCGGAGAACGCCTTTACACGGGTGGAGAAAAAGCCCCGCGGCACGTATGCCTACCGTAATCAGGGCACGGTGTCAGAAGGTGAGACCTGGTACCGTGATTCCTACCGCCGCCGTCGCACGGCAGGTGAGCAGGGCACTCCGGAGCCACGAAAGTCCCCCTTTGAGGCGGCAGGGCGCGTACAGGGGGAGAGCTCTCAGGGGCGCGGGCGGATCTGGGGACAGACGGGGGAGTCTTTCCACAGCGCGGTGAAAAGCAAGGCGGATATCCCATCTCAGGACAGAACATGGGGCGGTGAGGAGCGCGATTACGCAGCGCCCGTGGAGCGTCGTCCCCGCCGCTCTCAGGAGGAGATCCGCAATGTCCGTCCCTATAAGGCCGGTGAGGCCCGCGGCCGCGACGCGTTGCCCGAGGGCGTGGTCTTAGGGGAGTTAGGGCGTCCCGTAAGCCGCCCCGGGCGCAAAGGCGAGGGCTTTAAAGGCCGTAACCGTGACGGAGCCCCTTATGGCGGGAACCGTGGCTTCCGGGACGAAGGGGATTTCTCTGACGGAGAACGGAGGACGCGTCAGGGACGTCCTTTTAAGGAGAAGCGCGCTAAGGACGGAGAGGAGACGGGAAAACGTAAACCCCGCGTCTGGGGGCCTGACGGGGTGAAGGACTTATGAGTCTTATTACTCTCTTAGAGGCCTCATTGCGCTATGGCGATGAGCCCCTGCTCGAGAAGGCCGATTTTGCACTGGAAGAGGGACAGCGGATCTGTCTTTTAGGCCGCAACGGCGTAGGTAAGTCCACGCTCCTTAAGGTTCTGTCAGGTGAAACTGAACTTGACTCAGGACGCATCACGCGCCGTCAGGATCTAAGGGTGGTGCGCCTTGAGCAGGATCCGCCCCTTGATGCGGAGGGCACTGCCCTGTCCATGGCCGTCTCCCGGATCCCCCTGGTCGGTGAGGCGCTCTCCCAATACACATTAAGTACCGATGCTGCGGAGAAGGCTGCTTTAGCTTCCGTCATTGAAAGTCACGACGGATGGAGCGCGGAAAAGCGCGTGCGCAAGACGCTCTCGCAGATGTCCATCGATCCCGGCACGCCCCTGAAGTCTCTTTCAGGTGGCTGGCGGCGCAAAGTGGCCCTCGCGCGCGCCTTAAGCTGCGAGCCTGAGGTGCTGCTTTTAGATGAACCCACCAATCACCTCGATATCGCGACCATCGCGTGGCTTGAGGACTTCATTCATGCCTTTAAGGGCACGCTGGTCTTCGTAAGTCACGACCGTACCTTCGCCGATGACTGCGCCACGGTGATCGTGGAGCTGGACCGCGGTAAGCTTTACAGCTATGAGGGATCCTTTGATCACTATCTTAAAATGCGCGATGAACGCCTGCGCATGGAGACCCTGGAGCGGCGCGAATTTGACCGCGTGCTCTCGGAAGAGGAAGCGTGGATCCGCCGCGGCGTCAAGGCCCGTCTGGCCCGCAATGAGGGGCGGGTGCGCAATCTTGAGGAAATGCGCCGGCAGCGCCGCGAAAGACGCGACCGGGCCGGCAGGGTCATCATGCAGATCTCCGAGGCCGACAGGCCGGGCAACCTCATCTACGATATCCGTGACATTTCCCTGTCCTTCGGGGAGAAGACGGTGCTCCGGCCCTTTTCGGCCACGGTGATGCGCGGGGACAGGATCGGGATCGTGGGACCGAACGGCGCCGGCAAGACCTCGCTTATCCGCATGCTCCTCGGGGAGCTTAAGCCCTCGCATGGCTACATTCAGCGCGGCGTGGGCCTTGAGGTGCAGTACTTTGATCAGTATCACGAGCATTTAGAGCTCAATAAGCCGGTGGTGGACAATGTCGCCGAGGGGCGCCGTGACGTCATCATCAACGGCAAGACCACCCACGTGCTCTTCTATTTAAAGGATTTCCTCTTCACGGCGCGCAGGGCCCGCTCGCCCGTCTCGGTGCTCTCCGGCGGCGAGAAGAACCGCCTTATGCTCGCCCGTCTCTTTGCACGTCCCTGCAATGTGCTCATTATGGACGAGCCCACCAACGATCTCGATCTGGAGACCCTGGAGCTTCTTGAGGAGCTCATCTCCACCTTCAGAGGCACGGTGCTGGTGATTTCCCATGACCGGCGCTTTATCGATAAGGTTGCCACCGAGACGTGGGTTTTTGACGGTCAGGGGAATATCGAGACCATTGTCGGCGGCTGGAGCGACGTGCAGCGCTATTATGCGCGCGTCGGCCGCGCCCCGGACGGATCGGTGGCAGCGCCTGCCGGTGAGGCGGATAAGGACAGCGTGCTTAAGGCCCATCAGGAGCGCAAGAAGGAAAACCGTGCCAGGGATCCCCGAAAACAGGGGCTTACTTACTCCGAGGCCCATGAACTTAAGGGCCTGCCTGCGAAACTTGAAGCGCTGGAAGGAAAAATGGCGGAATCTGACGCCGAGGTGGCTCAGCCTTCCTTCTATCAGCAGGACGGGGAAAAGGTTAAGGAGCGTTTAGCCGCCCGTGAGTCCTTAGAGAAGGAAATCACGGAGCTGTATGCCCGCTGGGAGTTTTTAGAAGAGAAAAAAGCGAAGGCGGAGGCGCTTTTAAAAGCGGCTCAGAGCTCTGCGGATTAGCCTCGCTTAAATTGTGAGTAAAGAGAGTTACGATGCGCTATCATGACAGTACCATTGATCTGCACACCCACACCACGGCCTCGGACGGGGCCTTTACCCCCGAGGCGCTCGTAGAGCGGGCGCGCTCTAAGGGCATTACCCACCTGGCCATCACCGATCACGATACCACCCTTGGCATAGCAAGAGCCATGGCCCGCGCTAAGCAGGACGATCTCCTGGGGCAGATACAGATTATCCCCGGGGTGGAAATTTCCACCTCCTTTAAGACGGTGCAGATCCATATCGCCGGTCTCTTCATCGATCCTGACTGTGAGGTGATGAAGAGATTCGTGGAGAGGCAGTTATCCCTGCGCAAATGGCGGGCCGAAGAGATGGGGCGTAAGCTTGAAGGAGCTGGCTTTCCCCATATCTACGAGGAGATCACGGAGGGGCTCCCCGAAGGCTCCATCGTCACCCGCGGCAATTTTGCCCGCTACATTTATGAAAAGGGCAAGGCTAAATCCTTTGAAGATGCCTTTAACCGCTATCTGCGCCGCGGGCGGGTGGGTTACGTCAATTCACAGTGGATGGATATTCAGGAGGCCGTGGAGATTATTCATCAGGCTGGCGGAATCGCCGTCCTTGCCCATCCGCGCCGCTATGAGATCACCAACGGCAGGCTGCGCACGCTCATCACTTATTTCAGGGAGGCAGGCGGCGAGGCCATGGAGGTGGCGGCCTGTCAGATGAAACCTTCCGATCGCGACTTTATGGCCACCCTGTGCGTGCAGTACGGGCTTTTAGGCTCGGCGGGATCGGATTTCCATCACGAGGGCTCCTTCAGGGAACTAGGCTGGAATCTTTCCATCCCCGGGAAGGTGACCCCCGTGTTTGAGGAGCCGCGCTTTAAAGGGCGTTTTGAGGTGATCCCCGGCATGAACAGCGGGCGCGGTACCGCCATCTAAGCGCCGCTTTCTCAGAGATCAGAGCTACCAGCTGCCCCTGTGGATACGCGTCAGAGGATCGATGGCTTTCTGACGGGGCAGGAAAGCGTTGTCAGCCACGTAGCCTAAGGTCAGAAGACAGGTAAGCTCGTAGTGCTCAGGGGCGTTCACTAAAGCTTTGATGCGGGCGGCCTCGTCTCCCACGGGGATGTGAAACACGGCCCCGAGCCCTTCGGCCGTGGCGGAGAGCAGCATGTTCTCGATGGCGCACCAGGCGGAGGCGAAATAGTTAAGGGAGCTTAACTCCGCAGGCTTCAGGAGCGGCTACGTCAGCTGCCTGAAAAAGGGCAGGATCAGAAGGCCGCTCTGCAGGAGCATGCGCTGCTGCCTGGGCAGGGCATCGGCGAACATGGCTATCTTGTCAGGATCGCCTGATTCGTCCACCTCCGCCGCCAGATCCTTAAACTTTTCCATATTCGCCTTAAGCGGGGTCACTATTTCGGCTATCCTCATCCGGTCGCGGACAACGACAAATTCAAGCTGACGCAGATGATCGTTGGTCCGGGGCCTTAAAGGCTGCCCCGATCACCCGCGACAGGATGTCATCGCTGACCTCCCTGGCCGTGAAATCACGGTAGGTGCGGCGTTTTTGCAGGGGCTCGTAAAAATCCAGCTTTCTTCTCCCTGTGAGCTGTCTGAACATTATATGCAGGGGCGCTGCGCGGTAAAAGGGAGCGCAGGGGCCGGGGAAAGACTGCCAGGGCGGAAAGGGGCCGATCTTTTTCTTGAATGCAAGGGACGCATCCTCTATAATGCGTCAGTTTATAAAGGGCCGCAAGCTATACGCGATGCCCGGTTTGGTTTCATTTGAAGGTTAAACTGCGACCTAGAGGTAGAAGATGCAGGCAACAATTGAGAACGGCGCAGGTTTAAAGCGTACCCTGGCCGTGGTGTTTGATAAGGACACGGTCAATAAGGTTACTGACAAAGTGGTGGGCGAGTTAGCCCGTCAGGTGCGCGTCAACGGTTTCCGCAAGGGCCATGTGCCCCGTTCGCTCATTGAGAGAAATTACTGGGTGGACGTGGTGCTGCGCAGCATTGATAAGCTTTCCGAGGAGAACCTCGTCAAGGCTTTAGAGGAAACCGGTGCCACTCCCGTGGCCCGTCCCGAGGTTGAGATCAACGAGACTGCCGTTTCCTCCGCTTACCCCAAGGACAGCGAGTGGACCGTGCGTTACGGCTTCTACACCTTCCCGGCCGAGATTAATCCCGATTTTGCCAGCATCAAGGTTTCCCAGGTGCGTTCTTCCGTGAGCGATGCCGACGTGGATGCCATGGTCGAGCGTCTGCGCACGCAGCGCGGCGTGTGGGAGAACGTCGATGACCGCGTCTCCGAGAGCTCTGACCGTCTCAATATCGATTTCAAGGGTTTCGTGAATGACGAGCCTTTCGAGGGCGGTGAGGCCAAGGGTTTCTCCGTAACTCTTGATTCCGGTTCCATGATCCCCGGCTTCTGCGAGCAGTTAGTCGGTCACCGTGCCGGCGACGAGTTCACCATTGAGGTGACCTTCCCCGAGAATTATCCCGCAGAGAATTTAGCCGGCAAGGCCGCTAAGTTCGAGATCCGTGTCAATTCCGTGGCCGTGCGCAGCCTCCCCGAGGTTAACGAAGAGTTCGTCAGGAGCTTCAATATCGGTGATGGCACCGTGGAGACCTTCCGCAATGAACTGCGCGCCAACATGGAGCGTGAGCAGACCCGCGTCAGCCGCACCCGCAATCACAATGCGCTCTTTGACGCTCTCATCGCCGCGGCCGGCAATTTCGACGTGCCCGAGCCCTGGATTGAGGACAACCGCGTCAACATGTGCCGCAGCGAGCAGCGCAACCGCGAGATGTACGGCATGAAGATCAAGGGCAAGTTAGAGGATGACGCTTCCTTATACCGTGAGGAAGCCGAGAACGTGACCCGCGTGCAGTGGATGGCCCACGAGCTCTCCCGTATTTTCGACCTTAAGGAGCCCTCCGAGGAGAGCATTGACGCCGAGCTGACCTTAAGAGCCGGTGCCTATGAGGATCCCGAGGAGGCCAAGGCCGAGATCCGTAAGGAAGAGCGTCTCTTCGCTACGGTCAAGAACGCCGCCATCGAAAACGAGATGGTAGCTAAGACCTTAGAGCGCGTGCAGGTTGAGTATAAGGACTTATCCTTCACCGAGTTAGTCAACACTCAGTACTAATTCCGACTAAGGCTTAAGACCCCGGCACGGCATGACCCTGCCGGGGTTTTTCGTATCCTGAAGAGGGATTTTTTGTAATACAGGTGTTAAAAGGTCTCTTTTTACGGCTGACGGTTAATGCTATATTAAGAGCCCCCGCCGTGGGGGCATACAGTTTTCAAGGAGCGAAGGATATTTATGAGCAGTTTGGTACCCATGGTCATCGAGCAGACCGGAAGGGGTGAGAGATCTTTTGACATTTATTCGAGACTGCTCAAGGATCGCGTGATCTTCCTTACCGGCGAGGTGGAGGATCATATGGCGGATCTCATCGTGGCGCAGCTCCTCTTTTTAGAGTCCGATGATCCCGACAAGGATATTTACCTCTATATCAATTCCCCGGGCGGTGTGGTAACCGCCGGCATGGCGATTTACGACACCATGCAGTACATCCGTCCCGATGTGGCGACCGTGTGCTTAGGTCAGGCCTGTTCCATGGGGTCTTTCCTGCTGTCAGGCGGCGCGAAGGGCAAGCGCTACGCTCTTCCCCATGCCAGGATCATGATCCATCAGCCCTTAGGCGGCTTTAAAGGCCAGGCCTCGGATATCATGATTCACGCCCGTGAGACGGAGCGCATCAAGACCATCATGAATACCCTGTTAGCCCGTCATACCGGCAAAAGCCTTGCGGAAATCGAGGCTGCCTGTGACCGTGATAATTTCATGTCCGCCGAGGAGGCGCTGAATTTCGGCTTAATTGACAGGGTCATTACCTCCCGTGCCGAAGTGAATCCCGAGGCTAAGAAAGAGGCTTAGAGAACAAGATGAGCGACGAGAACAGCAATAAGCCGATTTGTTTATTCTGCGGCAAGGGGCCGTCGGATGACCGTACCCTGATCCGCACCAAGCAGGGCATTGTCATCTGCTCGGACTGCGTCAAGAAGTGCTACGACATCCTCATGAAGGAAGGCCGTCCCGAGGACGAAAGGCGGCGCCGCCGCTATGAGGAGGAGAAAGCCGCCTCTGCCCCTGTCGAGGATTTAAACCTTGACGAGATCCCGACTCCGCATGAGATTGCCGCGCATTTAGATGAGTACGTCATCGGTCAGGAAGATGCCAAGAAGGTGCTTTCCGTGGCCGTGTACAATCACTATCAGCGCTTAAAGCACACCACCCCTGCCGAGACGGGAGGCGTGGAATTAGGCAAGTCCAATATTCTGCTTATTGGCCCCACGGGTTCGGGTAAGACTCTGCTCGTGCAGACCCTGGCGCGCTTTTTGAAGGTGCCGTTTGCCATTTCCGATGCCACCACCTTAACCGAGGCCGGTTATGTGGGCGAGGACGTGGAGAACGTCATTCTGCGTCTCCTTCAGTCCTGCGATTTCAATGTCGCCAAGGCGCAGAAGGGCATTATCTACATCGACGAGATCGATAAGATCGCCCGCAAGAGCGAAAACCCCTCCATTACCCGCGACGTGTCGGGTGAAGGCGTGCAGCAGGCGCTCCTCAAGCTCGTTGAGGGTACCGTAGCCTCCGTGCCCATGCAGGGTGGCCGCAAGCATCCGCGTCACGAGATGATCGAAATCGACACCTCGCAGATCCTCTTTATCTGCGGTGGAGCATTTGACGGTCTGGAGAAGATCGTCGACAAGCGCGTGCAGAAAAACTCCGGCATCGGCTTTGGCGCCGAGGTGTTAGGTAAAAAAGACGGCCTTACGCTGACGCAGAAGTATCAGAAGGTTGAGCCTGACGATCTGGTTAAATTCGGTATTATCCCCGAGTTTATCGGCCGTATGCCCGTCATCACTGCCCTTGAGGAACTGGACCGCAAGAGCCTCGTGCGCGTTCTGCGCGAGCCCAAGAATGCCATCGTGCGTCAGTATCAGGCGCTCTTTGGCTTTGAGGGCGTGGATCTGGAGTTCACCGAGGAGGCCTTGAACGCCATTGCCGACGTGGCTATCGAGCGTCATACCGGCGCACGCGGTCTGCGCTCCGTGGTGGAAGGTCTGCTCTTAAATACCATGTACGATATTCCCTCTGCCGCGAACGTCACCAAGGTGGTCGTGGACGAGAATACGGTCAAAAACGGCTCCGAGCCCCTCGTCATCAAACAGGTGCGGGCCTCGTAGCCCTCTCAGGGGGCCAGGGGCCCCCTTGAAAAACCGGGGGCCTGCCCCCACGTGCCCTCTGACGGATATCCCGTCTTCATTAACCTGCCTTCATAGGATTTTTCATGAGCAAACAAGACAGCAAAACCGTAACGGAGACTGAGGTTCAGTCCTCCCCCGTCCGTAAGGTACTGCCCCTCGTTACTTTGAGAGGGCTGGTGGTCACGCCTCATGCCAACGTGCAGGTTCTGGCCGCCCGTGACTATTCCATTCAGGCTTTCCGTGCCGCTCAGGATTCGGAAAGCCGCGAGGTGGCCGTGTTCTGCCAGTTACAGGACAATGACGACAATCCGCCGCGCGAGCGACTGCAGCAGGTGGGTGTCATCTGCCGTGTCCTCAACGGCGACTATAAGGACAGCGAGACTTTCCGCTGTCTCATCCGCGGCTACTGCCGCGTGCGTCTTAACGACGTTATCGAGGAAGAGGGGCTGCCGTACCGCAAGGCTGCGGTCGAGGTACTGGAAGAGAAGAGCTATACCCGCGCCGAACTCAGCCATTACGTCACCACCTTAAAGTCCTCGCTTGAGTACGCCATGAAAAAGAGCGATGGCGCGGTGAAGGGCTTTATGGACTCCTCCATCCCTCACGAGATCCTTGACGGGATCCGTGCCGAGGAGGATCTGTACGTGCTTTCGGATCTGCTCACGCAGACGCTCTCCCTCTCCATCACCGAGCGGCGCTGCATGTTAGAGACTCTCGATCCCGTGGTGCGTGCTAAATTCCTCATCGCACGCCTTAACGGTTACTCGTATCAGGTGGAGTTAGAGCAGCGCGTCGTTGAGGAGGCGAGGGCCTCCATGGAGCGCAATCAGCGCGATTACTTCCTGAACGAGCAGTTAAAGGCCATCCGCCATGAATTAGGCGACGATCGCGACGATGACGAGGTCGAGGAGTTCCGTAACCGCTTAAAGGAGCTGAAGGCTCCGGATACGGTCAAAAAGCGTATTGAAAAGGAAATCCGCAAGTACACGCAGTCCAGTGCCGCCACCTCCGAGGGCATCACTATCCGCAATTACATCGAGGTGCTGCTCTCCGTGCCCTGGCAGGAATCCAGCTCCGTCAACCGTGATTTAGGCAAGGCCCGTGACATTCTCGAGCACGATCACTATGGCCTTGAGAAGGTTAAGGAGCGCATTCTGGAGTATCTTGCGGTACAGTCGCGCGCCGACCGGCTGCACGGACCCATCCTCTGCCTCGTAGGCCCGCCCGGTATCGGCAAGACCTCGTTAGGCGCTTCCATCGCCCGCGCCACGGGGCGCAAGTATACCCGTGTGGCCCTGGGCGGCCTGCACGATGAGGCCGAGATCCGCGGTCACCGCCGTACCTACGTGGGCTCGCTGCCAGGTAAGATCATCACCAATATCACGCGCACGGGCGTGAACAATCCCTTATTCCTGTTAGATGAGATTGACAAGATCACCTCCACCGTGCACGGCGATCCCGAGGCGGCGCTCCTTGAGGTGCTCGATCCTGAGCAGAACCGCGCCTTTACCGATAACTACCTCGAGATGGAATATGATCTCTCCAACGTGCTCTTTATCGCGACGGCCAATTCCTATGATATTTCGGCCCCGCTGTTAGACCGTATGGAGATCATCGATCTCTCCTCCTATACCGAGGATGAGAAATTCAATATCGCCCGCAAGTATCTGCTGCCCAAGCAGATGCGTCTCAATACTCTTGAGGAGAGCGAGTTTGCCATCACCGACGCGGCCCTCACCGAGCTTATCCGCTACTACACCCATGAGGCCGGCGTACGCGGACTGGAGCGCCTCTTAAATGAGCTGTGCCGCAAGACCGTCAAGGACATGCTCTTAAAGGACAGCGCCAGGGAGCGCAAGAAAGAGGACGGCAGTGCCGGTGAGGCTAAGAGTGCTGCGGGAGCGAAGAAAAAGCGCCGCCGTAAGCTGACGCTTGACGTGAAGCATCTTGAGAAGATGTTAGGCCCGCGCCGTTACGATTTCACCTCGCGCCTCTCCGAGAACAAGGTAGGACTCGTGAACGGTCTTGCCTGGACGTCCTTAGGCGGTGATATCCTGCAGCTTGAAGCTGTCGCTAACGAGGGCACGGGCAAGCATATTCTTACGGGAAAGCTTGGCGATGTCATGAAGGAGTCCATCTCCGCGGCCATGACCCTGGTGCGTTCGCGCGCCTCGCTGCTGCACCTTAATCAGAACTTTTTTGAAAAGTGCGATCTGCACATTCACGTGCCCGAGGGCGCGACCCCGAAGGAAGGTCCCTCGGCCGGCGTGGGTATGGTGACGGCTATCGTGTCGGCCCTGACGGGCAATCCGGTGCGCGCCGATGTCGCCATGACCGGCGAGATCACGCTGCGCGGGGATGTGCTGCCCATCGGCGGCCTTAAGGAGAAGCTCCTCGCCGCGCTGCGCGGCGGGATTAAGACGGTGCTCATCCCTAAGGATAACGTCAAGGATCTGTGGGATATTCCCGAGAACGTCAAGAAGAACCTGGAGATCGTTCCCGTAGGCAAGATTGAGGAAGTCCTTAAGCGTGCCATGCAGAACGATCCCTGGTACTTTATTCCCGACACGGTCTGGAGCGCGAACAACAGTTCCCTGAATGCCGGTTCCGGTACGGACAGTGCTGCCGCCACCCCTAAGGCCTAGGAGAGAGCATGAGCGAGAACGAGATTAAGGAAGACGCCGCGGGGCTTACCCCGGGTAAAAGCGAGGGTGAGGCGCTCTTACAGCACCTGATGTCTGTCCTGAGAGAGCTGGAGAAATTAGCCGCCGCCTGCGAGGGCGGGCGGAAGCCTGACAATCCCGCGGTCTTTTTAAAGATCGTCACGCCCCTGCTCGTGCAGGTGGAAAATTCCCTTCCCGAGCTCAGGGACACGGTCGACAGCCTTGAATATATGGGCAACACGGAGCTCGCTACGGGACTTACGCTTACCTTAAACCGCCTTGAAGAGAGCGTGCTGCCGCCGCTTTTAAGGATGGTGGACAGTTTAAGGGCTGAGGAAAAGCCCCGTGAGGACGGCGCTGAGAACTCCGCTTCTGCAAAGGACGCGGCCTTCACCCCGGAGGCGGTGCAGTAGGGATCAGGGCTTACCTGATACTGTCAGGTAAGTCTCCTATCCTGTCCTGCGTCTTTCCCTGAAACCGTGCTGCTTTTCAGGCTGAGACCTGCCGTCACGCAGCGGCTTTCTTATTTTTTGCGTGACGGATCTCCTTTTAGCAAATCTTTTTTAATAAAGTTAAGAAAGCATTGCATAATCAGAGCATCACAGGCAGAGGGCTTTTCCCTTCTGCCAAGGCAACACTCAAACTCAAGGAGTATACCGTGAATAAGGGAGAATTAGTAAGTCGCGTCGCCGCCCGGGCTGACATTACTTCTAAGGAAGCGGCCGCCCTGGTCAGTGCTTTCATGGAATCCGTAAAGGAGGCCCTCGCATCCGGTGAGAGCGTGCCCATCGTGGGCTTTGGCACCTTTATGGTCCGTCAGCGTGAAGAACGCATGGGCCGCAACCCGCGCACCCGTGAGGAAGTCCTCATTCCGGCCTGCAAGATCCCGGCCTTTAAGGCGGGTAAGACTTTTAAAGCGGGTATCAATTCCTGATCCCTCTTCCTTTATGGTGTCCGGCAGGGGCCGGATACCCGTTGCCGCCTTAAGGGCGGTTTTTTTTGTCTATGGCAAGTCAGGGGGCAGGCAGGTATAATCAGGGGCTTGAAGACCCTGCGCACACAGGCAGGGCTAAAGGAGTTTAACCATGTTATCTGACAAATTAAGAGAAGGGGCTAACGGCAGGATTTTCAAGATCCTGTTCTGGGTCATCATTCTCTCCTTTGTCTTTACCGGTGTGGGCGGCTATCTTATTCCGCGGCTTAACACCGATCCCGTCACGGTCGGCGAATACACGATTTCAGCTAACGAATGGACCGATCAGTACAACCGTCAGACACAGCAGATGCAGCGCATGTACGGTCCGCAGTTCACGCGCCTTTTAGAGGATCACGAGTACGTGAACGAACTGCGTTCGCAGGTGCTTGAAGGTCTTATTGACAATGTGGCCTTCAATACTGCGGTCTTTAACACCGATGTGCGCATCGGCGACGAGCAGGTACGCGACGCCATCCGCAATACTCCAGCCTTCATGAAGGACGGTAAGTTCAATAACGATCTCTATCTGGCCTCCGTGCGCAATATGGGCATGGATCCGGAGTATTTCGGTGAGCAGATGCGCCTGTCGCTGACGGCCGCCGCCATCTCCGATCCCTTAAGCTCTCTGTCTTCGCGCGTCTTGCCCTATGAGAGCAAAATCCTCAATGACGTGCTGCTGCAAAGCCGTGTGGTCGATCTCTACAGTCTCGACACCACTTCCCTTAAGAGCGGAATGAGCGCCACTGAAGAGGAGCTTAAGAGCTGGTATCAGGACCATCAGGATACCTATATGGCTCCGGCTACGGTCACCTTCACCTATCTGCTCCTTGACAGCAACGCCATCCGCGCCGGCTTAAGCTTAAGCGACGCTGAGCTCGAGGAGTATTACTCCTTAAACAGTGAGGATTTCCGCGTAGGTGAGCGCCGTGACATGTCTCACATCCTTATCCGCGCCGGGGATGACGCCTCAGAGCGCGCCGCTAAGGTGCAGGAAGCCCTGGCCTCAGGCCGGGACTTTGCCGCTGTGGCCTCCGAATTCTCCGATGACAGCGCCTCCAAAGCGCAGGGCGGTGAGATGGGCCCCGTCGGCCGCAACGAGATTGCCTCCAATTTAGAGAATGCGCTCTTCTCCTTAAGCGAGGGAGCGGTCAGTGCTCCGGTGAGCGACAGTTACGGTATTCACTTCGTTAAGTTAAACCGCATCCTGCCCTCCTATGTGCCGTCCTTTGCCGAGGCCAGAGAGCAGGTGCGTCAGGCCGCTCTCGATGCCCGTACCCGCGAGCTCTATCAGGAGCAGGTGACGACCTTATCCGATCTCTCCTTTGAAAATCCTGATTCTCTGGATGTCACTGCCGAGGCCTTAAAGCTCAAGGTGACTGAGTACAGGGGCTTAAAGCAGGGGGACACCACCGCTCCGTGGCCCTTAAATACCGCCGCGGTGCAGGAGGCGGCCTTTAACGAGGACAATCTCACTTCGGGTGTCAACACTCCCGTGGTGACCGTGAATGACGGCGTTTCCGTGGTCATGAACATCTCCGACTTCACCGAGCGCGCCTTACGCGACTTTGAGGAGGTGAAGTCCGAGGTTGAGGACGCGGTGCTTGCCCATAAGGCCGTGGAAGAGGGTAACCGTATCCTCAATACCTTCGCTAAGGCCCGTCAGAGCGATCCCTCAGCCCCCCTCCCCGAGGGTGTCTCTGAGACCGATAACGTGACCCTGGTGCGCGGCGATCCCTCCTATGATGCCGCCTTTGGCATGGCCGTCTTCGCTATCCCGGCTGAAGGCGCTGAAAGATATGCGGTAGGTGAGAATCAGGGTAAGGCCGCCCTGGCGCTCTTAAAGGAGATCAGGGTGCCTGAGGAGAGCCCCGAGTACGCGCAGCTTATCAATGCGCAGTTTGCGCAGTACCGTCAGGCTGACGCGCAGGCGGCGCTGAACCGCTTAAGCCGCTCCTTAACCGAGATCACCTACAATCAGGAAGCCATTGACATGGTCAATCAGGGCAGTGCCGGCGAATAGCCTGCGTCCCTGAGCCTGCGTACAGCCCCGCTCCGGCGGGGCTGTTGCTTTTTATGTATCATAATGGTGCAGTGTCTATAAAGCATAAACGTGAATAGCGTGCTGTTTTATAAAGAAAAATACCGCTATAGAACTTTTTCCACAATAGTAACAATAAAGCTTCAAGGTTCCTGTACAGTCTGATTTGTGTGCAAATTTGGTGCAAATGCGGAAGCGGTGCACAGGAAAGGGCCTCCCCTGCTATAATTTGCGGCGTCTTAGGAATGTATCGAGATAATTATGAATCTTCACGAGTACCAGTCCAAGGAAATGCTGAAAGCCTATGGACTGCCGGTGCCGGACTTTAAGGTCAGCACCAAGGCCACGGGGATCGGCAAGGCCGCCTATGAGTTATCCCCCGGCCCCTTCGTCTGCAAGTGCCAGGTGCACTCCGGAGCCCGCGGAAAGGCCGGTGGTGTCGCGGTGGTTAAGACTCCCGCCGAGGCCGAGGCTTTTGCCGCTAAATGGTTAGGCAACCGCCTCGTTACCCGTCAGTCGGGACCGCATGGCAAGCCGGTGAACCGTATCTTAATTGAGCCTGCCACCGAGGCGGTGCGCGAGCTCTATATCGGAGCCACCATCGACAGAACGAGTGCGCACCTGACCATCATGGCCTCTGAAAGCGGCGGCATGTCGGTCGAGGAGATCGCGGCCACTTCCCCTGAAAAGATTCTGAAGGTGCCCATTGACGAGCTGACCGGCCCGCAGCCCTATCAGGGGCGCGCCCTGGCCTATGCCTTAGGCCTTAAGGGCAAGCAGGTCGGGGAGTTTACCCGCATCTTCGTGGGGATCGCGCGCATGTTCCTTGAAAAGGATCTGTCCTTAATCGAGATCAATCCCCTGGCCGTCACCGCCGAGGGAAAGCTTCTGTGCCTTGATGCCAAGATCAATCTCGACAGCTACGCGCTTTACCGCCACCCCGATTTAGTGGAGTTAGACGACCCCTCGCAGGAAGATCCGCGCATCGCCCGCGCCGTGGCTTCGGGCTTCTCCTATGTGCCCCTTGAGGGCAATATCGGCTGCCTCGTGAACGGTGCCGGTCTGGCCATGGGGACCATGGACATTATCAAGAACTGCGGCGGCAAGCCCGCCAACTTCCTTGACGTGGGCGGCGCGGCCACGCGTGAGCGTGTCATGGAGGCCTTCAAGATCATCCTTGAAGACAAGTCGGTGCGCTGCATTCTCGTCAATATCTTTGGCGGTATCGTGCGCTGCGATCTCATCGCGGAGGGCATTTTAGGCGCGGTTAACGCCGTGGGTACCACCGTGCCCGTGGTGGTGCGCCTTGAAGGTAATCACGCTAAATTAGGTGCCGAGGTCCTGAACGGCAGCGGTCTTAACATCACCACGGCCCATACCCTGCGCGAGGCGGCGCAGTTAGCCGTAAGCCGTGCGGAGGAAGCTAAATGAGCATTCTCGTCGATAAGAACACCAAGGTGATCTGTCAGGGTATCACGGGTTCCCAGGGTACCGCTCATACCGAGCAGTGCCTTGAATACGGCACCCACGTGGTAGGCGGCGTGACGCCCGGTAAGGGCGGTGCCACGCATTTAGGTCTGCCGGTCTTCAATACCGTGCGTGAGGCTGTGGACGTCACCGGCGCTACCGCCTCGATGATCTTTGTGCCTCCGCCCTTCGCGGCCGATTCCATCTTAGAGGCCATCGACGCGGGCCTCGAGCTTATCGTCTGCATCACCGAGGGCATTCCCGTCCTCGACATGCTCAAGGTCAAGGCTAAGCTGCGCGCCTCCGGGAGCACTCTGATTGGCCCCAACTGCCCCGGTGTGATTACGCCCGGTGAGTGCAAGGTGGGCATTATGCCAGGCTACATCCATGAGCGCGGCCGCGTGGGTATCGTCTCGCGCTCGGGTACCTTAACATATGAGGCCGTCAAGCAGACCACGGACGCGGGATTCGGTCAGACCACCTGCGTGGGAATAGGAGGCGATCCCGTGCAGGGATCGTCCTTCGTGGACATGCTAAAGCGCTTTGAAGAGGATGATGAAACCGAGGCCGTGGTGCTGGTGGGCGAGATCGGCGGCACTTCCGAGCAGGAGGCCGCCCGCTTTATCAAAGAGCACATGACCAAGCCCGTGGTCTCCTATATCGCCGGGGCTTCTGCCCCCGCGGGGCAGCGCATGGGACACGCCGGTGCCATCATCACCGGAGGTCAGGGCACGGCCCTTGCCAAGCAGCAGGCGCTGCGTGAGGCCGGCGTCATCGTGGTGCCCACTGCCGCTGATATCGCGGACGGTATCCGTGAGGCCACCGGATGGAATTAGGGGACCGGTCTTAAAGGGCGGAGCGGCCGCTTTGCCCTGAAAAGCCCTGCCTGAGTGCAGGGCTTAATTTTTCCTGACGTGAAGGAATGGAGGATCTGCGGGAGCCTGAAGCTCTCCCTTCTTCGCTTTTAAGGACGGAGATTTTCAGCGCCCTGCCGGAGCTTACCTTATTCAGATGTGCAGGTTCGGAGCCTCGGGAATGAAGGAATGGGCTACGCGGTAGCCTGCGGGGATCCTGCCTTCCGAGAGCGTATAGAGTCCTTTCAGGGCCTCGCATACGGTGTTAAGACGCACGCCGTCTCTGTCTCCTGCAAAATGGCAGCGGTTGACGTAAAGACCTTCTCCGCGTACGCCAAAGCCCACGTAGACCGTACCTACGGGATTTGCGTCATTTCCCCCCGAGGGGCCGGCCACACCGCTTACTGCCACGCTTAAATGAGCATGGGATCTGCGGATCGTCCCGGCCGCCATTTCGGCGACGCAGCCGAGGCTCAGTTCGCTCATGTTCTCAAGAGTCAGCGCGGAGACCTCCAGCATTTCATGTTTGGCACGGTTGTTATAGGTTATAAAGGCGCGGTCAAAGAACTCAGAGGAGCCCGGCAGGGAGGTAAGGTAAGCGGAAATGAGACCTCCGGTCAGGGATTCGGCGGTAGCGACCATGAGGCGATGCTCAAGGAAACTCTCCTTGCATTTTAACAGCAGCTCTGCAATCTGACCGTTCAGATCAGTCATGATTTTTTCCTTATATAATAATCAGTTAGATGTTTCTGTCTGAATAGGACACATCTTTGCACAACTGTGCTTCCTCAGGCAAGACACGTGGGCGTTTTCTGTCAGCTCATCTTTAAAACCTTATCGTCACTTAGCCTGCGAACCCGTGCTGCCACGCTTCGGGCAGTGAGAGTTTATGGCTTGGTTATCTAAATAACTGATTGATATGTATGCAAAAGTCTCTGGAGTGTAAAAATATGCCAGTGTGTTGGCATATTTTTGCCAGCGTAATGGCAATTTTAGGAATGGGGTATAACTATCTGAAGCAGCACTGCTATAGCATTGGGCCTGCCGGGATCCGGGCCGAAGAGTTTTTTACGCTGCAGCTTGGCGATCTTACTGACCGTAAGGCGAGCCGCTGCAGGCACGCCTTACGGCAGGCGGTTTAGGATTGCTGAATTTCCTCGGGATGTTCCTTCAGGTATTCATCCTCAAGCTCGTAGCGCGGGTTTAGGAAGTGATCGTAGAGAGCAAGTATGATGAGGAGCACCAGGCTGGGCAGAAGCCAGGCAAGATAGGCATCGCTTAAAGGCAGAAGTGTGGTCACGCTCGGGGGCAGAAGAGAGATACCCGCGGTCTTAAAGCCGTCTACGAGACCAAAGGCAAGGCTTAAGAGAGCCACCGGAGCTATCACAAAACGCGGGTTGTTAAAGCGCCGTGCTACAAAGGAGGTGAAGACCAGCACCACGAACATCGGATACACCGTCATGAGCAGCGGCGTGGAGATGCGGATGAGTTCCGTGAGGCCTAAATTGGAAATGACGCAGGAGAAGATGGCGATGGCAAAGACGTAGGCGCGGTAACGGATTGGGGTAATGGAGCTGAAATAGGCCGAGCATGCGCAGATAAGGCCGATGGCGGTCACGAGACAGACGATGGTGATAAGCAGGCTGAGGAAGATATTGCCGCCCGTGCCGAAGGCGTAATTGACGAAGGCCCTGAGCACGGTGGCGCCGTTCTCGGCCTCGGGGGCCAGGACGTGCGCGGTGACGCCGAGCTTAAAAAGCGAGACGTAAATCACGATAAAGCCGATACCGGCCATGGAACCTGAAATAATGGCGTATTTGGTGATGCGTTTTCTTTCCGTGACGCCGCGGGAGCGGATGGCGTTGACGATCACGATCCCGAAGGCTAACGAGGCGAGGGTATCGAGGGTGAGATAGCCGTTGATGATCCCCTCGGAGAAGGCCTGGGAGCGGTAGGGCTCCACGGGATCGATGGGGGCGGAGGGCGAGAAGATGACGCCGGCTACGCACAGCACTAACAGCGCGCCGATCTTGACCGGGGAGAGGAAGCGCCCCACGGTGTCGAGGATCTTCGTGGGGTAGAGGGCAAAGAGCGCCGCGATGACGTAGTAGATAACCGAGTAGATAAGTAGGTTATCCTCTCCCATGTAGGGAGCTGCTCCCATTTCATAGGCCACGGTGGTGGTACGCGGGATGGCGTTGAGCGGGCCGATGCACAGATAGCAGATCACGGCCGCGACGATGCCGCCCTTAAGACCGATGGGCAGGGTGATGAGGGTCAGGGAACCGACCTTGTTGGCAAGGGCGATGGCGGCGATGACGGGCAGTCCCACGCCGGTAATGATGAAACCGATGGCAGAACTTATCACCTCGGTTCCGGTACACATGCCTAAATAGGGCGGGAAGATAATATTGCCGGCGCCCACGTAGAGCACGAAGTTGGTCATACCGAGCAGGATAATGTCCCTAAACGAAAGTTTTTGCATTTAGCACCTCAAAAGCCCGCGGTCAATACGCAACGTAAAACGCACTGAATTATAGCAAAAGGCTCTTTACAAAGGAGAAAAAGAAAGACTGATTAGGAATTTAGGGTTCGGATAATCTGCATCTTAAGGGTGCAGAAGCTCACAGGGACAGGACAGTATGCTCAGGGTGTCTAACAGAGGGCCCCCTCTCCCAAAGCGGGAGAGGGAAAGCGTTTTAGACGTGCAGATGCTTGACGCGATCGCGCTCCTCGGCGCGCTTGGCGTTGTTAAAGCGATCAAGGGTACCGACGAGATAGCCCGTGACGCGGCGGATGCGCTGAAATTTCACTCCCGTGCCGATAATGCCGTTCTTGCTGTTGAGCCTGCAGATAAAGTTACTCATGATGCTGTCCTGTGTCGTGGGTGAGGTGATTTGCGTTTTTATTGTAGGTCACCTGAAGGAGGGCGGAGATTTAGCTGCAAAAATTTTGCAACAGAAGCTCTCAGGTGAACCGTACTGGCCGCTTTCTGCACTGTTTTAGGTATGACCGCGGTCTTTTACACAACTCAGGTTTCTTTTCCCGGGGCTATGCAGTAGGATCCGCTCCGTTTTAAAGGAGGGTAATATGATTAAGGGGCTTATCTCACTGGCCTTCGGCGCGCTGTCCTTTGGCATTATCGAGTTCGTCGCCATGGGTCTTCTGCCATATTTTGCCGCAGATTTCGGCGTGTCCATAGCCATGGCCGGGCAGACCATTTCCTTTTACGCCTTCGGCGTGGTCGCCGGTGCTCTGGGGATCATCTTCTGTCAGCGCTTTAATCTAAAGCGACTCATGCTCGTTATTGTGGCACTGCAGTTAGTGGGCATTCTGCTCACCCCCATGGCACAGAGCTTTGAGATGCTGCTTGCAGGACGCTTTGTCAGCGGACTGCCTCATGGCTGTTTCTTCGGGGTGGGGGCGATCATCGCGCAGCGGATTGCCGTTAAGGGCAAAAGCAATGCCGCCATGGCGATCATGATCGCAGGGCAGACCGTCTCCAACGTCTTCGGCGTGCCCTTAGGCACCTTCTTAGCTCACGCCATCTCATGGCAGACCATCTTCTATATCATGGCCGTCTGGGACGTGGTGGTGCTGTTATCCATGCTCCGCTTCCTCCCCGATACGGGACATCTTGAGGAACAGAGTTTCCTTGGGCAGTTCCGTTTCCTGAGACACCGCGCCGCATGGCTCGTCTTCGGCACTATCTTCCTTGACAGCGTGGGTATCTTCTGCGTGCACACCTACGTAAGCCCCATGCTCACCGGGCATGTGGGGCTGGCGCTTGAACACGTGCCGGCCGTGCTCATTGTCATCGGCATGGCGATGATGATCTTCAATCTGCTTTCAGGACGACTTGCCGATCTCTTCACCTCCGGCAAGGTCACTTTTTACTTTCTGATCCTCGCCCTTATCTCCATGCTCCTGTTAGGCCTTGCCGGCGGGCATGTCATGGCGGTGGGCATCGTCACGGCCTGTATCGTGCCTGCGGTGCTCTTTGGCGTGGGCACGCCTGAGCAGGTGGCGATCGTGCGCTGTGCCCGCGGCGGCGAGCTTTTAGGCGTGGCCTTGGGCCAGGTGTGCTTTAACATGGGCAATGCCGTAGGGGCCCTCTTAGGTGCCCTGCCCATGGAACACGGCTATAGTGTGGCGAGTATCACCTATATCGGGGCGCTGCCCCTTGCCCTTGCCATCGGCCTCATCTTTGTCTACGTGCGCTGTGACGAGGCGGCCGTGGAGGCGGCACGGGATGCCGAGAGAGCACTGGAGAAAGAGGCCTAGTCCCGGGCTTAAGGCAGGATGGGAGCGCAGGGCGGAAGCACCCTGCGGCTGCGGTTAAGGTTCCGTCAGTCCTCGCTTACCGTAACGGCAAGGCCTCCGAGGGAGGTTTCGCGGTATTTGACGTTGAGATCACGGCCGGTTAAATACATGGTCTTGATGACCTCATCGAGGCTGACGCGCGGGCGCGTGGTGCGGGCTAAGGCCATGCGCGCGGCGGTAATGGCCTTGATGGCCCCGAAGGCGTTGCGCTCAATGCAGGGGATCTGCACGAGGCCCGCCACGGGATCGCAGGTAAGGCCTAAATGGTGCTCCATCGCCACCTCGGCGGCACAGCAGGCCTGATGCGCGTCCCCTCCCATCACGGTGGCCATGGCCGCGGCGGCCATGGAGGATGCGGAACCTATTTCGGCCTGGCATCCCGCCTCGGCCCCCGAGATGGAGGCGTTGTTCCTGTAAAAAGAGCCGATAAGGCAGGCCGTTAATAAGAAATCGACTGCCTTGTCCTCATCAAAACCCTCAGTAAAGTTCTTCAGATAGAGCATCACAGCGGGAATGACGGCGCAGGCTCCGTTGGTGGGGGCCGTCACCACCTGCCCTCCGGCGGCGTTTTCCTCGGAAACGGCGATGGCGTACATCGTCACCGCGTCCATCGCCATAAAGGGATCGTTACCCTCAGAGGCGATGTGCTCCTTTAAATGCCGGGCACGGCGCTTTAAATGCAGGGGTCCCGGCAGATAATCCTCCCGGGGACTGACGCCGCGGGCGTACACATTCTGCATGACGGACCAGATTCTGGAGAGATAGGCGCGGATCTCCTCTTCAGGGCGGAACTGCTTTTCATAAAAGAGCGAAAGCTGAGCCAGGTTCAGGCCGTCATCCTCGCAGATGAGGAGGGCTTTTCTGGTGTTTTCGATACTTACGCGCTCGTCAAAGCCGTCATCGGTGCTCACCTTTGCAAAATCGGCCGCGGTTCTGACATAACCGCCGCCTACCGAGAAATAAGTCTCCTTAAAAAGGATCTCCCCGGCACTGTTACAGGCGCATAAGGTAAGAGCGTTCTCATGTTCCTTCAGAAAATCCTTCGAGAAGGTGAGATCGCGGGAGGGCAGGAACTCGATTTCCTGAGTACCGGCAAGTTTCAGCACGTGATGCGCTGCGATTTCTTCGATAATGCTTTTTTGCAGTGCGGGAGTCAGGGTCTCGGGCGTGAGTCCCGTCAGCCCCCATAAAACAGCCTTATCCGTTAAATGCCCGCGTCCCGTGAGAGACAGCGAGCCGTACAGGGTAACGCTAAGGTGCGTCACCTCCTTAAGATGCGGGCGCAGGCCTTCTAAAAAGCGCAGCGCGGCCAGCATCGGTCCCAGGGTATGCGAGGACGAGGGACCGACGCCGATTTTGAAAATGTCGAGATTACTGCTGGGCATATCCTGTATTCTTTCTTCTATGGCCGCGCTATTGTAGATCAGGTGGGCTCAAAGTGCATGGGGCAGGGCAGGCGCGCTGTAATTTGACCGCCTGCCGGATCACGGTTAAGATGGGAGGTGTTTGACAGGACTCAGAACCTCAGCTTAAGGTAAGTCAGGATAGATTTTCATGCTGACAGGCAGTGTAAGACGACGGAGTGAAAACAGCGAGGAACTGCGCTGGGGGCGCACCTTTGCCGGCACGGCCCTGCTCCTTAGCCTGATTTTCATAGCTTCCCTTGCCGTCACGCGCTATATCGGTCACATGGAGCGCGAGGCCTGCTTTGACCGTCTCGTCGAGGAGGCCCGCGATATTGCGGATTACGTGGAATTAAGCGCCCGTAAGGATCGGGAGCAGCTTAAGGTACTTGCCACCGTGGTTGCAGGCTATCCTGATCTGACCTCAGGGGAGCTTGCCGCCCTTATGGGATCCTTTGAGGATCTGGGGCTTATGGAGCGTCTCGAGTTGCTGCTCCCTGATGACCGGGTGCTCACCGCGGAAGGTAAAATCCTGAATGTCAGAGGGATCCTCTCCTTTAAGGAAGAGGCCGCCCGCGGCGCGCATGTCACGGACCGGCAAAACGATCTTGAGGATAAGGACGCTTACGTCCTGCGCCATTATGTGCCCGTGATCCGGGACGGTAAGACCGTCGCCATGCTCTATGGCGTCATTGTGATTAAGGATCTGCCCATCGTGGTCAACGTCACCCCCTACGCCGGCAGGGGGGCCATGTATATTGTGGACGGCAGAACCGGAGATTTTCTCATTGACACGTGGCACCCGGGCAAAATGGGCAATATCTGGGCCCTGGGGGAGAGAGAAACGGCCCGCGGCTACGACGGACCTGCCCTGATGCGCGGCATGATGGAGGGTAAAAGCGACTATATCGTCTTTGTTTCCCGCACCGTGGGGGAATATCTCTACTTTTACTATACGCCCATAAACATCAACGCCTGGCGCGTCGCCGTCTCTGTCCCCGAAAGCGTGGTCTTTGAGAGCTCTAATACCGTAGCCCGCCTTCTAAACGCCCTGCTTGTCTTTGAGGCCCTGTGCTTTGGTATCTATCTTCTGTGGATGCTGCGCACCGTGCGCCGTGTCACCACCGCCAAACAGAAGCGTCTTGAGGTCATTGAGCATATTAACGCCGTGGAAAGGCTGCTCTTCAGCGCTCACGAAAACAGGGAGCATCTTTACGCGGCTTTAGATAAGCTAAGCTCCATCCTGGATTACGTAAGACTCAGCTTCTTTATCCTAAGCGGCGGGGATACGGTGCGCCTTTACGTAAAGGAGGAAGGCAGGGAGGTTTCCGAGAGGGAGCTTTTAAAAAGCGATCCGACGCTGAAGATGCTGTGCGCATACTTTGAGGAAGGACGCGAGCTTTTGCTGACCTACAGTGCAGGTGAGTTAAGGCGTCTTTTTCCCCACGTGGATCTTAGCTCCGTGCACAGTCTTTTAGCGGTGCCGATCAGGGACGAAAACTCAGGTACGCTCATGGGGATCCTGACTTTCCGTAACCTGCCCGAAGATCCGGCGCAGCTGGCCTTTATCCGTGCGCTTACCTTCAGCTTTGCCCGTTTCTGCAGCAATCTGAGACAGCGTACGGCTCTGCAGGAGAGAGGTGATCGCGACACTCTCACCGGACTCTACAACCGCAACCGCTATGAACGCGATCTTAAGGACATCCTGAGCCGCTACGGCGACAGCCTGACCTGTATCTACATTGATGTCAACGGCTTAAGAGAGATGAACAATCAGCGCGGGCACGCTGAGGGCGATGCCATGCTGAGTTATGTCGCCGGGGCTATCCGGGAGCACTTTGCCACTCCCTTAAGCTACCGCACGGGCGGCGATGAGTTCGTGCTCTTTGTGCCGCATGGCGATCCTGAGATCCTTAAAAGTGCCTCCCTGAGGCTGGCTCAGGCTCTTGCCGGGAAGCATTATCACGTCTCCGTGGGCATGGAAAGCGGCACCTGCCTTGATTCACTTACCGCTCTTATCAAAAAGGCCGAGGCGAGGATGTACATGGAGAAACAGCGCTATTACGCCACGCATGAGCGCCGTGTAGCACAGGACGGAAAACGGCCTGAGGAGCGTTATCAGCCGCAGTTCTAGAGGCCTTCGGGCACAGCCGGGATCAGGAAAGGGCAGGTGTACGGGCAGGGGAGAGTACGCAGGCAGGGCGCAGCTGTCAGAGCTGCTCCGTATCCTGTATTCAGCGTAAGCCCCCTCTGCTTCCTCAGGGCTGTGTAAAGCGTCTCTCCCCGGGGCGCAGAGGGTTCAAGAGTGCGGTCAGTTTACGGTGCTGCGCAGCGCCTCAGAAGCTTCAGATGCGGTTTTGGTGCCATACCTGCGCTGAGGAGCACGCCTGAGGGGTGTTCTGCGCCATGACGCCGGCAAGGGGATGGGGCACATAAAGTTCCTCAAGAAAGTCAGTGTCATCCCTGCTTAACGTCATATCGCAGGCCCTGCTGAGAGCTTCAGTCTGCGCAGGAGACGTGGCTCCCGTAACCGGCACGCATCCCCTTGCTAAAAGCCACGCCAGGGCCAGAGCCGTCATGCAGCAGTTCTTCTCCAGGGAAAGCCCGTGTAGGCGCTCTATAATCCCCGCATCGTACTTAGCCATCCTGTCATATTTAAAGTGCAGGTAACTGTCTTCCCTGAAGCGGCGCGTCTCTCCCTCAGCGCGGCTTAGCTTTCCGCCCGCAAGGGGACTGTAGGGGGTATAGGTCATGCCTTCTTCCCTGACGCAGGGTAGCATCTCGCGTTCTTCCTCACGGAAGATGAGATTGTAGTGGCCCTGCACCGAGACAAATGGCGTCAGTCCCTCGTGGCGGGCAAAGTCATTAGCTTTAGCTAACTGCCAGGCAAAGCAGTTGGAGATCCCCAGGTTACGTACCAGGCCCTCCTTTACTAGCTTATGGAGACTTTCCATCACGGTCTCAAAGGGAGTGGCGTAATCCCACATATGATAGATATAGAGATCGACGTAATTCACGTCAAGCCGCCTGAGACTGCCCTCAAGCATCTGCCGCACGTGCCTTTCAAAGCTTACGCCCTCTGAAGCCTCCTCAGAACTTAAGGGCAGAAATTTGGTGGCGATTACCACCTCATCACGCTTTGCGTACTCCTTTAAGGCTCTGCCTAAAAATTCCTCAGAGGTTCCTTTCTGATAGACGGGAGCGGTGTCAAAGAAGTTGATCCCCTTCTCAAGGGCTGTCCTGATAATGGCACGGCTCGTCTCTTCCTCCACTGTCCAGCTGTGCTGCCCCGTATGCGGATTGCCAAAGCCCATACATCCAAGGCACACCCCAGAGATTTTAAGCCCCGTATTGCCAAGCGTCGTGTAGCGCATATTTAAAGCTCCTTAATAGCGTTTCCTGAAATTGTAGGATTTCCCTGAGAAAGAAGTGATTTAAAATTTTGCTTAAACATGGCTTTTTCTGCCGGCTTTATTTGGGGCTTGCAGGGATAGCCAGAGCGTATTCATGCCCTGCAGCACGGTGTGTGACTGTCATGACTATCCATCCCCTTGCTTTTAGGATTATAATTTCTCACACCTTACTTAATTTTGGGAAAAGTTCATGTCCAAAAAAATCCTCTGGGCCTCGCTCTACAGCCTGCATGACACGTCATCCGGTGCGGCAATCTCCAGCCGTACCCAGCTTGAGGAGCTGGTGAAGCAGGGCTTTACCGTGAAGGTTCTTACCGCTTTTGTCTTTGACAATCCCCGGGGCACATCGATGTTTCCCGATCTGGACGAAAAGCTTAATTCCGAGCGCAGAATCTTCACTGTGAGCGCAGACGGCATCGAGTATGTCTATGTGAAAACCGCCTCCCGCTATGTCAATGAGGTCACCGTAGCCGAAGAGAATTTCTTCTTACAAGTGTATTTTGACATGCTGCGCAGGTTCCAGCCTGACATCATGATGGGTTATGGCGGTGAGCCCCTGTCCTTCATTATGCGCCGTGAGGCCAAAGCGCGCGGTATCAGCGTCGTCTACAACCTCTGTAACGGCAGCCATCAGAATTTCCGTTTTCCGGATGTAGATCTGATTATCACCAAGTCCAGGGCTACGGTTGACTATTACGCCAGGTGGGGCAATGCCGTCAGAAACACGGGCGTTTTTATTCGTCCTGAAAGCGTTCGGGCCTTAAAGCGTGAGCCTAAGTACATCACCTTTATCAATCCCACTCCAGAAAAGGGTACGGCGCTCTTTGCCCGTCTGGCGATGATGTCCAAGAAAGAGCTTCCGGATGAGAAATTTCTCGTCGTGCAGAGCCGCGGCCATTTTCAGACCACTTTGCGCCAGATTCAAAATTTCGCCACACACACACACACACACACACATCTCCAGAATCTAAAGACACATCCTTAACCCTTTCTACGGACAGCTCCGCTTTAGACGGCGCGTTAGCCTCCACTTCTGCATCCGCTTTACCGGATAACTTCGTTACCTCGTTTACCAACGTTGACGTTGCCGAACATTCCAATCAGATCAGCGCCGTTTATGCTCTGACCAAAGTGCTCATTGTTCCGTCACTGTGGCATGAGTCCATTCCCCGCGTTGCCCTTGAGGCAGAAATCAACGGCATTCCCGTCCTCGGAGCCAATAACGGCGGGATCCCTGAGGCCATCGCCGGTGGCGGTCTGGTCTGCACCATTCCTCAGCAATGCATGAAAAACTATCTTTATCTGCCTTCTGAGGAAGAAATGCGCCCGTGGATGGACGCCCTGAAGCGTCTGCTTAGCGAGGACTGGAGCGGGGCCTGCCGCCGCAGCGCCGAGCGTAACGCTCTTGATAAGAGTACAGCCCGTCTCGTGGCCTTGCTCAATCCGCTTGTTGACAAGGCTCATAAGAGCAAGAACATCGCCAAATCGTGGTATCTCAAAAAGGTGCAGTAAGAATTTAATAAGAACATTCAAGGAATTACCGTCATGACTTCAATTAACACCGCAGAAGCTCTGCTAGCCGTTCTTCAGGATCAGCAGAAAAACGAAGCGGCCCGTGCCTTTATAGTTCAGATCATCAGATGATGTTTACGCTATTACCACGGGGAGCCTGAGAGCTGTCTGTAGCGGAAAATATTGCCCCACCATAACTTTTAAATCAGGGACTTGGTATGCTCTTTTCTTTCATTTTGTTTTTCTCTTTATGTGTCGCGCTGTGGTTCTTTACCTCGCCTGCGTATCTTGCAGAGCGCGTCGCTGGACTGTATCCATTCGCGATGATCGTCTTCGGTCTTCTCTTTCTCTATCTCTTTATCGCAAGCAAGGAGGACTATCTCATGTGGATTAACGGGATACTGTTTCTGGCCTGCGGTTTTGCCTGTATGCAGGACGTGGAGAAACTAAGGCGTAAGAAGGCCGGGAAAGAAGACCTTGAAAAAGAGTAAGCGCATTATCAGGCAATTACTGCGCAAGGCCTGAGATAACTTAACGTCTGACCTGATGATTACACGGAAGAGGATAAGCTCATGAAATTTAAAGTTCTGACATATTTTAAAGACGAATGGAGAAGCGCCAGTAGGGAACCGTGCGTTACGGTTCTCTGTGGCTTTCCTGCAGGCAGTAAAGTAAAGGAGCGGGAGGATCGCAATGCGGATTAACGTCACTCCTGAGCTCATACCCGAGTTTGAGAAACTGGGGATTAACTTTACCTTTCCCGGGATGAGAAACCTTGCCCGGGGCCTGCTCTTTAACGGGCCCGTCGCCATACGTGAAAACGCCTCCTTAATCCGCGTCACGATGGATGCCTACTGCAGCGTGCAGTTCGACACCGTCCTGACCACGACGACGCTCGGGCGTTACTGCACCATCGCCGACGGAGTGAAGACGGGACTGGGGATCCATTACCCGCAGTGGCTCTCGGCTACCCCGGCCTTCTTTGATCGCCGCTATTTCAGACCGCAGTTAGGTAAGATGCCCTATCCGTGGAAGGTTAAGGAGAACGGCGAGGAGACTACCGAGGTATGGGTTGGCAATGACGTCTGGATAGGATGTCGCGCCATGACCGCCTCTTGTGATGACATTCATATCGGGGACGGTGCCATAGTGGGCGCGGGAGCCGTCGTGACGCACGACGTGCCGCCATACGCCATAGTGGGTGGAGCACCGGCCCGGATCGTGCGTATGCGCTTTAACGACCGGCAGATCGAGGCCCTGCTTAAAATTCAGTGGTGGCAGTACGATCTGCCGCGTGCCATCAAAAACGGTCTTAAGATACCGGTGAAGAACATTGATGACTTTATCGCCTTTATGGAAGACACCGATCCCGCGACGCTGCCGCGCATCCCTGACAGGTGGACACTGCTAAGGCCGCAGGGGGATAACCGGTTGCGCTATGAAAGGGTCGATCCGGGTAAAGTGCCCGTCTTTTAAAGATCCCTGCCGTAAAGACTTTAAACCGCACATTACAGGCTAAGTAGACAGGCTTACTTTCGTGAGTTCCCTTCTGTTTTGAGGAACCACTCCCCCGGAGTTATTGACAGAATGCTAAAATCTGTCTGTTACCCGGGGCTATGTTGGCTTATTCTAAGCTTTAACCTCTCAGGTTTTTTAGAGCTGCCTTATGTAAGAAACTCAGGCTTTTCAGCTGATCAAGGAGTAAGTTATGCTTCTTTCATCTTTTCTTGCCGTGTCCCTCCTTACCGTGGCGCTTTCAGGATGCGCCTCACAGTGTCCCGTGGAGCCGGTAACCCCGCAGCCGGCCACGCCGCTTAGCTATCAGAATCCCGCCTATCATAAGGTAACTCCGGATGTGGCCAGGGCCCTCATGGAGCAGGGGGTACCGGTTATCGACGTGCGTGAGCCCGATGAATATGCAGCAGGGCACATTAAGGGCTCGGTCAATGTCCCTCTGTCAACCTTAAAGCCCGGTACCGTGCTCGAGTCCGCTCCGGATGTCACGAAGCCGGTGTTAGTACACTGCCGTTCGGGCGTGAGAGCTGAAAATGCCTCAAAAATCCTCGTGGAAAGCGGCTACAGTTACGTGTTTAACATGTACGGCACGCAGCAGTGGCCGTACGGCTTCGTGACTGAAGAAGAGAGTTCCCCTGAACCTCTGCTTTAGAGTACGGGCTCAGAACGTAAAAGCGGCGCTCTCAGCGTCCCAGGTGTTATCCTGGAGGTAAAAAAGGTTCTCTCTGTGCCTTGAGGAGTAGGTATGCGTTTTTCCATTACTTTAGGGGCCGTGCTTACGGCCCTGACTATGAGCGGATGTTCCCTTAAAGCTTCTGATCAGGAGGAGATTGCGCTCATGCGCTCTGGGCTTGAGCGGGCCTCCCTGGCCGCGGACGGTTACGGCAGTGAAACCCGCGATGCGCTGCAGCGAGCCTCAGAGATGCGGACCTGCTCGCGCTATACCCTGGGTAACTGCGCGCTCTTTGAAAGTGAGCTGATGGGCGATGCGCACCGCATGATTATGATGGAGGGTAAACGTGCTCCGCGCGCTGAGGACGAGCCCGGTGATCCGTATTTCGTGCGTGAGGTTCTCACCTTTGATGGCAGGGGGGAGTTTACCGGACGTTCAGTGCGCTATATGTGGCAGTGGAATCCGGTTATGCACGATTTCACGCGTTATTATGAAGACAGCTATGCCACTGACGATACGCTCCTGAGCCGTATCTATCATGAAAACGGCGTGGCACTTGACTACCGTCTCTTTTACAGGGGCGCACAAGACGCTTATGACAGAAAGCACCTTAGGGAAGAGGGGAAGGATTACCGCGTGTTAGCGTTAAGCGAGGAACATGAGGAAGGGGCAGGATGCGTGGATCATGCCCGCCCCGGACGCTGCCGTACCGATTACACGGCTTACTATCCCTCGGGAAAGGTGAAGGCGCGCTCGGTGAATAATACTGAGACACGTTACTCTGAAAACGGGGAGGTAAGCGAGTACCGTGATTACAGCCCTGAAGGCAGACTGCGCATCGTAAGACGTTATTTCCCTGCGGGTACGCACTCTGAAGTTCTTGAAGTGCAGTTTAATGAGCGGGGCAGGATGGTAAGCGCTTCCTGTTCTAATGGCGCCGATCCCCTGGCCGACGGTTTTCGTGACTGGCGCATCCTCAACTGCGGTATCCCTGAAGATTAAGAAAAGGTGAATAAAGGGCTCAGATCACCGTGAGGGACAGTCTGCAAGGTGGATCGATATTTCTTATGGAACGGTGCCTGAAAGGATTGCGTGGAGGAAAACGCGCAGGGAGAAGCACGCAGGATCCCGGCTATCAGGTAGAATAATGACAGAGTATTCTATGACCTCCGGTTTCAGGAGATTTTTCAGCGCGGGAGGGCCTTATGAAGGTCAGGACTGCTTTAGGCTGCTCCTCTTTTGAGGAGCTGCGTAAGGACGCACGTGTCTACATTGATAAAACGGCTTTCATTGCGAGGCTGCTGCGCGTGTATGATGCCTCCCTTCCCTATGGGGGAGCGGCTCCCAAGATCTCTCTTATCACGCGCCCCCGCCGTTTTGGGAAAACCCTGCTCCTGTCCACGCTCGAGGCGTTTTTTGATATCTCAAAGGACAGTGCTTCCCTTTTTGAAGGCCTTGAGATTACCCGATACCGGGCGCTGTGCCTAAACTGGATGAATCAGTACCCGGTGATTGTTATCTCTTTTAGGGGAATGATCAAACACACTTATTCAGAAAATCTGAATGAGTTTTATCAGAATGTGGTTATTCCTCTTCTGGAACGGAATCAGGACTCGCTGTGTGATCCCAGGCTGTTTATAGTCTACCGTGAGTATTTTGATTCCCTTATCAGGATGGGAGGTCTTCCTTATCCGGAACGCGCTTATGAGGAATTAAGGTTCTTTCTGAAAAATCTGCTTCATGCCCTGTACAGTTATTATGGCAAAAAAGTCATCGTGCTTATAGATGAATACGATGTTCCTCTTGCCAGTGCTCAAAAGCATGCTTTTTATGACTCCATGCTGTCCTTTATGCGCTCTTTACTCAGCTGCCTTAAAGATAATCAGGAGCTTAACTTTGCCGTTCTTACCGGATGTCTGTGCCTTTCAAAAGAAAGCATGTTTACGGGGCTTAATAATTTTAACAATTTTTGGCCAGAAGTCTCCACCTTCTGTAAGGTGGAGATGAATGGCCCGCGGTTGATAAAAACAGGGGATATAGTAAAATAGAACCCGGGGTTTGTTCAGGAAATAATTATCAGCAGGATTAAACCCGTGACAATGGTAAAAGTCTTCAGATGCATGGAGTTCAGGATCCTGCCGACGCAGGATCAGAAAGTCCTCATCTGGAAAACTTTCGGCTGCC